>JAFTMR010000014.1 GCA_017452325.1 Phascolarctobacterium sp. | reverse complement strand
GGTGTAGTTTATGAGTAACGAGTACTGCGAAAACAAGTTAATACAAGGTAGTGCTGCCAATTTATTGCAAAACACTTTGGGTTGGGAAGTTGTATATGCTCATAACAAGGAAGTGTTAGGTGATGGTGGCATCTTTGGGCGCAAAAGTTACAAGGAAGTTATTTTGCCTAAATACTTTACCAATGCTCTTAAAAAACTTAATCCGTGGATTACTGATAAGCAAATTGCAGAAGCTAAGGGAATTTTAGAAGCACATCTTTCTACTGCGGAACCATTAGAAATTAATGAAGAAAAGTACAAGCTCATTAAAGATGGTATTAAGGTAACAGATGTTGATGAGCGTGGTGAAACCATTACTAAGACTGCTGTTGTAATTGATTTTGTAAATGTGGAATCCAATTCATTCCTTGCAGTGCAGGAACTTAAAATTTCCGGTGCTATTTATAATCGTAGGACGGATATTTTGGGATTTGTTAATGGTATTCCCTTGTTGTTCATCGAGTTGAAAAAACAAAATGTAGATATTTATAATGCTTACATTGATAATTATCGTGATTATCAAAAGGCAATACCCCAACTGTTTTATTATAATGCCTTTGTGATTTTCTCTAATGGGTTGGATGCGAAGATTGGTACCTTGGGTAGCAAGTATGAATTTTTCCATGAGTGGAAGCGTCTTGAAGAAGAGGAAAAAGGTGTTGTCGCTTTAGAAACTATGCTTTTGGGTATCTGCAAGAAAGAAAACTTCCTTGATTTGTTGGAAAACTTTATTTTGTACGACCACGCTAATGGTAGGACTGCAAAAATTTTGGCACGCAATCATCAGTACTTGGGCGTCAATAAGGCGGTAGAAAAATTTGAACGTAAAGAGTTCAAGGATGGCAAGCTTGGTGTGTTCTGGCATACCCAAGGTAGTGGTAAAAGTTATTCCATGATTTTCTTTGCGCAAAAGATAAAACGCAAGCTGACTGGTTCGCCTACTTTTGTGGTTTTGACTGATAGGGATGAGCTGAATAAGCAGATTAGCGGAACTTTTGAAAGTTGCGGAGTGTTAGGAAGCTCTAAGGCAAGCAGTTTTATAGCAAGTAGTGGTAAAGATTTGCTTGATAAGTTGCACGGTAACCCAAGCTTTATTTTTACCTTGATTCATAAATTTAATCAAAGTGGTTTGGAGCCAATTATTCCTGACCACGACATCATTATTATTTCTGACGAAGCACATCGTAGCCAATATGGTGATTTGGCAGAAAATATGTGCAACCTTTTGCCAACGGCATCGAGAATTGGTTTTACAGGTACGCCTATTTTTGGCAGTAACGATTTAACTGCGCGTACCTTTGGCGAATATATTTCTGTTTACGATTTCAAACGTGCTGTAGAAGATGGTGCTACTGTTCCGTTGTATTATGAAAATCGTGGGGATAAGATTCAAAATTTGCAGAACCCAGAAATTACGCAAGAGATTTTGGATGCCATAGAAAATGCTGATTTGGACGATGACCAAAAAGAAAAGTTGGAGAAAGAATTTGCCAAAGAGATTCATTTGCTGACTGCGGAACCGCGTTTGCGTTCTATTGCTCACGATTTTGTGAAGCATTATACTGACTTATGGGAAAGCGGCAAGGCGATGTTCGTTTGTTTGAACAAAGTTACTTGCGTGCGCATGTACCATTTTGTGCAGGAGTATTGGGATTTTGAAATGAAGCTTCTGGAAAAGCAGATAAAAGATGCTTCACAGCAAGAAGCTTTGGAATTAGAACGGAAGCTTCGTTGGATGCAAGAAACAGAGATGGCGGTTGTCATTAGTGACGAACAGAACGAGGAGGAAACTTTCAAGAAGTGGGGTTTAGATATTAGACCGCACCGTGAAAAGATGGTTAAGCGTGAACTTGATAAAGAGTTCAAGGAAACGGAAAATCCTTTCCGAATTGTTTTTGTTTGTGCAATGTGGCTGACTGGTTTTGACGTGAAGTCTCTTTCGTGCTTGTATTTGGATAAGCCTATGAAAGCACATACTTTGATGCAAACAATCGCAAGGGCAAATCGTGTGGCTGAAGGCAAAACCAATGGCTTGATTGTAGATTATGTTGGTATTATCAAGGCGTTACGTCAAGCTTTAGCGGAATATACTAACAATAATAGAGGTGATGGTGTAGATCCGACAATTGACAAAGAGGAATTGCTTAAACGTGTGCAAGGATTGATTGTAGAAATTAGAGGTTTCCTTGCCAATCACGGATTTAATCTCGATAAGTTAATAAACGCTAATGATTTTGAAAAGGTTGTTTTACTTGATGAAGCAGAAAATCTTTTGTGTTTGCCCTTAGAAGTGAAGAAGGCATTTCAAACTCACGTCTTAGAGTTGAAGCGGTTGCTTCGCTATATGGACAGGGAAGATATCACTACGGAAATCAAGGCGAATAAGAATGCAATTATTGCTATTTTTGAGATGCTTCAAGAAAAAATTAAGCATGTTGATACTACTGATGTTATGGTTGCTATTAACAAGATTATGAATGATCATATTGCTTTGGAACTTGCAGCAGATAAGGGTAAAAATAAGCAGTTCGATATTAGCAAAATAGATTTTGATTTGTTGCGTGCAGAGTTCTTGCGTGTGAAACATAAGAACACTTTGCTAAGGGATTTGGAAGCAGTGATAGAAGTTCAGCTTGCCCAAATGATTTTTAGTAATCCTAATAGAATAGATTATTATAAACGCTATAACGAGATTATAGATGAATATAATGAAGATAAAGATAGGGTTGCCATTGAGAAAGTGTTTATGGAACTTATGGATTTAAGCAAATCTATGAATGAAGAAATGCAACGTTATATAAGAGAGCAGTTTGATAATGATAGGCAGCTCGCGATTTATGACTTGTTGTTTTCTGAAAAGCTTTCTAAAAAAGAAATCAGCGATATCAAAGCTATGGCAAAAGAAATGTACGATACAATTAAAGAGATGATTGACAGCTTTGACCATTGGAAAGACAAGGAAGAAACAAAAGCACAGGTCGAAACTAAAATTATCGATATAATTTATTACAAAGCACCTCAATTTATTTATGACCGCCATAAATATTATGAGGAGAAAATTTTTGAATACTTCTATAACACTTATGATGGTATAGCGTAGAGATGAAGTAAGTTTAGATTTAAAACAAAAACAGGATTTAACTTCGTACGAGGTTAAATCCTGTTTTCTACATTATATACTATTCTACTGTTATGTTTACCCCAATTTTTTCAAGGTCATATTTACCAGAACATCAACGCCATTTTGGAGACCGTCAATATTAAAGTGCATATTAGGATCGTGGAGTCCCGGTTCAGCAGCAACACCTACGCCAAAGTAGGCAGCTTTCAGGTTGGGATATTTATTTGCGAAGTAGTGGAAGTCTTCGCCGCCAGTGTTGTTCAGTACGGGCATAAGGTTCGCTTCGCCAACAACTTCTTTAATGCTCTCGGCAACCTCTGCTGTGAGCTCGTCGTCTAAAACTGCGGCAGGGATTACGCCACCAGGGAAGATGACTTCTGCTTCAGCCTCGAAGGCTTCAGCAACGTTCTTTACAACTTTCTGGAAGCGTTCTAGCAGCTCGCTCATGATTTCATTGGTTTGAGAGCGAATGTCAAACATCATGGAGGTGCAGTCGGGGATGATATTGGTTGCAGTACCACCGCCGTTGATGATGGTGGGCTTGCAGCTCCAAGAGAAGTTAGGGTTCATTTTGATTGCGCCAACACTGTGAATGATGGCAGCGGCTGCTTCGATGGTGTTCACGCCAAGGTGGGGGCGGGAAGCGTGAGCGCTACGTCCGCGCAGCACAACTTTTACGAAGGTGCTGGAGGAATGTTTTACGCCGGGGGAGAGGGTGCCGAAGGGAATGTCTTGTACGGGGCGGATGTGTAAGCCCAAAGCCATATCCACATCTTCCAACACGCCTGCATCGATTACGCCAAGAGCACCTTTCAAGGTCTCTTCCGCAGGTTGGAACAAGATTTTCAAAGTGCCACGTTTGATTTTGCCTTTGAGGACAGAAGCCGCAGCAAGGAGCATTGCACTGTGAGCATCATGTCCGCAAGCGTGGATGTTAACGTGTTCACCATTGATGATGAAGGGCAGTGCGTCCATATCTGCACGGAGCAACATTACGGGGCCTTCTTCTTCGCCCTTCTCAATACCAACAACACCGGTTACGCCGACGTTTCTGGTAACATCGTAGCCTAGTTTTTCCAAAGCATCTGCCAAATAAGCAGAGGTTTTATATTCTTCCAAGCCAAGCTCGGGCATTTGGTGCAGGTCGTTGTAAATTTCTTTTACGTTTAAAACAGCCATGACTATTCTCCTTGTAGAAATATTTTTGTAATTTAAATGGTTAAGAGTAAGTTTGTATATTCCATACGCATTTTAACACAAGAAAATTGAAATTACAAGCTGATAAGTTGCATATTTATTGACAGAACAGTCTCTATTTAGGTATAATTTAGCTATTACATTACATAGAAGGTATATGTATGCATTCAGAAAAATTGGAGGGGTTTTGATGCAAGAAGAAAACAAAGAGCAGAAAAAAGTTTCTGCCCAATATGATCCCGAGCAATGGAAGGTTGGTCCTAAAGGATTCATTGCTCTGATTGTTGCTATTTTATTCTTTTCCGGTATATTGGTAAACTTTCCGGATATGAAATGGTTAAGTGCTTTTGACTTTACTACCTTGACTGGTAAGTTTGGTGCTATTAAGGCAACTGGTAAAGCTACCTTTGTAGGTAGTGGTGGTGCAGGTGCACGCGGTGGTTTCCTGTTTGCTTTATCCTTGGTTCCTAGCGTTATGTTTGCTCTTGGCATGATTGAGGTGTTGGAACATTACGGCGCTATTAAAGCTGCTCAAAAATGCTTGACTCCGTTTTTGAAACCGTTGCTTGGTATCCCTGGTTTGACTGGCTTGGCATTGATTACCGACTTGCAAAGTACTGACGCAGGCGCTGTTTTGACTAAGGGCTTGTATGATGATGGTCTCATTACCAAGAAAGACCTGGTAATTATGGGTGCATGGCAATATTCTGGTGCAGGCATGATTGCAAACTATTTTATGATTGGCTCTGCACTTTTTGCTAATCTTACCTGTGCACTTTTGATTCCGTTTGCGTTAATCTTTATTTTTAAATTTGTTGGCGCAATTTATGTACGCATTATGTTAAATTTGTTCTATAAGGGGGATTTCCAAGATGAGCAATAATGGTCAATCTAAACATACTACTAATAACCCCTTTGATATTTTTATCATTGGTGCGCGTAAAGGCTTTAACATCGCTGTAAATAATCTGGTTCCCAATATTTTGATGGCTTATGCTGTTTCCGAAGTATTACGTATTTTGGGCGTTATGAAATTGGTTGGCGAAATTTTTGGTCCTATGATGTTCATCTTCGGCTTGCCAGGCGAAGCTGTTACCGTTCTTCTGACCGCTTGGCTTTCCAGCTCTGCAGCAGTTGGCTTGGCAGCAAGTATGTTCAACAATGGTATCTTGGAACCGCGTCATTTGACTATTTTGATGCCTGCTTTCTTCCTTTTAGGTGCGCAGCTCCAGTATATGGGTCGCTTGCTTGGTGTAGCAGACGTTCCCAAAAGATATTGGCCTTTGCTGATGAGTGCAAGTCTTTTGAATGCGCTTTGTGCAATGCTGATTATGAACTGGTTCTTCGCATAAGACAGGTTATAAGCACCATTATGCTTTGTCGCAGTTCACTCGCTTGCTTGACGTACGTTTAGTACGTCTGCGCGGTACGAATTTCACTGCTTCGCGCCTTCCGGTATTTCTAAGAATTTTCTATTACAAATGCAATAAGCTCCTGTTTTTCGGCAGGAGCTTATTTTTGTTCACAAATTCACCAAAATAGCTTGAAGTATTTTCGCTTTTGGACTATTATATCTGTATGTAACCCAAACAAAATTTATAAAAAAGGAGTGTGAAAAAATGGGTAACTTTTTAGGTAGCCTGCCTGTACGCCTTGTTATTGGCGTAGTATTAGGTATTGTGGTTGGCCTTGGGGCAAATGAATCTTTAATGCAGGTGATCCTTACCTGTAAAAGCCTCCTTGGTAATATCATCATGTTCTGCGTTCCGCTGATTATCATTGGCTTTATCGCACCGTCCATTACCCGCTTGGGTAAAAATGCTAGCGTTATGTTGCGTCTGGCAATTATTTTGGCTTATGTTTCTTCCATCGGTGCCGCGTTCTTCTCTATGTTCGCAGGCTACAGCATTATTCCTTCTTTAAACATCACCCCTGCGGTGGATGGTTTAAAAGAATTACCGAAGCTGCTCTTTGATTTGAAGATTGCTCCCATCATGAGCGTTATGAGTGCTTTGGTGCTTTCTGTTTTGGTTGGCTTGGCTGCGGCTTGGACTAATTCCACCACCATTACAAAATGCTTGGAAGAATTCCAACAAATCGTTCTTTCCATCGTAACTAGGGTTGTAATTCCCTTGCTGCCGGTGTTTATCGCCTGCACCTTCTGCGCATTGTCCTATGAAGGCAGTATTACTGAACAATTGCCTGTATTCCTGATGGTAGTTGCTATCGTAATGGTAGGTCACTATATTTGGATGGCAGTACTTTACCTTTTTGCTGGTGCTTACTCCGGCAAGAACCCCATGGAAGTTGTTAGACACTATGGTCCTGCATACATCACCGCAGTTGGCACTATGAGCTCTGCTGCAACCTTGGCAATCGCTTTGCGTTGCGCACTTAAATCTAAAGTTTTGCGCAAAGACTTGGTAAACTTTGGTATTCCTCTGTTTGCTAATATTCACCTGTGCGGTTCCGTACTTACTGAAGTTTTCTTCGTAATGGTAGTATCCCAAGTATTGTACGGTACTTTGCCTGCTTTTGGCGATATGATTCTGTTCTGCCTGCTGTTGGGTGTATTTGCGATTGGTGCTCCCGGTGTTCCCGGTGGTACTGTAATGGCTTCCCTTGGCCTCATCATCAGTGTACTTGGCTTTGATGCTACTGGTACTGCTTTGATGCTTACCATCTTTGCATTGCAAGACAGCTTTGGTACCGCTTGTAACGTAACTGGCGACGGCGCTTTGACTTTGGTGCTGACTGGTTACGCTGAAAAGAATAATATTGAAGAAGTTTCCGCAGAAGAAAACGTGCTGTAAGTAACTTAGGCTTGAAGGCTGTTTATGACCGCAAGGTTGTAGGCAGCCTTTAATTTTTAAATAGCAGTAAATAATTAGAGGGAAAAGCACTGCTCGTGTAGAATTTACTATTAATATAATCGTGCAAGGAGCGTGACTTTATGGCAAAACGAGTTGTGATTATTGGTGGCGTGGCAACTGGCATGAAAACTGCTTCCCGTTTACGCCGTCGCGATAAAGATATCGAAATCGTTGTTTTAGAACGTGGCCCACAGTTGAGCTATGGTGCTTGCGGTTTTCCCTATTATGTGAGTGGGGACGTTAAAAGCTTTAACCAGTTTGACCATACTCCCCAGGGGATTCCCCGCGATGCAGCTTTCTTCAAAAGTGTTAAGGGTATTGACGCACGTACAGGTTGTAACGTAACTAAAATTGACCGCGCGGCTAAGGCTGTTACCTACGTTGAAGCTGGCGAGGAAAAGGTTTTGGAATATGATGTGCTGGTGCTTGGTACCGGTTCCACTCCTGTAAAACTGCCTTTGCCCAATGCGGATGCCCAAGGAATTCACAGCTTCTGGTTCCCTTGGGATGTGCACGCTGTGGAAGCTGCTATTTCTGAACGTGGCGTAACTGATGTGGTAATCATCGGTGCAGGGTTTATTGGTATGGAATTGGCAGAAGCATTCCATAAACGTGGCTTGACTACCAGCATTGTAGAAATGCAGGATAGAATTTTACCCCAAATGCTTGATAAAGAGCTTGCTGATTTGGTGAAGAAGCCTTTGCAAAAAGCAGGCATCAATTTATATTTAGAAGAAAAGACCGTAGGCTTTGTAGTTACTGACGGAGTGGTAAGCGCTGTACAGACCGATAAGCGTGAGATTCCTGCTCAACTGGTAATCGTAGCTGTTGGCGTTCGTCCTAACGTAGAGCTTGCTAAAGAGGCAGGTCTTGAAATTGGACACACTGGCTGCATCGCAGTTAACGAATACCTGCAAACCAGTGACCCGTCAATTTACGCAGGCGGTGACTGCGCAGAAAATACTCATCGCGTAAGTGGAGCGAAGATTTTTACTCCGATGGGTTCTACTGCTAACAAACATGGCAGGGTTATCGCAGATAATATTTGCGGTGACGGTATTAAATATCCTGGGGTATTAGGTACGGGTGTATGCCAAATTCTGGATTGGCAAGCAGGTGCTACAGGCTTGAATGAGCGTACTGCAGCGGCAGCAGGCTTAAAGTTTAAATCAGTTGTTGTTCCCGGTAGTGACCGCTTGGGTTATATGCCTGGCGTGAAGAACATTGTGTTGAAGCTTCTTGCTGAAGAAGGAACTGAGCGTGTATTGGGCGTACAAGCTGTTGGTCGTGGTGGTGTTGATAAACGTATCGATACTTTGGTTGCGGCAATCTCCTTGGGCGCTAAGCTGGAAGACCTTTCCAATTTTGACATTGCTTATGCACCGCCTTTCAACGGACCTATCGACAATATCGCTACTGCGGCAAATGTACTGCACAATAAACTGGAAGGTCAAATGAATGGCATTAATCCCAAAGATTTTGAAGCTATGAAAAAAGAACCCGGCTACCTTTTCGTAGACGTACGTACTACCGGCGAGTTTGCGGCTAATCGTATTGCAGGCATAGAGAACAAAGTTAATTTGCCCTTGGGTGAGTTGCGTGAAAAAGGTAAGGATTTACCTGTAAAACCCGGTGAAAAAATTATTACCTCTTGTCAAATTGACCTGCGTGGTTACGAAGCAGAGTGTATTTTGCGTGGCTTGGGCTATGAAAATGTGCACAGCCTTGAAGGCGGTATGAGTGGTTGGCCCTACGCAACTGAATCTGATAGGAAAAAATAGGAGAGATTCTGACTGTATGGATAAGTTTGATGACCAGTATGTCTTGTTGCAGAATATGTACGAGGATACTTATTACCCTCAGTTTTTGGTGGACAAAATTAAATGGCAGTTTATTCATTTAATTGAGTATTTTGAAGGGATGGACTTGAAGGATACTTCCTTGATTCAGGATAAGCTAGACGAATTTACTATGTTCATTAACAGTTTGCAACAGGAATTTTGGGATCAGGATAGTGAAATTGAAACCGTAGCTAGCGAAAGCATTGCGGCAGCTCTGGAATATATCCTGCAATGGTTCAAGATTGATATTCCTTTGGAAGATGCTTTGCGCGAGCGTGAATGGTAAAGGAGGCAGAAAAATGAGTGAGTTTAGCGAAAAAATGGGAATGGCAGTAGGCAATAACTTTAAGCAAGGTTTTAACTGCTGTGAAGCAATTGTAGAAACCTTCCGTAAGGAAGCTGGCGTTGATATTGACGATAACGCTCTGCGTCTTTGCTCCGGCTTTGGTGGTGGCATTGGTCATGCCCGTCATATCTGCGGCGCGTTGGTTGGCTGCACTATGGTAATTAGCACTTTGGTTGGTCGTAACCATCCTTCTGAAAAACCGCTGAGTGAAATCTATCCCGTAAGCAAAGAATTCCATGATCGTTTTGAAGCAGAGTTTGGTTCCACTATGTGCAAAGATTTGATGCCCTTTGAGTTCAACACTAAAGACCATCTGAAAAACTGCTTGAAGCTGACCAATAAAATTGGTAAATTCTTGGCAGAGTTCTTGGAAGAAAAAGGTTTAATTAAAGCGTAAAGAAGTTTACAGCTTGAGCCTATAATTCAATAAGTTCTATAATTAATAGCACTTTCTCTTGTCCGTAACAGGGGAAAGTGCTACAATTATTAATCATACAAAAAATATTTTTGCTAATAAAAATGAGGGAGAGATTTTATTATGAACTTTTCAAAACGTATGGAACGTATGCAAGCGTCCGAAATCCGTGAGCTTTTAAAACTGACTGCACAACCAGACATCATTTCTTTTGCTGGTGGTTTGCCTGCACCGGAGCTTTTTCCTGTAGAAGAAATTGCTAAGGTTTCCCATGACTTGGTTATGAAGGAAGGTCGCCAATTGTTGCAGTATGCAACTACTGAAGGTCGTCCGTCTTTGCGCGCTAAGATCGCAAAACGTATGGCAGATAAATATCATACTAATGTTGACCCTGATGAAATTCTCATTACCACCGGCTCCCAACAATGCCTTGACTTTGCTGGTAAGCTGTTCTTAAACCCTGGTGATGTTGTTCTGTGCGAAAGCCCCTCTTATTTGGGCGCGCTTAACGCTTTCAATGCTTATGAACCTAAATTTGTAGAAGTTCCCACTGATGATGGCGGCTTGCTCCCGGAAGAGTTGGACAAAATTCTGGAAACCACTCCCAACTGTAAATTTATTTATGTAATTCCTGACTTCCAAAATCCCACCGGTCGTACCTGGTCTATGGAACGCCGTCAAAAATTTATGGAAGTTGTTAATAAACACAATCTGCCTGTATTGGAAGATAATCCCTATGGCGAGCTGCGCTTTGAAGGAGAGATACTGCCTTCCTTGAAATCCTTGGATACTAAAGGTTTGGTAATGTTCCTTGGTACTTTCTCCAAAGTGTTCTGCCCTGGCCTGCGTCTTGGTTGGGTTGCAGCAGATAAAAATGTACTGAGCGAGTTTATCAAAATCAAACAAAGTGCTGACTTACACACCTCTAATTTTGACCAAGGCGTTGCAGATGCGTATATGGATGCCTACGACCTTGACGCTCACGTTGCTAAAATTGTAGAGCTGTATCGTCATCGTCGTGACTTGATCCTCGCTACCATGGAAGCAGAACTGCCTGCTGGCTGCACCTGGACTCATCCAGAAGGTGGCTTGTTCCTGTGGCTGTCCATGCCCGAAGGCGTAAGCGCTCGTAAAGTTTTCGACAAATGCATTGAAATGAAGGTTGCTGCTGTAATTGGCGACGCTTTCTATCCCAATGGCAAAACTGACCGTAGCATGCGCGTAAACTATTCTAATATGCCGGACGACAGAATTGTTGAAGGCATCAAACGTATGGCGAAAGCTATCAAAGAATGCATATAATTTTTCCATAAGCACTGTCTGGCTGTGTTGGAACTGCAATTGCTTGCTCGACGTACGTTTAGTACGCCTTCGCTTAATAAGCTTCGCGACTTCCAGCGCTTCTAGAAATTTTATAATGATAATGATAAAAAAGAGTGTATTACGATTGATTTGTAATACACTCTTTTCTTTATTGTTTATATTCACCTTTCTTAATGCGATTAAAGATTACATACATAACTTCTGCGGATTCGTCGCTGTATTTGAACAGAACATTACCTTCATTTTTAGTATGGTAGGTAATCATGCTCATACCGTCAAAGGTCGCATTTTCGATATCCTTTAAGGCAATTGCTTTATGAATGGTTTGTCCCAAGAAGATAATGCGTTGGTTAGTGAGGAAGAAGTAACCTAACTCCACCAAAACAGTAGTCTCTTCTTTAATAGTAGGATGCTCGATGTGTTCACCCTTGAAGGAAACGGTTTCATCTATATTGAATTTGCGGGTCAATTCAAAATAGTTGTCTTCACGTTCAACTACTTTATGTTCGCAGAGACCGCTGTTAGCGTATGCGTAGCAAGCTTCACCTTTTTCCAAGGGCAGGTTAAGGTCTGTCATAGCAGTTACTTCGTGGTTTTCTGCGTTCCAGATACTGCGATATTTTTCTAAAGCGCTGGAAATGTGAGGCTTGAACTCGTAGGGAATGTCCAAGGTTTTGCAGTCTGTAATTAGACCATCTTCTACTTCAACGGAGAAGCGTCTGCTTTCGCTGATGCCGTCAAAAATTTTATTAAAGTGGTCATCAAAAGCTTGGCGGCGAATTGCGAAACCATCTTCGTAATCGTAGCTGAACACTTTGTTCAAGGCTTGGATGTCCAGTTTTTCTTCACCAGTCAAAAGAGCAGCGCAACGGTTGTAGTAAGCGTTGGTCTTAGCGCCTTTGTCAGCAAGTTTTACCAAATGGAGAGGGAGCTCTAAAACCTCTGCCAAGTGTTTGCCTTGAGCAAAAAGTTCATCATCCTCACTTTGTGCCTCACTGTAGATGACATCAGCAAGCTTGCGGTAAATACCACTACGTTGTTCCAAGCTGGTTTCATCCATTTTAGCGCCCCATTTTTTTACAGCAGATTTTACTTGGGCTGCGGTAAGGTCTTGGGCTTTGGTAGCTTCCACTAAAATATTGTTAATCTCAGCCCATGCGTTCTGTACAGGCTTGCCGCTGAGCAGGCTGGAGAAAAGTCCACGTTCTTCTAATTCTTGCAGGGTATATGGCTTCAAGATTACACATCCTTTTAAAAACATATTTCCTATATTATACAGGAATTTTTAAGTTATAGAAAGATAAACTTGCAAAAACTTCTACCATTAGAAGATTTTTTTCGTTGCTAAAGTAACATCTTCTGAGAGGAGTGGTATAATATATTCATGAAAGCTTGGAGCTGGAGATGATAAAGTGGCTTTGTTTGATGAACAGGGTGAGAAGAAAATAAATTGGAAGGTAAATTTAGCTGTACTCTGGATTGGCGTATTCTTTGCTGCAGCTAGTTATACTATGTGTGTTCCGTTCCTGCCCGTCTTTTTATTGCAGGAGCTGCATGTGAGCGAGGAGCATCTTAGCTTTTGGAGTGGCTTGGTTTATTCCATAACCTTTCTTGGTTCCGCAGTTATGGCTCCTTACTGGGGAGCGTGGGCTGATAAGGTGGGACAACGTAAGATGGCCATACGCGCAGGGTTAGGCTTGGTACTTTCTTATGTGTTCACTGCTTTGTGTCAGGATGAGTATCAGCTTCTGATAGTGCGTGCTTTTACAGGGATTATTAGTGGCTTTGTGCCTGCTTCTATGTCTTTAGTTTCTTCAACACTTCCCATAGACAAGATGGGGTGGGGCATGGGGCTAATGCAGACAGCGCTATCCAGTGGTGGTATTTTAGGACCGTTGATTGGTGGTTATCTTAGCAGCTGGTTTGGAATGAGGATGTCCTTCTGGGTAAGCTGCGTTTGCCTGCTCGTAGCAACGGCCTTGGTAATCTTCTTTGTACATGATGTACCTATTAGTGAAGAACGTAAGAACAGGGAGATTGAACTGCTCAGTGATTTGAGGGAGTCACTTAGAAATAAGGGGCTACTCTTCACCATGACTATGTTCTTCCTGGTGCAGGTATGTGTAATGATTTTACAGCCTCTGATTACAGTATATGTTGGTCAGTTAATGGGTAAAGTGGATGATGCAACAATTCAGATGTCAGGAATTATTTTCTCGCTGGCTGGTATAGCGGGGATTCTGGCGGCGCCCTTTTGGGGTAAGCGAGGACAACGCTACGGTTATGTGCGTACCTTCTGTTTCATTACTTTAGGTGCAGGTATTGTTAATTTGTTTCAGCTTTTTAGTAATGATGTGTATCAGTTTGCAGCGGTGCAGTTTATTTACGGCTTGTTCCTTGCAGGAGCTATACCTAATATCAACGCTAATCTGGTAGAGGTTACAGACCAGACTGTACGGGGAAAAGCCTTTGGCTTGGTAACATCAGCGCAAATGTTTGGTGGCGTTGTAGGACCTCTATTGGGTGGAGCCTTAGGGCATGTGCTACCGACAAAGTTTGTGATTATTAGTGCAGGTTTAATTTTGATAAGCGTGTCGTTGCACACATACATCACTAGAGTGAAAAAGTCTTTATGAGTATTGTGGATGTGTCTGGCAAAAATTTACTTATTGAACCGACGTATGTATAGTAGTTCGCTACGCTGGCTAAAGTTTTTGGTTCTTATGGTAATTCTAATAATTTTAAATTAAAAAGTAGTAATAAAAAAGGCTCGCTCCATTCGGAGCGAGCTTTTAATTTTGAGTTAGAAGTTTTATGCTTCGGATTTGTCAACGATTAAGGTAACAGCTGCGTCACCGGTTACGTTAACGGAGGTACGCGGCATATCAAGGATACGGTCGATACCTGCGATAAGAGCGGAGCCTTCGAGGGGCAAACCAAGAGCAGTCAGAATCATGGTCAACATAATGAAGCCTGCACCCGGAACGCCAGCAGTACCAATGGAAGCCAAGGTACCGGTCAGCATGATGGTTAAGTATTGTGCGCCAGTTAATTCAACGCCGTAGATTTGTGCCACGAACAGTGCGCATACACCTTGGTACAATGCAGTACCGTCCATGTTGATGGTAGCGCCTAACGGAAGAACAAAGGAAGAAATATTTTGGCTTACGCCCATTTTACGCATGCAGTCCATGGTCAGCGGCAAGGTGCCGGAAGAGGAGCAGCTGGAGAATGCCAAAATAGAAGCAGGTGCGATGCCTTTGAAGAATCCCATCGGAGAGGTTTTGCCAAGAGTAGCAACCAAGGTACCATAAACAATAAGCGCATGGAGAATGCAACCAACATATACGCAGATGATAACTTTCAGCAAGGGCAGGAGCACTGCAGGACCATTAGCAGCAACTACCGGGGTAATCAAACCAAATACACCAACAGGTGCAAAGGACATGATAATTGCTACCATTTTGTAGCAAACTTCTGCAAGACCATCAATGGTGTTTTTCAAAGCTTCTGCTTTTTCACCAACAGCTACGATACCTACGCCAACAAACAGAGCGAAGAGGATGATTTGCAGCATATTAGCTTTAACCATTGCGCCCAACGGATTGGTGGGGAAGATGTCGATAATAACTTTCATAATAGGCGGTGCAGCTTTTGCAGTAACTTTCAAGCCTTCAGTGGACATATTCAAGCCAACACCGGGTTCTACCAATACGCCAAATGCAATACCAAGAGCGATTGCAAATGCGGTAGTAAGCAAATAGAGAGCGATGGTTTTGAAGCCAATGCGACCGAGTTTTTTGACGTCACCCAAGCCGCAAACACCCATAACCAAAGAGGAGAATACTAGCGGAACGATAACCATTTTGATTAGGTTCATAAAGATGGTACCCAAAGGCCCAATCCAAGTTTTTGCGAAGGTTGCACCTTCAGCGCCCAGTTGTAAACCGGCAATAATACCTAAACCGAGAGCAATTAAAATTTTTGTTGATAAGTTCATAAACAGACCCCCTAAAACTATTGAAAAATTAAAGTTACTACTTAATTAAGTATTATAACAGAGGTTTGTAAAAAAAGCAGATTGTATACAGTATTTTTATAAAAATAGGGAATTTTTTTCAGGACAATAAAAAGCCTACAGCTTTGGAAAAACTTTCCTGCTGTAGGCTTTAAATATTTTTATTTACCGGTTTTCAGTTCAGTCCAGTAACGATCGTACATGGTGAGTGCTTCGCCAATATCAGTGAGCCATTCACCTTTGTCAATGTTTTCACGACCAATTTTCAGCATCGGGTCATTTTTGAATTCTTCGCTGTGGAATTCATTAGCCTTTTCGTTGGGGTCATTGTAGCCAATGTATTCGTAGTTTTGTGCGCTAATTTTCGGGTCATACATAAAGTCGATGAATTTTTCAGCCAGTTCTTTATGAGGAGCACCTTTGGGAATTGCAAAGGTGTCTGCCCAGATGGTTGCGCCTTCTTTAGGAATTACAAAGCCAATGTCCTTGTTGTCTTTATAGGTGTAGCTTGCGTCACCGGTCCACATGGTACCAATCCAAGCTTCTTCAGCGATGAATTTTTGTTTAATGGTATCAGTGTCAAAGGCAAGTACGTTGGGAGCAAGTTGTTTCAAATCTTTAACAGCTGCTTCAACCTCTTGGGGGTTCAAGCTGTTGTTGGAATGACCATTCTTTTTCAGTGCCATACCGATAACTTCGCGGTTGTCGTTCAAAAGAATAATGCGTCCTTTGTATTCGTCCTTCCACAAATCGTTCCAAGAAGTGGGTGCTTCTTTAATATACTTTTTGTTGTAAACGATACCGGTCATACCCCAAGTATAAACAACGCTGTGTTTGCCGGTGGGGTCATAAGCGGGAGCTTGCAGATTGCTTACGATATTTTTAACATTGGGGATGTTTGCCAAGTTAAGTTCTTCCAACATACCAAGCTTCAGCATGGTTGCTACCATGTAATCGGAAGGTTGGATAACGTCGTACTGTGCGCCGCCTGCCTGAATCTTAGCCAACAATTCTTCGTTGTTAGCGAATACGTCATAGTTTACCTTGCAGTTATTTTCCTTTTCAAACTTTTCGATAACTGCGGGGTCAATGTTGTCGGCCCAACTGAATAAATTTAAAACCTGCGGTTCACCTTTGCCGTCAGATTTTTTGTCGCCGCCACCACAGCCAACGATAGCGAATGCTACCAAAGCGATGAGAAGAGAGAGTAATTTTTTCATTTCAGACCTCCATTCAAGATTATTCTTCTTTTTTAGAAACATGTTGAGGTTGGAGCAGTTGCGCTATGATAACCAAGATAATGGTCGCCAACATCAACAAAGTTGAAAGAGCGTTGATTTCCGGGGAAATACCACGCTTAACCATTGCGTAAATATAAAGGGGCAGGGTTGTGGAGTTAGGACCTGCCACAAAGAAGCTGATGATGAAATCATCAATGGAAAGGGTAAACGCCATCAGTGCGCCTGCTACGATACCGGGCATTGCTAAAGGCAGGGTAACATAGCGGAAGGTTTGGAAGGGAGTAGCGTATAAATCCATTGCTGCTTGTTCTAGCTCCGGACGCATGCCCTCCAGGCGAGCGTTGACCGTAATTACTACAAAGGATACGCAGAAAGTGATATGTGCCAAAATCAAAGAGGTTTTGCCAAGGGGAATATGCGCTTGGCTAAAGAGAACCAACAAAGAAAGACCCATAACGATTTCCGGAATCAGAATAGGCAAGTACAAAAGACCATTGATTACGGATTTGTACTTGTATTGATACTTGTTAAGAGCGATTGCCGCCGTTGTACCCAGTACGGTAGATACAATGGTGGAAGCAAAGGCTACGATTAAGCTGTTGGTAAGCGCTTCTAAAACGCGGCGGTTCTTGAATAAAGCCAAGTACCAATCCAAGGTGAAGCCGCTCCACACAGCGTTGATGCGAGATTCGTTAAAGGAATACAACGCTAAAATGAGCAAAGGCAAGTACAAAAAGGCCAAGATAGCCATTGCGTACGCGCATAATACGTGACTACGCCATGTCTTTGGCATTTTTACCACCTCCTTGCTGAGAAGAAAGTGCCTTGTAGTACAGAACGATGAGTACTAAGGAAAGCACTGCCAATACGATGGAAAGGGCACTGCCGAAAGGCCAATCGCGGGCTGATAGGAATTGGTTTTGAATCAAGTTACCAATCAACGCAGATTTTGCACCGCCCATAACGTCGGGTACTACAAACATACCCAAGGAAGAAATAAATACCAAAATCGTGCCTGCCGCAATACCGGGCATGGTTAAGGGCAGGGTAATTTTGCGGAATGCAGTAAAGGGGGAAGCGCCCAAATCAGAAGCTGCCTCCAGCAAACGGTGGTCCAGCTGCTCAATGGATACGTAGATAGGAAGAACCATGAAGGGCAGCAAAGCGTACACCATACCAAGCATAACAGCAATCTCGTTATACAGCATTTGCAAAGGCTGGTCAATCAAACCAAATTTCAGCAAAAGAGTATTGAGTACGCCCTGAGTTCTTAAAATGATTACCCAAGCATAGGAGCGGATTAAAAAGTTAATCCAGAAGGGAATCATTACCAGAATCAAACCGGGCTGTTGCCATTTTTTAGGAAGCTGGGCAATGAAATACGCCAAGGGATAACCAAGGAGAATTGTCAGCACCGTAGTAATCAGCGCTACAATCAGGGTATCCGCAAAAATGGACAAATATAAAGTTTCAGTAAAGCGAGCATAGTTGCCAAAGGTCCAGTCAAAAATTACTTGACCATAAGGGGTACGACTGGCAAAGGACACTGCTACAACAATCAGTAGCGGTACAACAAAGAAGAAGCTAAGCCAGAGTACGGTTGGTGCAACCATAAATTTTCCGTTTCTCATTTGTGTACAATCACCTCGTCTTGAGGCTGCCACCAGATGCCAACGCGTTCATCGGGCTGCCAGCGTTTAACATCGTCAAAATATTGGTAAGCTACAACAGTTTGGTTAGAATTATCCAAACGCACGAAAACCTTGTCGATGGTACCATAGAAAACAACGTCAACAACAGTACCGTACAGCTGCGGTTCCGGATGGTTGGCGTTTTCTTCATCTTCGGGGCAAAGGTTCAGCTTTTCGGGACGCACTACGCTGGTAGAGCCATCCTCGTGCTCAAAGAAATTGCTTTCGCCGATGAATTTGGCAACGAACTTGGTCTTCGGAGTATGGTAAATGGTGTCCGGATTATCATCCTGTTCAATAACACCCTTATTCATAACAACAATGCGGTCACTCATGGTCAAGGCTTCTTCTTGGTCATGAGTAACATAGATGAAGGTTAAGCCTAAACCACGTTGCAGGTTCTTCAATTCTAATTGTAGGTTCTTACGCAGCTGGTAGTCCAGTGCACCCAAAGGTTCGTCCAACAGCAAAACTTTAGGATTATTAACCAAAGCGCGGGCAATGGCAACACGTTGTTGTTGACCGCCACTCATTTGTTGGGGACGACGCTTGCGTAATTCTTCCAATTGAGTAAGATACAATACTTGTTCAACACGTTCCTTTTGTTCGTCCATGGGAACGTTCTTCATTTTTAAACCGAAATGTATATTTTCCTCAACAGTCATGTGAGGGAACAATGCGTAATTTTGGAAAACCATATTTACGTCACGTTTATAGGGGGGCAGCTTGGTAACATCCTCGTCATCCAAAAAGATTTTGCCTTCGGTAGGCTGTTCCAAACCTGCTATCATACGCAAAAGGGTAGTTTTGCCGCAGCCGGAAGGTCCCAGCAGTGTAATAAACTCGCCATCGTAAATAGTCAAATCGATGGACGGAATAATTATATGATCGCCGAATTTCTTAGAAATTCCCTGTAAACGGATCATCTCTTTCATCTTACCGTTGTCACAACCTTTCTCACAGTCTTATATAGACTAATTATAACAAAAACAAGAGAAAGTTCAACAAGTTTAGCAAAATAATAGAGGTATTTTGAGGGATTTTGCTGTTTTTTCCGTTATCTGCAAGAATATGACGGATTTTGCGTGTTTTTGCAGATAAATTGTAGAAAAACAAGAAGCGACTTCCCCAAATAGAACAAACTGAAAAAATAAATTGCTAAATTTAACATAAGATAATATTATAGGATTAAGATAATTCTTTTTGGGAGGAGGAATTTTTCATGTGGCTTGTTTTAGCATTCTTATCTGCAATTTTTGCGGCGCTTACTTCTATTTTGGCAAAGATTGGTATTGAAGGCGTTAACTCCAATTTGGCAACTGCCATCAGAACTATGGTTGTAGTTGTCATGAGCTGGGGGATGGTTTTTCTGACCAATGCTCAAGGGGGAATAAGCTCCATCAGCCAAAAGAGTTGGATCTTTTTAGTGCTGTCCGGTTTAGCAACGGGTGCTTCCTGGTTGTGCTACTATAAAGCTTTGCAAATTGGCGAGGCTTCCAAGGTTGTACCCATTGATAAGCTAAGCATTATCTTCACCATTGTGCTTGCCTTTTGGGTTTTGCACGAACCTGTTACTATGAAGGCAATTATGGGGTGTATTTTGATTGGTATTGGTACGCTGATGATGGTGCTGTAAATTACGTATAAAATAAAAATAACCACGGTGAGTAAATTTGCCGTGGTTTTCTTTATGGATTATAATATCAAGGTAGAAGTTTTTTGAAAGGCGGAATACTTATGGCAGTTTTAAAAATAGTTTTTAGCCCTACTGGTGGAACGGAGAATGCTGCTTATATTGTGGCAAACACTCTTAGTAATAATGTAGAAACAATTGATTTGTGCGATAGAAACTTAGATTTTGCAAGCGTTGTTGTCAATGCAAATGATGTGTGCGTAATTGCAGTACCTTCTTATGGTGGCAGGGTTCCTGCTATTGCAGTAGAGCGCTTGGCGCAAATTAAAGGCAACGGAGCCAAAGCAGTGCTGATGGTTGTGTATGGTAACCGCGAATTTGACGACACCTTGTTGGAATTGCAAGAAGTTAGCGAAAACGCAGGCTTCAAAACTATTGCTGCCATCGGTGCCATTGCAGAACATTCCTTGGTGCGTTCCATTGCTGCTAACCGTCCTGATGCTCAAGACCAAAGAGATTTGGAAAAATTTGCAACGCAAATTGCTGCGAGAGTTGCAGTAGGAATGTTTAGAGAAATTAAAGTTCCCGGTAACAAGCCCTACAAAGAATATAACGGCGTGCCTATGAAACCCTTTGCAAACGAAGCTTGTATTAAATGTGGAGCTTGCGCTTTGCAATGTCCCGTAGGTGCAATTCCGCAAGATACTCCTAACGAAACTAAGAATGAAATTTGCATTACCTGCATGCGTTGCGTACAGGTTTGTCCCGTAAAAGCAAGAGGTCTTGCAGATGGAGTGGAAGCTGCCGTTGCGCGAAGATTACAACCTTTGTGCGAAGGTCGTAAGGAAAACGTCTTATTCATTTAAAAATTGCAAGAACCATCAACGCCAAGCCGAAGGGTTTGGCGTTTTTCCTTGTCATAGAATGTTAAAGAAGACTTTACCATTGTGACGCAATTAAATTTTGTGTTACTGATATCATAATTGTAATACTAAAGAAATTATACTATGGTAAAGGAGGAGTGAATATGACTTATATGGATTCCGGACTTATCAGTAAAGATGGCAGTATCAATTTACAATACGCTTTCGAGTGGATGTGTAGCTTGAAAGAGGAACGTGATATGAGCGAATTTTTAAAAGACATGAACGACATAGAATGGCTTTTAAGTGCGCCGGTAGATAATATTGATATGATGCAAGCAAAGTTTGACGAGCTTAGCGAAAAATATTCCTTTTATGTGAATATCGTTAACCTTTTTAACTATCGTAGAGGAATGAACCATGTGAAGTCATCCTTGCGTGAGCAGTTGCGTTTGTATTACTATCACTTACCACTATTTGCGTTGATGAAATACAAAGTGACTAAAGTCCTGGAAGCAGAAGCCTGCAATATGATATTTGAATGTGCGTAGGAAAATTAAAATCTATTTGCTAGAAAGAAGATGAAGAGTATAGTTTTCAACGTATTTAATAGTGATAAGTATTCGGATTTAACGAAAAGTTTATTTGGGAGTGTATTATCACAGTCTGATAGAGCAAGGCAATACATTGGTATAAGCATATTTTTTTATTATTATGAATAGGAATAGAGAGTATCAGTAATTTTTATTGTTATTGATACTCTTTTTATATGTTATGCGTTATGTGACTTTAAAATTGATTAAACAACTTTTTTGTTATTTTAGAAGATAAAAGTAGGAAGTAGTATGGTTGTACAAATTACTGATAGTACTTTTTGTTCATAAAAATGTTTAAGTTTTTTAACTGTTGTTACGCAAAAGAAAATTAAATTTTTGTTATTATAGCAACGGATGGCATGTATTATACTTCACAATCATTTTAGCAAAGGAGAAACTTAAATGGCATATATTAGTGGATATACAAAAGAAAACTTTATAGATACTCTCCATAATGCATATAGGTTGTTAAGTGATTTGAAAGAAAAATATGATGTAGCAGATTTTATCAAAGGTTTATTTGATATATGGAATTTATTGTTTCAAAAAGGAGATAATAACCATTCTATGTATTTGAAATTTAGGGAGTTAGATTACAAGTACGGAGCTTATGCTAATTTTTTAAGTTGTGGTCATTATGCGGTTGCCGTATGTTGTTATAATATTACATATAGAGAATTTTTAATATTTTATTTAAGGAATTTACCGAAGATTGTATTTTTAAAGCTTGGTGTATCTAGAGTTGCTAGTCGTTCAGGGGAACAACTATTTTTTGGTTACATTAAATGAGATTATTTATAGTTACATGCCATTATGTTTGAACGCCAGACCGAAAGGTTTGGCGTTTATCTTTCATAGTAGTACAGATTTGTTATTAAACTTTCTGCTCGTAAGCACGAAAGTGGTAAAAATTATAATAGATTTTGTTAGATGGTAAAGAGAATGGTATAATATATGTGAGTATATTTTAATGATATTTGAAAGGAGAGCAAGTATGTCTGAAGATAAAAGATGGCAGTTAGAATTAGAAGAATATATCAGACAAGGTGAACCTGAACAAGCAGAAAAGAGCGAAGCTTGGCAGATAGCTATTGGTTTGCAGCAAGTGGATGGTTTGAAAACTTCTGCGTACTTGCTTGATACTGCCAAAGAACACATTGAAGGCAAGCTTACTATAGATGAAGCGCAAAAGCGGATTTTGTCTTACTATGAAGCTCATGACAAGCGTGTTGATATTGAGAACGCTACCAAAGAAGCAGATATCGTTTCTTCCAGAATAACCCAACTTCTTGGGGAAAAGACCTTCCAGTTTTCTCCTGCAGAATTGATTTCTATTCATCGTAGAATTTTTGAAGGTGTTTTTACAAATGCAGGACAAGTTAGAAATTACAATATAACTAAAAAAGAATGGGTGTTGAACGGTGAAACCGTTATCTATTCTGCGTGGAACAGTATCAATGAAACTTTGGATTATGACTTCAAAACCGAGAAAGCATTTTCTTATGAAGGGTTATCGCTTGCAGAAGCTATAAAGCATCTTGCAAAGTTTGCTTCTGATATTTGGCAAATACATCCCTTCGGTGAAGGCAATACAAGAGCAACTGCTGTGTTTATCATCAAATATATGAAAACCTTTGGGTTAAAGTTGGATAATGAAGCTTTCAAAAAACATTCTTGGTTTTTCAGAAATGCTTTAGTTCGTGCAAACTATAACGATTTACAAAAAGGGATTCATTCTACAACTAAATTTCTGGAAATGTTCTTTAGTAATTTGCTGTTGGGTACTGATTACGATTTGAAAAATCGTTATGCACATATTGATTTTGACTTTAGAGATGAGGAAGAAGATTTCCAAAGTGTCATTTCTAAAGTTCCAAAGGGTCAAAATGACACTTTGGAATGTACTTTGGAAGAACTTGCTGTCTTGAAATTGCTAATCGAAAATGCTTATGTGTCTCAAGATAGTTTAACAAAAGCGACTGGCAAATCTTTAAGTACAATAAAAAGGTTGATGGCCTCATTACGTGAACGTGGTATTATTCGTCGTGTTGATGGCAAACGTTTTGGTAAATGGGAAGTGTTGGTAGAAATAAAATAATGATAGTACTTTGAAAAGTATATAAAAGGAGGACTTGCCGTTGGTAAGTCCTCTGTATTTTTTAAATATAAAGTAATTTATAATTGGATATCAGAGAGGATGTGTGTCTATGAGTTTGGAAGTTGGTGGTCGTGCGGATAAATTAGGTAATAGTTACGAGAATAGTTTTTTAGCTAAGGAACTTTTAAGGTTATTGAATGAAAAGATTGCAAGTATTGAGGTTGAGCCTTTAGGAGAAGAAGGTGAGGGTGTAGAGTTTATATCTACCGGTATTGACGGTGTAAAAAGATACTATCAATGTAAAGCAAGTAATGGAAATAATTTAAAATGGACTATATCTGATTTGGAAAAAGTAGATTTTTTTAAGCATGCTAAAAATCATATTCTGTCTGGAGATAAGAATGAATATCATTTTATATCACCAATAAATTATTGTGAAATAAATGAATTGTGTAATAGAGCTAGACGTAATCATAGTGAAAATGATTATGTTGAATATCAATTGAGCAATGAGTCATTAAAAAAGGCATTTAATAATGTTGCAAGAAAATTTTTATTAGATCCTAAGGATCAGAATGAGTTAAAAATGTTGATTCATATTTTATCTAATTGTCATTTTGAGACAGTTATGGATGGTTGTCGCAGTAGAATTGATTTTGAAGAAAAAATAGGTGTATGTTTGTATGGAAATACAGAAACAATCAGAGTTGTATTAGAAAATTGTGTAAATGACAATAGATGGTATGGCGTAAAGATTATGCCAAATAGATTAACTAAATATCTTGAAAAACAGGGATTTAGATTTAGGGATTTAGGCGATGCTGACAGGGTTATACCTAAAATTGTGGAATTGAATAGCATAGATTGGCCTGTATATCAACCTGTTAACAATAGTTTAATGCACAGGAGCATAGTTGAAGAAGTTATTAAATGCATTAAAAAAAGTGAATCAATAATATTACATGGTAAAGCCGGAAGTGGTAAAAGTGGATGCGTAGAATTATTAAAAAGATATTTGGATAAGAATAGTATTCCTAATCTGTGTATAAAATTAGATAAAGTAGAACCTACCTTAAACGTTAATGAGTTTGGAGAAAATTTAGGTTTAGGGATGTCACCAATTTTAGCTCTACAAAAAATCGCAGGGAATGAACTTAATGTATTAATATTAGATCAATTAGATGCGTTACAGTCTGGTAATTTAGGAGCAAACCAAGTTTTAAATGTTTGCAAGAAAATGATAAAACAAGTTTCTGATACGAATGATTGTTGTGGCAAGAGGACTGTAATAATTTTTGTATCTAGAACTTTTGATTACAAAAATGATAATGGTATAAAAGAGTTATTTCTGAAAAATGAAAATAATAGAATTATCTGGAAAGAAATAGAGGTAGATATTTTTTCTGAAGAAGAAGTAAAAAACATCATAGGTCTGGAAAAATATAACAGTCTATCCAAGAGATTAAAATTATTGCTGCATATACCGTCAAATCTTTATGTATGGTCAAAAATAAACAATAGCCAAGAAGTAATAGATGTTACTAATGTGAAGCAGTTACTTGATAAGTGGTATGAACAAATATGTTTGTGTTTATCTAAGAAAGGTATTAGCTCAAGTGATGTTGATAAAGTGATTAATGATATTGCCTGTTCAATGGGGGATCTTGGACAACTATCTGTTCCAGAAAATTTATATATTGATAAGATAAATATCATAAAGATATTATGTTCTTTAGGATTGTTAAATGTAAATGCGGGTAGAATATTTTTTGTACATCAAAGTTTTCTTGACTATTTTTTGTCCAGAGAGCTTATACAAAATATTATTCGTGGTAATGATTTAACTCAATTTTATACTGTCTTAAATGAACAAACTCCAAATCTCAGATATAGATTTTTAGTTGTATTACAAGGTCTCTGTGAATTAAGTGATAATATTTTTCTTAAACAGTGTGAGAAAGTTTTAGAGTCTAAGACTATACGGTATTATTACAAATGTGCTATATGGGAAACTATTGCTAAGATTATTAATCCATCAAAAAGGGTATTGGAATTTGTTTATAAATACAGTAAACAAACTGATTATGAAAAATATATATGGCAAGTTGTATTTTATGAAAATGTTACTTGCATAAAATATTTACTTTCAAAAGAACCTATTGTTGACATAAAAGATAGCAAAATGTGGCTGTTACAATCTATTAATCAAAAAGATGGTGATTTTGTTGTCGAACAACTAGAAGTTTTTGCGTATAAAAATCTTGAAACTGATAAAATTATATGGAATTGTCTTTGTCGCGATGTGGAGAAAGATTCGTCTAAAATGTTCGAATTCAGGATGAAACTTTTAGAAAATGAGCCGCAACTTTTGGAACATGATGGATTTGTTTTTTACGATACTTTCAAAAATTCTCCTAGAAGATGTATTAGATATTTGAATTTTCTTGTTGGGAATAATGGTTGTGAGTATTTTAAAGATGTTAATTTTCCAACTAGTGACGTGCTGAAAAAATTTAGTATTGAGAATTCATATTTGATTGTCGAGGAACTGTTGCCAGCACTTTGTTATGCAACTAAAGGTTTGCATTATAGATTACCTCAAATAACCTATAAAAATGTTTATTTTAAGTGGACAAATAAAAGCATAAGAAATGAATTTTTTAGGAAAATTGTAGATATATGCAAATGGGCACTAGAGGAATATGCAGATAAAAGTCCCGAAATGTTTTTAAGGATTATTTATGATGAAAGATACAAGGAGGCTTTGGTAACTAATGAACTTATTTTATCCGCATTGTGTAAACTTCCCATATATTACGCTAATGATGTTGTAAGTTGGCTTGTAAATGATTTCTCAAATAATATTTTTGATTACACTGGAAATACTGCTAATTTTCTTGATAACTGTAAAAAGGTTATAAAGAGATTTTCTCCTTATTGTTCAAATGATTTGTTCTCTGAACTGGAAAACAAAATTGTTTTCTGGAAAGAAGATGTTGAGCGAATGAGAAAACTTTTAAAAAATAGAGTAGAACATAATACAGAAAAAGGTGCTTATAAAGTTTATTGGGCTTTTTGGGGACATTTACAAAAAGAATTATTGGAAAGCACTTGTGATTTTCGTTTATCTAAGTATGCCAAGGAGTTATTGCAGGTTTTGTTGCGTAATCCTAATATAAGAGATGGACATTATATGAGTCATAATTGGGGTGGAAGTGCAAAGTTTGTACAGTCTCCGATTGCATCGTATGCTGAAAAAATATCTGATACTACTTGGTTAAAAATTATCTGCACACCTGCAAGTAAGATGAAACGGCATAGATGGAAAGAAACTGAAAATGCTTACATTGAGGCAGACCACACGACGTTTGCAGCGACATTACATTCTCAAGCACTTAAGCAACCTGAAAGATTTGCAAAGCTGTCATTAGAATTTCCTGATAATTGTTATATGGGATATATTAATAGTGTTTTAAATGCATTGCAGTCTAAAAATAATGAAACCAAAATAGAAATAGCTCTTTTATGTGATGTTATTAGGAAGTTTAGGCAATGTGAGGAGGAGTCAATTAAAATTGAAATCCTTGGATTAATACAAAGATATGCATATTATAACTGGCCACAAGATATTATAGAATTTGTTTTAGAGGCTATAGAAGTTCTATGTTTGGAAAGTAATGAAAAGGAGACCGTTAAAGTATATGATTTATATAATAAATCATTGAATAATGTAAAATGTTGCGCAATACGTACTATGGAATCTTTAGCAAATGAACATATCGACTTAAGAAATGTATTTGCTACGATTTTGCAAAGTATGAGTGAGGATGAAAACTCTGTTGTTAGATTTACTTTGGTAGACTCTTTAGTTGATTACTATGATGCTGATAAAGATTTTGTTTTGCGAATCTTTAGGGATTTAGTGAATAAAGATTTACGCACAATAGGATCTTTGAATGCTTGGCAACTTTTAAGCAGAGATTATGAATGTAACGAAGAATTTTATAACAAAATTCTAATAGCAGCATGTGATAAGGATATAGAAGATTTACAGGAACAAGCAGCAGGATTTATCTGTGCCTTGGTAGCATATTTTAATAACAGAGAATTACAGGAGTATATTATCGGTTACAATCATTCAGATATAGCAATTACGCATATTTGGAGACAAGCGATTTATATGTTAGGAATTGAAAAGTATAAAGGAATTAGCAAAACAATTCTGTTACATATAATACAAAACTGTAATCTTGATGCTGTCTTTATAACAGAAGAAGTATTAAAAGAAAAAATTGATTTGCTTACCGATAAAAAATTTATATTAGAAGTATTGAGTTGTGATAATATAACAAAGTTGTTACCTTGTTTTATTTCTTATTTGAGTAATATTGATGATATAAGTTTTGTTTATAAAGCTGTTGAGAAAATTACTGGAAAACTTGTGCAGGGAAAGCAAGATTATAGGTTGCGTAATGCAGTTAACGATTTCATAAAATGTTTGATGAATATTTTGAACAGATGTGAGGATGACGCGGAGGCTAAAACTATTTGTTTAAATGCGTGGGATGCATTGTTTAAAAATAATTTTAGAGATATGAAATCGTTAGACGAAGTTATGGATGAATATGCTATAAGCTAAGAAAAGACGCTCCTCTGTTTTTCAACAATTAGAGTATCAAAAATATTTGCGATTATTGATACTCTTCTTTTTTTATGATAAACTTTTCTTAAAAGAGGAAGAAAGCAGGTGAACTATGAACCTTTCAATGTTTAAACGCAGTGATGTTTATTACAGTGGTTCTGAACGAAAGCTTGGAATAGTCATTGGTGAAGATGAATACATGGTTAAGTTTCGTAAGGCAACTGCTTTTGGTAAAAGAAATAATCACGTTTCTGAATACTTAGGTTCAAGAATTTTTGGCTTGCTTGGATTTGAAGTGCAAGAAACTTTTTTAGGAAGTTATGATGGTGAGCCTGTTGTTGCCTGTAAAAAATTTATAGGTTATGATGAGTACTTTGTTCCTTTTAATGATGTTGGTGAAAGTACTTTAGACCAAGATAAAGAATTGTATCAGTACACCTACGAAGACATTATGCAAATGCTACGAGATAATTCTAAGCTGACAAATGTTGATGAAACGATTTCTCTGTTTTGGGAAATGTTTATTGTGGATGCGTTGCTTGGCAATTTTGATAGACATGGTGGTAATTGGGGATTTATAAAAAATAAAGATAAGTATAGTTTGGCTCCGGTGTTTGATAATGGCTCTTGCTTATATCCGAAAATGGTTGATGAACGCGAAATGTTATTAGTTATGCAATCGGAAAAAGAAACGGATAAACGGATTTATACTTTTCCAACTTCCCAAGTTAAATTGAATGGAAAGAAGAGTTCCTATTACGAAGTTATAAATAGTCTGGCTTTTCCTGAATGTAATGTTGCGTTAGTAAAAATTGTTGAAAAGATAGATTTGGAGAGAATTTTTAGTTTGATAGATGAAACTGTTGAACTTAGCGATGTGCACAAGGAATTCTACAAACATATGTTGAAGCATCGTTATGAGAAAATATTAAAAGCGTCTTACGATTTGTTGAGGAATACAAAATGAGAGAATTTACAACTACGGGGCTTATTTGCTTGCGTGATGAATATGGAATTGAATATGTGGTTTCCAAGATAAGTTATACGGTTTGGGAAGATGAAAGCTACAAGTATGTGTTCACTCCAAACTATAGTGTTATTGATTTGTTGAAAGCTCCATTATATCAAGGGATACCTGGTTTGAAGATGGAGCTTCGCAAAAAAGAATATGTTAGAGAAAATATGGTTCCAGTTTTTATTAGCGAGCGCTCTCCTAATAAGAACAGAGAAGATTTATGGGAACTGCTTTCGGAAGTTGGATTAGATTATCATAATCAACTAGAATGGCTTATTCGCACAACCACTCGTTATAGTGGAGATAGATTTTATGTAAGGCGTTTTACTGAAGTCGACGAGAAGCATTGTGTTGTGATTGATGAACCTTCCTACGAGGAAAGAGCTTTGGGTTATTGTAAACGAGTTCTTGATGTGATTTGTACTGGACACGATGTTCAGACGGAAAATTATTTGATAGATGACAGTAACCGCAAAGAGTTTTATCATTTGCTGATGACTTTATACCGTAGTGAGTATGAAGCTGCGCGTAAGCAAGAACTTGAAAATAAAAAATTTACTCCAAGAGGTAGACAGCGTATAAAGTTGGATGTTCTTAAAGCGGATGAAGTGTTCTGTTTGTTTACCAACGATAAGATTTCTGAAGCGGAAGCTTTACAACGTTTGGGAATTAGCAGAGCTACATTTTATCGTAGGTTGAAAGAATATAAGAATTTAGCGTAGATAAGATTATAATTTCTGACATCCGTATAACTCTAAGTTACTACATTCTTTAGAAAAAGGATGCAAAGCTTTTAGCTTTGCTTGAACAGGGCAAAGAAACAAAGGAGAGAAGAAAACCAACAAAAGAAGAGAGGAAAAAAGAAATCTCACCCTTATAGTTGACATCGGAAAGGGAAAAGTGACGTAATCTCAAGAAAAAATTTTTTAAAAAGCTGTTAGTTAAAATTTTTTTCAAAAACAGAAAAATTTTACGTCACTTTTTGATTGCTCATGACAACTATTAGAGTGAGGAGTAGATTTAGCAAAGTGATGAGGTGTTGAATAAAGAATTTAGGAGGTTTATGATGCATAAAATCCTTTTCGTTTGCCATGGGAACATTTGCAGGTCGCCGATGGCAGAGTTTTTACTGAAAGATATGGTTGCCAAACGTGGTATTGCGTCTATGTTTGACATTGCTTCTGCTGCGACAAGCAGGGAGGAGCTTGGCAACCCTGTTCATTACGGTACTCGTAAAAAGCTGGCGCAGTTTGGCATTAGCGTTGCAGGCAAGACTGCTCGTCAGATGACACGTCGCGATTACGAAAATTATGATTACATTATCGCTATGGACAGGAACAATTTGCGAAATATTGACCGCATTATTGGTAGTGATGATTTGCACAAGGTTAGCTTGCTTTTAGATTTTGCTGGCAGGAACGGACAAAGCATTGCTGACCCTTGGTATACCGGTGACTTTGACCTGACTTACGATGATGTGAAGGTTGGCTTGGACGGCTTTTTGAAATACTTGGGGTATTAAAAAATTAAGAGACTGGAACGAAAACTCATTAGAGCTTTAATTTCAGTCTCTTTTTCATTGATGTAAAAAGCAAGAAAATTGGAGAGGTGCTGTATGACAAGGCGGAACAAGATTGTGAAGCGAAGGCGTACTTAATGGTACGTCGAGCAAGCAATCGAAGTTCCAACACAGTCAGACAGTGGCTATACAATTTTCGTTATACGATTTGTTCGCCGTTATAAGTTTCTCCACCACCATCAGGCAACAAGCCATAACGTCTGGTCCACAGGTCTTTGTACTTAACTGCTTGAGCGTGGATGTTGTCCAAGTTACCTTCGTCCAAGGTTTTGATAACTTTGGCAGGGATGCCTGCTACCAAGGAGAAGGGCGGGATGATGGTGCCTTTGGTTACTACTGCGCCCGCAGCAACGATGGAACCGCGACCAACTACTGCGCCGTCCAAAACAGTTGCGTGCATGCCAATAAGGCAGTGGTCTTCAACGGTGCAAGCATGCAAGAGTGCGCTATGACCAACGGTTACGAAGTCGCCAACTACACAAGCGTATTTGTCTGCTACGTGCAGAACACTGTTGTCTTGGATGTTGGTGTAGCGACCAATTTCGATACGGTTAACGTCACCACGAACAGTTACGTTGGGCCAAACGCTGCTGTATTCTTTCATCTCTACCATACCGATTACGGTGGAGGTAGTGAAAGCGTAAGCTTTTTCGTCGATTTTAGGTTGTTTGCCTTCAAACTTAAAAATCATATAAATCACCACTTTCTGAATTGTTTAAGTATACATTTCTTACCCTAATTATTACCTTTTAACAAAGTAATGTCAATCGTTTCACAATCTTTTTCCTTTTCTAAAAGTAGTTCCTGCCTAGGTGCTTGCCAAGATTTTGCCATCAATGTATGATAATAATATAGATGTATTTACAGGAGAAACTTGAAGCTGATATATATGAAGCAAACTAGATTTTTGTATTTGTTTTTGCGTTTGGTGATGTATGTTGCAGTGGTGAGCGCAATCTTTTATTTTGTGTATCAATCGCCCTACAATCCCCATCCCCAAAGCGCGGAGGATATCCGTCGTTGGGTAGCAGGCTTTGGAACTTTGGCGCCGCTTATGTATGTTGGGGTCTACACCATTCGTCCTTTACTGCTATTTCCTACATTAATACTGAACCTTAGCGCAGGGGTACTCTTTGGTCCGTATTGGGGCGTGCTCTTTTTGCTAGTAGGTGGCATGGGCTGCGCAATGTTTTGTTATTTGTGGGGACGCTTTGGCGGCGGACGTTGGCTGCTTGAAAATTTTGGCGGACATTGGGGCGAGCGTTTGCGTGGCTATTTGGTGTGCGCCAATAGTTTCACCAAACTTTTATGGCTCCGCACCGTCCCCGTCTTTCCCTATGACCCGGTAAGCGTTATCGCCGGAAGTGTAGGCTTTGAAGTGAAAAAATATATTGGTGCGACATTTTTAGGAATGATTCCCGGAGCGATTGCCTATAATTTTTTGGCAGATTCCTTCGGTACGAATAAGGTTTATATTGCCGTATTAGTTTTACTGGTAGCCTTTGGCGTACCCCTGTATTGGTGGCAACGTAGTGGTGAATGTAAGAGAATGCGAGAAAGGTAGTGACTGGTATGCAAAAGAATGTGGAAATAGAGTTAAAGCTTTTGCTGAGCAAGAGCGATTTGGAAAAGCTGTTGGCTTCTGATTTAGTTAAGAACGTTGTGCGTGCAGGTAGCGAAAAGCAACGCAATTTGGTGAGCAGTTATTACGATACTGCAGATTTAGCCTTGAAGAAGAACGGTATTGCCTACCGCGTGCGCGACAAGGGTGATGGTACTTTTGAAGCGACCATTAAGACTGATAAGAAAAGTAGTAGCGGTTTAAGCGAGCGTTTAGAACTGAACCTGCCCTTAACAGAAAATGCTGCTGTTCTCGAAGGTTTTGCGGAGCTAGGCTTAGGCTACGAGTTGACGGACCTTGCGCCGCCTAACGGGGTGGAAAAGCTTTTTACCGTTGACGTGGTGCGCACTACTTATCTTTTGGATTTGGATGGAGCAGTTGTAGAGCTTGCCATAGATAATGGTAAGATTTTTGCTGCTGGTGGCGAGGACACCATTGACGAGGTGGAGCTGGAGCTGGTTGAAGGCAAGGTAGAAGCAATGCTACTCTTTGCAGAGCAGATAGAAAAGCTGGTACCTGTGCATAGGGAAGAGCGTAGTAAATTTGCTAGAGGTTTGGCGCTTATTGGTATAGAAAGTGATTTGCCTAGCCACAAGGCGTAATATAATAGAAGGTTTTGTTATGATTATCGGAATTGGTTGCGATATTATCGAAATAAATAGGGTAGAAAAAGCTGTGAAGAGCGAGTCCTTTAAGGCGCGGGTCTTTACAGAAGCGGAAATCGCTTACTGCGAAAGCAGGGGCAAGCAGCAGTTTGCCAGCTTTGCTGCGCGCTTTGCTGCCAAGGAAGCATTGCTCAAGGCGTTGGGTACAGGCTTACGTGGCGGTGCGTTGACGGAGCTTGAAGTGCTGAACGACGAATTGGGCTGTCCTAAAATGACTTTGAGTGGTTATCATCTGGAGCTGGCGCAGGCAAAGGGCGTGCAAAAAATTCACGTTACTTTAAGCCACAGCAAGGAGTGCGCTATGGCGCAGGTGCTTTTGGAGGGTTAAGATGAAGCTGGTAAGTGCTAAGGAAATGCAAAACTTAGATAGATTGGCAATGGAAGAGTATGGTATTCCCGGCATTGTGTTGATGGAGAACGCTTCCAAAGCTGTGGCGGACGTTGCTGTTGAGCTGCTTACGGAAAATGGTGGTAGGAAGGTTATGGTGCTGTGCGGTAAGGGCAATAATGGCGGCGATGGTTTTGGAGCGGCACGTTGGCTACACAATTACGGTTATGATGTGCAAGTGCTGGTGCTGAACGCTGAGTATGATGATATCCAAGGCGACGCTGCCTGTGAACTCAAGATGCTTTTGAACGCAGGGGTGGAAGTGGCTTGGGTGCTTGACGAAGAAGCAATGTTTGTTGCTGAAATAGATTGCAACCATGCGGATTTGATTATTGATGCCATGCTGGGGACAGGTTTTAGCGGTGGACTGCGTGGTTATTATAAGGCTATGTGCCAGATTGTTAATGCTTCCGGCAAATTAGTTGTTGCTGTGGACGTGCCTACAGGGGTTAATGCTGACAGTGGTGCAATGGATGAGGATGCTATTTTAGCAGATGCCACTGTAACAATGCAGCTGGTCAAGGCAGGTATGTTGCAGTATCCCGCTCGTGAATGTGTGGGTACACTGTTTGTTGCGGAAATTGGTATGCCTGCCAATTTGCTTGATGAGTTGCACAGCAAAAAGTATCGTTTGACTGCTGACATTGTGCGTGACTTATTGCCTTTGCGTAAAAGGGACGCTCACAAGGGAGATGCTGGTCGCGTAGTTGTAGTGGCAGGTAGCACAGGATTTATTGGTGCGGCGGCAATGGCTTCTCGCGCAGTGGTGAAGGCGGGGGCAGGACTTGTTAGCCTTCTGACCGGGGAAAGCGTTGCGGAGCTGCTTGCCATAAAATTAGATGAAGTAATGGTGCATCCCTTGGAAGAGGATGCCCAAGGTGAACTGACTAAGGACGCAGTGGAAGACATTGCAGAAAGGGTAAACGTGGCCGACGTGCTTGCCATTGGCCCCGGTTTGGGTATTGGCAAAAGAACTCAGGCGGCAGTGCGTGACATTCTACTGCAAATTGAAAAGCCTGTTGTCATTGATGCAGATGCCTTAACTGCTTTGGTAGGGCATACATATATATTGAAGGAAATGGGTGTGCCCAAGGTGCTCACCCCACATCCCGGAGAGTTCGCCCGTTTAACAGGTTTGTCCATTGCAGAGGTTAATGCTAATCGTATGGAGCTGGCGGCGCAGTACGCGATGAAGTGGGATGCAGTAGTTGTGCTGAAGGGTGCAGCTACCGTCATTGGTTGCCCGGACGGAACTGTTTATGTTAACCCTACCGGTTGCGAGGCTATGGCAACTGGTGGTATGGGGGATGTGCTTACCGGAATTATTGCAGGACTGGCGGGGCAGGGGATTACTTTGCAGGAGGCAACCCTTTGTGGCGTGTACCTACATGGCTTGGCTGGGGAACTTGCTGCGGATGGCAAGCTTGGACTTGCTGCAAGTGAGATTGCCTTGCAGCTGCCAGAAGCTCGCCGTTTAGTGCAAGAGGATGTGGAAGTGGAAGAATTGGTTTGCAACCCTGCCATAAAAGTGTTAGAATGAATTGTTATTAAGCATAAATTTTTGTGAGGTGAAACTGTTGCGTAAATTATTTCTGCTAATGCTTATGCTGTGCTGTTTAGCTTTCAGTGCTGTGGCAAGTGCTGCTCAGGTTACTGATGTTAAATGGGGCGTGGATAAGGATAACATGCTGCGCTTCGTGGTGGATTTAACGGACGCAGCTACTTATAAAGTTGATGTACAGGACAAATTGATGACCTTGACTGTGGACGCGGCGCTAAAGGACGGAGTTGCTAAAAGCAGCAAGACCCGTAGCACTATTGCTTCCGTAATGAAGGTGGAGCCTGCCGGCAACAAGACCTTGATTAAAATTCCCTTGAGCAGAGAGCTCAAGGCTGATGAATATAAAAGCTTCACTCTGCGTAAGGACCCACAAACAAAGCGTCCTGCCCGTATTGTTTTAGACATCACTGCGGAAAAACGCATTGCTCCTGCCAGTGTTGCTACGACAAATAAGAGCAGTGCTTCTACCGAAAAGGCAGGTGTAACCATAAGCAATAAACCTTCTGCTAAAGTGGCAAGTGATACTGCTGTTGTGGGTAGCAAGCCTGTAACCAACACTCGCAAGAAGCCTCCCGGAGTTGGTACTGCTCCTGCCACTGTCAATGCAAGCGTGAGTGCGCCTTCTGTGAACCTGTCCCTTGGCGGCGGTAGTAGCGAGGAAAGCGAAAAGGATAGAAAGAAAAAAGAGAAAGAGCGCAAGAAAGCGGAAAAAGAACGTTTAAAAAAGGAAAAAGAAGCTAAAAAGAAAGCTAAGAAAAATAAAGGTAAGATTGATGCCAATAAGGTTGGCTATCTTACCGATGGCGGTATTGAAGGCAAGGTTATTACCATTGACCCAGGTCATGGCGGTAGCGACCCGGGTGCCGTAGGTGCAAGGGGAACTCTGGAAAAGGATATTACCTTGGAGATTTCTTTACGCTTAAAGGAAGAGTTGGAAGAAAAGGGCGCCATCGTGCGTATGACTCGCAGTACGGATAAAGAGGTTGCAGGCCCCGGGGCTAGTGACGTGGATGAGTTGCAGGCACGTATCAATGTGGCAGAAAGATACAAATCCGATTTGTTCGTCAGCGTACACATCAATTCTTCTGTAAATAAAAAGGTTGGTGGCTTTAGCGCTTACTACTTCCCGAAAACAAAGTTTGATACCAAGATTGCCAAATCTATTCACGATGAGCTGACGGAAAACTTTGGCAGGGATAATTTGGGACTGCGAGAAGCTAACTTCTATGTAATCAAACGTTGCAGTATGCCTGCTACTTTGTTAGAATTGTGCTTCATCAGTAATAAAAAGGAAGAAAAGCTGATGCGGGGCAACTGGTTCCAGAATAAAACTGCCAAGCTGATTGCAGATGGTATTGAAAACTACTTTAAATAATGGGGGCATATAATGAAAAAGATTTTCTTGCTGATGCTTTTGGTATTCAGCATTGTCATAACGGGTTGCTCCTTCTTCCAAGGCGAAAAGGAAAAACCGCAACCGCCTAAACAAATTAGCTTTACAATTTACCGCGCCGCTGCTGACGGCAGTGAAAAGCTGTTACCGGAAAAATTTACTATGACTGATAATGGTAAAAGCTTACCGGAAAATGCTTTGCTCGCTCTGGTGGGAGCTAAGCCGCAAAGCACTAAGTACGAGGATGTTATTCCCCATGGTACAAGGGTGTTGAGCTTTAGTATTACTCCGGAAGGAACTGCGCTTGCCAATTTTAGCAAAGAAATTGTCAAAAGCGGGCAAGGGTCGTATAATGAAGTTATGATGACCGGTGCAATTGTAAATACTTTGACGGAGTTCCCTGAGGTTAAGCAGGTACAAATTCTTGTTGAAGGCAAGAAGGTAATTACTTTGGGTGGACACCTTGACGTGGAAGACCCATTGAAACGTAACGAATCATTACTGCAAAAATAAAAGTGAGCAGTACCGGCAATGCTGGTACTGCTTTTTGAGATTATAAGATTACTCTTAGCTCCTTTTTTAGAGGAGCTGTTAGCATACTAGCTGAGGGGTATGGAGGAATTATATGGAAATCTATTTACCGACCGCTGCTGAAACTGAAAAGCTTGGCGAGCTTTTGGGTAAGCTTGCTCGTAGCGGTGACGTGTTTTGTTTTACAGGAGATCTAGGTGCAGGCAAGACTCTGATGAGCAGGGGGATATCCATTGCTTTAGGGGTAGCAGAAGAAGATGTAACCAGTCCCACCTTTGCCATTATGAACGTGTACGATGGCAGTGAGCTGGAGGTACGTCACTTTGACCTGTATCGCCTTAATCGTCCTGAAGAATTGGAAGATATTGGCTTTGAAGAGTACGCTGGCGGCGAGGGGGTAACCCTTATTGAATGGGCGGAGCTTTTCCCGGACCAATTGCCGGAAGAATATATGCAGGTAACCTTGCTGTTGGACGGAGCGGGGCGTAAGGCTGTGCTTGAACCCAAGGGTGAGCGTTACGAAGAACTTTTGCAGGAGGTGAAGCAGCTTGCTGACTTTAGCAATTGATACCGCAACTAAAGTATGTAGCGTGGCTTTGTGCCGCGACGGTGAAGTTATGGCAGAATACAGCGTGAGCATGGGGAACACTCATTCCGAAGGCTTGCTGCCCCAATTGGAGCAACTGCTGAAACGTACTAATACTAAAAAACAAGATATAGATTTAATCGCGGTAAGCATGGGGCCCGGCTCCTTTACCGGTTTGCGCATTGGTCTTGCTACTGCGGAGGCAATGGCTTATAGCTGGCAATGCTATCTGCACGGTGTAGACACTCTGAAGGCTCTTGCACAAAATATTCCCTTGGAAGGTATTTTGCTTTCGCCCGTACTGGATGCTCAGAAGGGTAACTACTACCAATCCTTGTACCAATGGAAGGATGGGGAACTGGTAGAAGTAGCAGGTACTGAAGTTGTGAACAAGGAGCGTTTGCTGGAACGTATTATAGAAGTGGGTATGCCTGCTTTGATTCTGGGTGAATGCAAGAAGCTGGAAAAACTAGAACTGCCTGCTGATGTGAAGCTTGCTCCCAAAACTTTGCTGATGCCCAAGGCTACCAGTATTGCCCTTGTTGCAGAAAAAGAATTTGACCCGGAAAACGATAAAAAGATTTTTGGTTTAGAGCCTTACTATATTAGAAGGTCAGAAGCGGAGGAACTGTGGGAACAAAGGCAAAAGATGTTACAGCAATAATCACCTTTAGAGATATGACGGCTGCGGACATCAAAGCTGTGGTTGCTATCGAAGCAGAATCCTTTTACGATGCTTGGAACGAAAATATGGTTTTAGGCGAAGTGAACAATGATTTAACCCACTACCTTATTATGGAAGCAGATGGTGAGACCATTGGTTACGCAGGCTTTTGGCTGGTAGCAGGTGAAGCGCAAGTTACTCGCGTTGCTGTTATCAAAAGTGAACGTGGTAAGAATTATGGTACCCGCTTGACTGCTGCTCTCGTCAATAAGGCGTGGGAGCTGGATGCGGAAGCCGTTACCCTAGAGGTGCGTGAAAGCAATATTGCGGCGCAACGTGCGTATTTGACCTGTGGCTTTGCCAGCGAGGGAATTCGCCCCAACTATTACGAAGATAATCACGAAAATGCAGTCATTATGTGGCTGTATAGACGAGGTATAAACTCTAATGAGTAAAGATGTATATATTTTAGGTATTGAAAGCAGCTGTGATGAAACTGCTGCTGCGGTAGTGAAAAACGGACGTGAGGTTTTGAGTAATATCATTTCTTCCCAAATCGTTATTCATCGCAAATTTGGCGGCGTAGTGCCGGAGATTGCTTCTCGTAAGCATATCGAAAACATTATGCCTGTAATCGACGAAGCTTTACAGCAAGCCAATGTATCCTTGAAAGACATTGATGCTGTGGCTGTAACCTATGGCCCTGGCTTAGTGGGTGCCCTTTTGGTAGGTCTATCTGCGGCGAAGTCCTTGGCTTGGGCAACTGATAAGCCTTTGATTGGTGTTAACCATCTGGAAGGTCATGTTTTTGCTAACTTCCTGACTGATCCGGAACTGGAACCTCCCTTTATGGCGTTGGTTGTAAGTGGCGGTCACACTGCGCTTCTTAAAGTTACAGGTTACAATAGTTTTGAAATGTTAGGTCAAACTCGCGACGATGCTGCGGGTGAAGCCTTCGATAAAATTGCACGCGTGATGGGCTTGCCCTATCCCGGTGGTCCGGAAATTGAAAAGCTTGCCATTGGCGGTAATCCTCACGCTATTGAGTTCCCTGTGGCGAAGCTGGACGCTCCCTATGAATTTAGTTTTAGCGGTTTAAAATCTGCGGTTATCAACTACTTGCACAACCAAGAACAAGCTAAACGTGAAATCAATCGTTCTGACGTAGCGGCTTCCTTCCAATACGCAGTGGTAAATGCTTTGGTGCAAAAGGCAGTGCGCGCCATGAAGGACACTGGCTTGAAGAAAATTGTTCTCGCAGGTGGTGTATCTGCCAATAAAACACTGCAAACAACCTTGGCTGAGGCTGTGCAAAAGGTTGGCGCTGAACTGGTACATCCAACACCGATTTTGTGTACTGACAATGCGGTTATGATTGCTTGCCGCGGTTATTTTATGTATCAGGCTGGTATGGAAAGTCCACTGGATTTGAACGCAGTTCCATCTCTTAAATTGGGATAAACACGAGTACATTCGGTGCATAACTCTGTGGATAATGTGGATAGTTCATAGAAAAGCACGTAATTTCGCCACAATTCCTGTGTATAACCTTGTGGATAATGTGGATAAGTACGTGGATTATCCTATCTAGAGTGGGGAAAAGACATAAAATTTGACGAGGAGAAAAACATGTTAAGCACTTTGACAGCGGAACAAAAGAATACTTTACAAACTATGCTGTCAGGGTTAGAATTGGCGGCGGATATTGCTCACGCCAGAGTAACTGTTTACTTGTTGGATAGTGATAAAAGATTTTTACAAGTTTTGAAACAGGTGCAGCCTTTGACTCAATTGGGCAAGGCGCAACCTGATTTGACCGGTCGTAAGGTGCGCGTGGTGGAAGAGCCATTGGTGCATCGAACCTTGCAAAATAACATTCCCTTACGTGGGATGCGCGAGCTGGAATTGGGTGTGTTCAATAGCTTTTGGGTTTATCCCTTGCGTGACGTACGTGGTAAATGTTACGGAGCGTTAAGCTTTGATACCCTTGATCCGGATGAAGTGATTATACGCGAAACGGTAGAGCTGCTTTTGAATTTGACCAAACCTGTTGATAAGGACTCCAATTACAAGCGGCTTACTGCGGCAGATGGCTTGCTGGTTGTTAACGTGGACAAGGTGATTACGGCAGCTAACAATGAAGCCAAGCATTTATTCCAAGTTATGGGCATAGGCGATTTGCTTGGTAAGCGTACTAATCATTTGGAAATTAACTGGCCTCTAGTAGGTATGGTTATCGACACCGGCGTTGCGGGAGGTAAAGAGTTTACTTCTCATGGAATGTTACTCGCCCTGCGGGTGTTGCCTGTGGTTCCCAAGGCGAAGGCAGGCAGTGCCATTGTCATCTTGCAAGATATTACAGAACTGCGTAAGAAAGAAGAAGAACTTGAAGCTTTGAATGCAGAACTGGCAGATTTGAAGGAGAGTTTGGAGATTCGTAAGCTTTTGGAGAAGGCGAAGGGTATCTTGATGGCAGCGCATGGCTTGACGGAACAGGAAGCTTATCGTAAATTGCAACAGTTTAGTATGGTTAAGCGCATTTCTTTGAAAGAACTTGCTGAAAGAGTAATTGCAAGTGCAAAGTAAAAAATAGAGTTCCAAAACACAAAAACACGCTTCGTTAATCGGTTTTTTGATTAGTGAAGCGTATTTTTATGTTAACGAAGCACAATTTTTGAATAAAGTGTAAAAAATCTACGAAAGAGTATTGCAATTTATTTGGCTTTCAGTATAATAATAATTGCAGTTAGCACTCCGATGACTAGAGTGCTAATAAATTTTAATGATAAAAAATTTTATTAATATATTTCACGAAAGGGGTTATCAAAGATGTTGAAACCGTTGTATGACCACGTAGTTGTAGAAGTTGTTACTAAAGAAGAAAAAACTGCTAGCGGAATTTTTCTGCCGGACACCGCTGCTAAAGAAAAACCGCAAACCGGTAAGGTAATTGCAGTTGGCGCAGGCAAGGTTACCGAAAACGGTACCCGCGTGGTTCCCGAAGTTAAAGTTGGTGAAGAAGTTGTATTTGCGAAATACAGCGGCACCGAAGTTAAATTGGAAGGCAAAGAATATTTGATTCTTAGCGAACGCGACATTCTCGCAGTAATCGAAAAATAATTAACCTAAAGATAGGAGATAAGTAAAATGGCAAAACAAATTCTTTTTAATGAAGAAGCTCGCCGCAAATTAGAAGCTGGCGTAAACGCATTGGCTGATGCTGTAAAAGTAACTCTTGGTCCTAAAGGCCGTAACGTAGTATTGGAAAAGAAATTTGGTGCTCCCACCATTACCAATGACGGCGTAACCATCGCTCGTGACATTGAGTTGGAAGACCCGTTTGAAAACATGGGTGCGCAATTGGTTAAAGAAGTTTCCATCAAAACTAACGATGTTGCTGGCGACGGAACCACCACTGCTACCGTACTTGCTCAAGCAATGATTCGCGAAGGTATGCGTAACGTTGCTGCAGGCGCAAACCCCATGGTACTGAAAAAAGGTATCCAAAAAGCAGTTGACGTTCTGGTTGAAGAACTGAAAGCTGTTTCCCAAAAAGTAGAAACCAAAGAAGCTAAAGCACAAGTTGCTTCCATCTCCGCTGCTGACGAAGAAATTGGCAATTTGATTGCAGACGCTATGGAAAAAGTTGGCGACGACGGCGTAATCACCGTTGAAGAATCCAAAACCATGGAAACTTGCCTCGAAACTGTGGAAGGTATGCAATTTGACCGCGGTTACATCTCTCCGTACATGGCAACTGACCCGGACAAAATGGAAGCTGTGCTCAACAATCCGTTGGTACTCATCACTGACCGCAAAATTACAATGATTCAAGACATTATGCCTGTTTTGGAAAAAGTTGTTCAAGGCGGTCGTGAACTCTTGATTATCGCTGAAGACATCGAAGGCGAAGCATTGGCAACACTCGTAGTAAACAAACTGCGTGGTACCTTCAAAGCTGTTGCAGTTAAAGCTCCTGGCTTTGGTGACCGTCGTAAAGCTATGCTCCAAGACATTGCTATCCTCACCGGCGCAACTGTAATCAGCGAAGAAGTTGGTCGTAAACTGGACAGCGCTTCCGTAGAAGACCTCGGTCAAGCAGGTCAAGTACGCGTAACCAAAGAAATGACCACCATCGTTGACGGTGCTGGTAACAAAGAAAAAATCGCTGGTCGCGTAGCACAAATCCGTGCTCAAATTCCGGAAACCACTTCTGAATTCGATAAAGAAAAACTTCAAGAACGTCTTGCTAAATTGGCAGGCGGTGTTGCAGTGATTAAAGTTGGTGCTGCTACCGAAGTTGAACTGAAAGAAAAGAAACTGCGCATTGAAGACGCCCTCAACGCGACTCGCGCTGCTGTTGCAGAAGGTATCGTTGCTGGTGGCGGCACTGCGCTCTTGCAAGTACAAGGCTCTTTGGGTAAACTGAAAGTTTCTGGCGACGAAAAAACTGGTGTAGAAATCGTTAAACGCGCTATTGAAGAACCAGTTCGTCAAATCGCTTACAACGCTGGTTTGGAAGGCGCTGTTATCGTAGACACCATTAAACGTAGTCGCAAAGGTTTTGGCTTCAACGCACTGACTGAAGAATACGTTGATATGATTGTGGCTGGTATCGTTGACCCGACCAAAGTTACTCGTAGCGCACTGCAAAACGCAGCAAGCATCGCAGCAATGGTATTGACCACTGAATCCATCGTTGCTGACAAACCGGCTAAAGAACCTGCAATGCCTCCGATGCCCATGGGTGGCGGCATGCCCGGTATGATGTAAGCTACTAAAAACGATTCATTAAAATTTAAACCTAAAAATGTAGTTTGAAAATTTAAAGCCCTTGCAGAATTTCTGTGGGGGCTTTTGTAGTTAGAAAGTTTAGGATTTGGAGGTATTTTGATGAAAATTAGTTGTTTAAAACTAAAGAATTTCAGACGTTATTCTCAAGAGATTAAAATTGATTTTGATGACTTAACAGCGTTTGTGGGCAGAAATGATGCTGGCAAATCAACAATTTTAGAAGCATTGGATATTTTCTTTAATGATGGAAAAGGTGTAGTGAAAATAGATAAGAATGATGTTAATGTAAATGAAAGAGAAAATGGTGATACTGAAACTGTAATTACAGCTTGTTTTGATGATTTGCCGAACAGCATAATAATTGATTCTACTATAGAAACTGATTTGGAATCAGAGTATATGCTTAATAGGAAAAGTGAATTAGAAATTGTGAAAAAATTTAATAATGGTGGTTCGCCAAAAGTATATCTCAGAGCACTGCATCCTACCAATGAAGTTTGTTCAGATTTGCTATTGAAGAAAAATACAGAACTAAGGAAAATAATTAGTAGTAATAGTATAGAGTGCGAAAATTTAGCTGTTAATTCAGTGATGAGAAAAGCTATATGGAAATATTATGAAAACGATTTAAACTTAGCGGAGATTGAAATAGATGCATCGAAAGAGGATGCTAAGAAAATATGGGAAAGATTAATAAAATATTTACCGATATTTTCTTTGTTTCAATCAGATAGGAAAAATACTGATAGTGATGATGAGATTCAAGATCCTCTTAAAGAAGCTGTTAAGCAGATACTGAGCGATGAGTCTATACAAGAAGATTTAGAACATATCTCGAATATTGTACTTGAAAAACTATCAGAGGTTTCTACTAGAACTTTAGCAAAGATTAGAGAGATGAATCCAGAGATTGCAGAAAGCTTAAATCCTGTTATACCATCTTCTCAAAATCTAAAATGGCAGGATGTGTTCAAAAATGTATCTATAGCAGGTGATGCAGGTATTCCTATTAACAAGAGAGGAAGTGGCGTAAAAAGGCTAGTCTTGTTAAATTTTTTTAGAGCTGAAGCAGAACGGAGAATTGAAGGAGCTAATAATAGTATCATTTATGCTATTGAAGAACCAGAGACATCTCAGCATATAGAACATCAAAGTATTCTTATAAATGCATTTAAAGAATTATCTGAGCAAGAAAATACGCAAGTTATTATAACTACTCACAGTTCTAATATAGTTAAGAAATTGGCGTTTGAAAATTTGAGACTAGTTGCTACGGATGTTAATGGTAATATGAAAGTTGAAAATATTGATCCTGGGCGTTTGAAGTATCCTTCTCTTAATGAGGTAAATTATGTAGCTTTTGGTGACGTTACTGAGGAGTATCATAATGAACTTTATTCGCAAATTGAGTCGATGGATTTAAAAGCTGATTATGAGCTTGAAAAAGATAAACGAATTTATAAAAAAATATTAAGGAATGGAAATGTTAGTAATATGGAAATAACTCTTACAGAGTACATTAGGCACCAAATTCATCATCCTGAAAATACGCTCAATGATAGATTTTCGCAAGTTGAACTTAAGGAGTCGATAGAATTAATGAGGAATTTTTTAGAGACAATTAATTGATTTTATATTACTATAGTTCCACCCCAGAAACTTAAATATATGGGGTGGATTTTTTATGTCTAAAATTTCTGTTTGCTATTATTCGAGGTTTGGAATATAATTTTATTAACGGAGGTGTTTGCAATGAAATATATGACCGCAAAAGAAGCTGCTGAGAAATGGAATATTTCTCAACGCAGGGTAGCTGTCTTGTGTGCTGAAAATAGAATTGAGAATGCAGAGATGCTTGGAAATATGTGGCTTATTCCTAAAGATGCGGAGAAGCCCCAAGATGCAAGAAGTTTGCGTTATTTTGAAAACAAAAAGATTAAGCCTTTTGTTAAATGGGCTGGTGGCAAGGGACAAATTCTAGATATTATAAAAGAAAATTTCCCTAATGGCTTCGGTGAAACTATCAGAAAATATGCAGAGCCTTTTGTTGGTGGCGGTGCAGTTCTTTTTGAAATCTTGGCTAATTATGATTTAGATGAAATTATGATTGCTGACATAAACCAGGAATTGGTAAATAGTTTTATTGTTGTTCGTGATAATGTAGAAGAATTAATAAACCTATTAGAATCAATGCAAAAGGAATTTATTCCGTTATCAACAGAAGATAGAAAAATATATTATTACAATAAAAGGGAATTGTTCAATGATTTAAAACAAGATAAATCTAATTCAATGAGTGTTGCGTTGGCTGCTTTATTTATATTTTTGAACAAGACCTGCTTCAATGGGTTGTATAGGGTAAATAGTAAAGGTGGCTTTAATGTTCCTATGGGAGCATATAAAAATCCTTTGATTTGCGATGCTGAAAATTTGCAGTTGATTTCTCAAAAGTTGCAGAACGTAAAGATTGTTTGTGGAGATTACAAAGAATCTATTGACTTTATAGATGAGAATACTTTCGTTTATTTTGATCCTCCTTATCGTCCGTTAAATGCTACTTCTGCTTTCACATCTTATAATGAAGTAGTTTTTACAGATTGCAATCAAGAAGAACTTGCAGAGTATATCAATATGCTTAATGAAAGAAAAGCAAAAATTTTGTTGAGTAATTCCGATCCTAAAAATCATAATGAAGAAGATAATTTTTTTGATGACTTATATGCTAACTACAATATCAAGAGGATAGAAGCTTCTCGTATGATAAATAGTAAAAGTTCTGGTAGAGGAAAGATTAAAGAGTTGTTGATTTCCAATTTTTGAGGAGTAATAGCATGAAAAAAAGAGATTTTAATGAATGGTTTTCCAGTTTTACCGACACGATAGCTACATGGAAATATTATACTAATTTTGATAAGGTCTACCGAAATATTAACCAGATAAAAGATGAATTGAATTTATTAAACGGTTTAATAGGTGAAGAAAACATTAGAGAAGAATTTATACGTATAACTTCTAAATATCCTAATGTTCTTAGAGTTATCCCTATACTTATTGCTAAGCGTGAAAAAGAAATTATAATAAATGATGCTGAACAGAAATACAAATTCAATTTTCTAAAAACGAATTATACTATTGAAGAATACGCAATGTTTATGGAGAAAACGGGTCTTTTTGATTTGCTCCAAAATCATATGATCCATTCATTAGTAGATTATGTTACTGGTGTAGAAGTAGGAATGGATACTAATGGTAGAAAATCACGTACAGGAGATGCTATGGAGGATTTGGTTGAAAGTTTTATATGTAAAGCTGGATTTGTTAAAAATAAAACGTATTTTAAAGAAATGGAGCGTTCAAAAATTTGTGAACTTTGGGGCATTGATTTATCCGCTATGACTAATACAGGAAAAACGGAGAAAAAATTTGATTTTGTTATAAAAACAGACTCAATGATTTATGGTATTGAAACTAACTTTTATAATGCTCAAGGTTCAAAACCAAATGAAACAGCAGGTAACTATAAGTTAATTTCTACAGAGGTAAAGAACATTAAAGGATTTAAATTTCTTTGGTTTACGGATGGCAAAGGCTGGAAGCCGTCGCGTAATAATTTAGAAGAAGTTTTTAATGTTTTGGAACATCTTTACAATATCAAAGATTTAGAAAATGGTGTACTCGAAGAGGTTATCAAATGATGCCTAGAAAAATCATAAAATGGCAACCAGATGATTTTGAATTAGAAATGAATACTGTATGGAGTTTTCCAAAACGTGGTGATTGGGCAACTCATGATGCAAAATGGCGTGGTAATTGGTCTCCTTATATTCCTAGAAATATTTTATTGCGTTATTCACAAGAGGGAGATTTAGTTTTAGACCAATTTGCTGGTGGAGGTACTACTCTTGTTGAAGCAAAACTTCTTAGTCGTAATATTATCGGTGTAGATGTCAATGATATTGCTTTGGATAGATGTAAAGAAAGAACAGACTTTGAGATTGAAGAAGCAAAAGGTAAAGTTTACATTCGTAAAGGTGACGCAAGAAATTTATATTTTATCCAAAATGAAAGCATTGATTTGATTTGTACTCACCCTCCATATGCAAATATTATTGAATATAGCGAAGACATTGAAGAAGATTTATCTAGATTAAAAGTAAAAGAGTTTCTTGTTGAAATGGAGAAGGTTGCAGAAGAAAGTTATAGAGTTCTTAAAAAAGGTAAATTCTGTGCAATCTTAATGGGTGATACAAGACAAAAGGGACATGTTATACCAATGAGTTTTGAAGTGATGAAAATTTTTGAATCTGTTGGGTTTAAAACAAAAGAGATCATTATAAAAGAACAACATAACTGCAAAGCAACAGGATTTTGGAAAACTAATAGCGTGAAATATAATTTTCTTTTGTTGGCGCATGAGTATTTATTTGTTTTTAGAAAGTAGGATTATTTTATGTCCATACGTACCATTCAATTCCAAAATCTGAATATAGTTTACGAACTAGAACGTAAAAACGTGAAGAACATTAATTTGCGAGTGCGTTCGGATGCTAGCGTGTATGTTTCTGCCAATAGGTTGGTGCGTGTTGCTAAAATTGATGCTTTTGTGTTAAGCAAGGCGCAGTTCATATTTGATGCTATCGAAAGAGTACAACAACGCGAAACAAAAGAGTATAAGCCGATTAATAACCAAAGTGTTTTGGTTGAGGTTGTAGAGCAATTATATCCGTTGTTTAAATCGATGGGAGTTGCTAAGCCGATATTGCGTGTTCGT
>JAFTMR010000103.1 GCA_017452325.1 Phascolarctobacterium sp. | reverse complement strand
AATATTGAAGTTATTGCTGCTGATATGAATGATAACAATATAGATTTGCGAGCTAAAGTTATAAAAGCTGATATTTTTTCTGGTGAACAGAATTTATATGAAGTATTTGGTTGTCCTGATGCTTGTATACATTTAGCTTGGCAAGATGGTTTCGTACATAATTCTGAAAAGCATATCAAGATGTTGTACAACCATTACGAATTTTTAAAGAATCTTTTAGATAATGGTTTAAGAAATATTGGTGTTATGGGAACAATGCATGAGATTGGATATTACGAAGGTGAAGTTATCGAAGATACACCTTGTAATCCTATTTCGTTGTATGGTATTGCCAAAAATGCTTTGAGACAAATGATAATGAGCTATTGTGATGATAAGGATATAAATTTGAAATGGCTCAGAGCATTTTATATTTGCGGTGATGACGAAAAAAACAATTCTATTTTCGCCAAAATTATTGTTGCTGAAAAAGAAGGGAAAGAGTTTTTTCCGTTTACTACCGGCGAAAATAAGTATGATTTTATAGATGTTAAAGATTTAGCTGAGCAGATAGTAGCAGTAATGTTACAAGAAGATATAGCTGGAATCATTAATTGCTGTAGTGGTAAACCAGTTCTGCTTAAAGATAAAGTTGAAGAATTTATTAAAAGTAATAACTTCAAAATAAAATTGGAATACGGAGTATATCCAAATAGAAAATATGATTCCCCTGCGATTTGGGGAAGTAGAGAAAAAATAGATAAGATTTTACATATAAAATAAAGTTTATTTTGGGAAGTGTAGTTATGCAATTTTACGAATTTGAGATGTTTGTTTCTAAGTTCAAAGAAGCTATAGAGAAAGAATATACAAATTCAAATTATGAGAGCTGTTTAAATTTAATGAGACAAGGTTGTAATTTCTTTTATGATGTTAACCAGTTTTATTTTGATGAAGAATTAGAATTGATGTTAAACAAAATTGTAAGAAAGTTGTACGGTGAACAAATTTCATATAAGAGTAAAAGAGATATCATATTATTTTATGATGGGTTTGGATTGAATAGTAGAGGTTTGATTCAAAATTACCTAAATGCATTGAGTAAAATAGGGAAAATAATATATTTGACCGATATTAAGAATTGTGAACGTATTCCTCGAGTAATACAAATACTTAAGGATAACAATGCAGAAATTTTGTTCTTAACGAGCAAGAAGCAACTCGATAGAATTGAAGAAATTAAACAATGTGTAGAAAAATTTAAACCTAGCAAATCGTTTATATATACCACGCCTGATGATGTTGCTGGTATAGGATCTTTTTATTTGTTTGATCAAAGCTTAAAGAAATTTTTTATAAATATAACAGATCATACTTTTTGGATAGGACAAAATGTTGGTGACTATTTTATTGAATTTAGAGATTATGGTGCCTCTGTTTCTAAGAAGTATAGGAGAATACCTGAAGAAAAGATTATTAAGCTTCCTTTTTACCCACAAATTGATAGAAATATTAAGTTTGAAGGATTTCCAGTTGGGATGGATAAGAGTAAGAGATTTATTTTTTCGGGAGGCTCTTTATATAAAACTTTAGGTGGTAATGGGTTATATTATAAAATAGTAGATTATATTTTGGGCAAGTATGACGTAAATTTTTGGTATGCAGGTTCAGGAGAAAAAAGTCATATTGATAACTTAATTAAAAAATATCCTAATCGAATATTTTTAACAAAAGAAAGAAAAGATTTCTTTCAAATCATTGAAAAAAGTTATTTTTATTTAAGTACTTACCCTATTTGTGGTGGACTAATGTTTCAATATGCTGCTTCGGCTGGTAAGGTACCGGTTACATTAAAATATGATGAAGATTTAACAAAAGGATTCCTTTTAGAAAAGAAAAATTTAAATTTTGAATTTGATGATTTTGACAGTTTAAAAGAGGGGCTTGATAAGTTTCTTGGCGATGTTAATTACGTAAGACAACAAGAACAGTATTTTAAGGAAAGCGTTATAGAAGAAAAAGTTTTCAATGAACAGTTAGAGAAAATATGCAAATATAACAGTAATGATTTTGATATAGATTTTTATGATATTAATACAGATAGATTTAGAGATGAATATTTAAAACGTATAACATATGGTGATGCCTGCATTAAGTTATGTGGACGAAAAAAAATTAGTATTTTTAAATATTTACCTAAATAGTATGCGTATGGAACTATCTTTAAAATAATTAGGAAAATCAAGAAACACTAGTGAAAGATAGGAGCTGCTTTATGCAAGTAATTAAATACGCCTTTCAACAACATTGTGACAATCGTGGACAGCTGGTTGCTTTGGAAGAATTTAATGATATACTGTTCAAAATAAAACGTGTCTACTATATGTATGATACTGGTAAAGATGTTACTAGAGGGTATCATGCTCATAAAAAATTAGAACAAATCTTAATCTGTATTCATGGCAGTTGCAAGATTCGTTTAGACAATGGTTTTGAGAAGAAAGTTATCCCGTTAGAAAAACCATATGAAGGTTTATATGTATCTAACTCTATGTGGAGAGAAATGTTTGATTTCTCCGAAGATGCAGTACTCATGGTACTCGCCTCTGAACTTTATGACGAAGCAGATTACATTAGAAATTATGATGAATTCTTAGAATTTGTGAAGAACGAAAAGAAGGAAGTGTAGATATTATGAAAGTACCTTTTGCAACTTTCTTGCCAATGCATAATGAAATAAGGAAAGACTTGGATGCAGCCTATAACCAAGTCTTGGATAGAAGTTACTTTATCCAAGGGGAAGAGTGTACAAAGTTTGAGGAAGAGTTTGCTGCTTATTGCGATGCAAAATATTGTATTGGTGTTGCAACCGGATTAGATGCTTTGTGGTTGGTACTCAAAGCTATGGGGATTGGTAAAGGTGATGAAGTAATAGTACCTTCCAATACTTATATTGCTACAGCTTTGGCGGTTTCCTTCGTAGGGGCAAAGCCTGTTTTTGTAGAGCCAACAATTGAAACCTATAATATTGATGTTACAAAAATAGAAGAAAAAATAAATGAAAACACTAAGGCAATCATCGCAGTACATCTTCAAGGTAGACCTGCTGATATGGATGCTGTAAATGGGGTTGCTAAAAAATATAATCTTAAAGTTATTGAAGATGCAGCTCAAGCACATGGCACCAGGTATAAAGGAAGAAAAGTTGGTACTTTGGGTGACGCTGCTGGATTCAGCTTCTATCCAGGAAAAAACCTTGGCGCATTAGGTGACGGTGGCTGTGTAGTTACTAACGATAAAGAGCTTGCAGATAAGGTGCGTGCTTTAGGTAACTATGGTTCTGATTATAAATATCACCACATTTATCAAGGAACTAATAGTCGTTTAGATGAAATGCAGGCAGCATTCTTGAGAGTGAAGTTACCGCATCTTGACAAATGGAATGCAGATAGAAAAAGAATTGCTGAAAAATATTTGCAAGGTATTACTAATCCTTTAATCAAATTACCCTTGGCTTCTACAGATGAGTATGAACATATCTATCACGTATTTGTTATTCGTTGCGATAGACGTGATGAATTGGAAAAATACTTGAATGAAAATGGAATTGGCACTGTAAAGCATTATCCCATTCCGATGCATCTGCAAGAAGCTTATAAAGAGCTTGGTTTAAAGCAGGGTGATTTACCCATTGCTGAAGAGATTAGTAATACAGTTTTGAGTATTCCTATGTATTACGGTATGACGGATGAAGAAGTGGAATATGTTATTGAAGCCTTGAATAGGTTTGAGTAATGGGAGTTGGCGAATGGTGAGAAACGTTAGACTAGAAGGTAAGTATGTAATAGTAGAGGAAATTTCTCCCAAATATTTTGAGAAGGTTATAGAATGGCGTAATAACCCAGAACTCAATAAGTTTCTTAATCAACCATACAAACTTACTTTAGAGTTGCAACAAAAATGGTATGAGAAATATCTCACTGATTTTACACAGGGATTGTTTGTTGCCGTTGATAAAGAAACTGGAAAACCTCTCGCCACCATGGGATATACTGACTACAACGCTGAAGAAAAAGTATTGATTTCTGGGAGATTGTTAGTTGGCGAGATTGAATATCGTGGTAGTAAAGAATGGCAAGAGGTTGCCGAAATGGTATTTAATTACTATTATCAATCTCTTGGCGTTAATATTGTGTACGCACATATTGTTAAAGAGAATATTGCTTCCATAAAGTGGCATAAAAAGTGGGGATTTAAGGAAAATTATAGCCATATAAAATATCCTAGTGAACTATTAGTCAATGAAATGAAGCAGGATGAATATTTACAAACTAGTGATAGTTATAATTCTTTAAAATTTAAACTTGGAATTCTATAGATGATTGTGAAGGGAAAAATATGGTAAAGGTAATAGTTATAATGCCCACCTACAATGTAGATAAATATATTGGTGAAGCAATTGAGAGTGTTTTAAAACAAAAAACCAATTTCGAATATAAAATTTATATTGCTGATGATTGTTCTACAGATGATACATTAAAGATTGTTAGTGAATACATAGAAAAGTATCCTAGTAAAATTAAAGTTTTTAAATCAGAAGTAAATTCTGGGTTACTTTCTAATACTAACAGAGTATATGATTTTTTAGAGTGTGAATATGTGGTTAATTTAGATGGAGATGATTATTGGATTGACGAAAATTCATTACAATCACAAGTAAATTATTTAGATAGCCATCCAAATTGTTTCTTGTGTGCTGGCAACACACAATATCTCGTTAATGGAGAAGCAGAAAAATTGTTGCGAAAGGAGCACGAATTAGGTCGCATATATACTTTTGATGATTTACTTAATGATAGAATGCCTTTTTTTCATACCTCATCTATCCTATTAAGAAATAAAATTTTTATAAATGGATTGCCGTTAAGTTTTAAAGAAGCTGTTGGTACTTTTGAAGAATGTGCACTTCGTGGAGAAAATTTTAGGAGAGTATTGCATTTGGAACAGGGATATTTATATGCAATGAATACAATAATATCAGTTTATAGAATACATAATAGAGGGTTATGGCAAGGTACAACGGATTTGAGACATAAAATAGAGGGCGCTATTAGTGATAATTTTCAATATAAATATTTTGGTAATAAATATGGTAAATATTTCTTGGAAAAACATAAAGAGAGTTATTGTAATTTGATTCAACATCTTTTATTGAAAGAAAATTTTTTGACGGATTACAAATTAAATACAAAAGATAACTGGTTATTTATTTCTTTGTTGAGTGATATCGCGAGTAGAGATGAACTTTATAAAGATACGAATGTCAGTGTTATTACAAGTCGCATCAAGAAACGATTATTAAAAATTTTTAAGTTTTTTTCATAATTTTTTAAGAAGGTAGAGTTAAATGAAAATAGCAGTAGCTGGTACTGGTTATGTAGGTTTGTCCTTAGCAACTTTGTTGGCACAATACAATGAAGTTGTTGCAGTGGATATTATTCCTGAAAAAGTTGAAAAAATTAATAATAAAATCTCTCCTGTTCAAGATGATGAAATTGAAGAATATTTAGCTAACCATAAGTTGAATTTAGTGGCAACTTTAGATGCAGAAAAGGCTTATAAGGATGCGGAGTTTGTAATTATTGCAGCTCCTACCAATTATGACCCACAAAAGAATTTCTTCGATACTTCTGCTGTAGAAACAGTAATTAAATTGGTATTGGATATTAATCCTAACGCTATTATGGTTATCAAGTCTACAATTCCTGTTGGCTACACTGAATATGTTCGTGAAAAGTTTAATTGTAAGAACATTATCTTTAGTCCGGAATTTTTGCGTGAATCTAAGGCTTTGTATGATAATCTTTATCCCAGTCGTATTATCGTAGGTACTGATTTAAACGACGAACGTTTGCACAAAAAAAGTTTGTTGTTTGCCAAATTGCTTCAACAAGGTGCAATTAAAGAAAATATTGAGACCTTGTTTATGGGCTTTACTGAAGCGGAAGCTGTTAAACTTTTTAGCAATACCTATTTGGCTTTACGTGTATCATACTTTAATGAGCTTGATACCTATGCAGAAATGAAAGGGTTAGATACTAAGGCCATTATTGATGGCGTTGGTCTTGACCCGCGTATTGGCAATTACTATAATAATCCGTCATTTGGTTATGGTGGTTATTGTTTGCCAAAGGACACTAAGCAATTGCTTGCTAACTATGCAGATGTTCCTCAAAATATGATGAGTGCAATTGTTGAAAGCAATAGAACTAGAAAAGATTTTATTGCGGATCGTGTTCTTGAAATGGCAGGTTACTATGGCTATGAGGATAATAACACTTATGATAAAAGCAAGGAGCATCCTGTAATAGTTGGCGTTTATCGATTGACAATGAAGTCTAATTCTGATAATTTTCGTCAATCTTCTATCCAAGGTGTTATGAAGCGTATTAAGGCTAAAGGAGCAACTGTTGTAATTTATGAACCTACTCTGAATGATGGAGATACTTTCTTTGGTAGTGTAGTGGTTAATGATTTAGAAAAGTTCAAATCCATGTGCGATAGTATTATTGCTAATCGTTATGATGCTTGTTTGGATGACGTGGTAGATAAAGTTTATACAAGGGATTTGTATAGAAGAGATTAGATTTGAGGAGAGATAAATTTATGACGTTAATCGTTACCGGCGGTGCCGGATTTATTGGTTCTAATTTTATATTTCATATGCTTGCTAAGTATCCTGATTATCGAATCATATGTTTAGATAAGCTTACTTATGCAGGCAATCTTTCTACTTTAGCAGGTGTTATGGATGCTCCTAACTTTCGTTTTGTGAAGGCAGATATCTGTGACCGCAAGGCGGTAGAGCAACTTTTTGAAGAGGAATGTCCAGATATTGTGGTTAACTTTGCTGCGGAAAGCCATGTTGACCGTTCCATTGAAGACCCTGGCATTTTTTTGCAGACTAACGTAATGGGTACTGCTGTCTTGATGGATGCTTGCCGCAAGTTTGGTATTAAACGTTACCATCAAGTTTCTACTGACGAAGTTTATGGTGACCTGCCTTTGGACAGACCGGATTTGTTCTTTACGGAAGAAACTCCTATTCACACTAGTTCCCCTTACAGCAGCTCTAAGGCGGGTGCAGATTTGTTAGTACTTGCTTATCACCGCACTTATGGTTTGCCTGTAACTATCTCCCGTTGCTCTAATAACTATGGTCCGTATCATTTTCCAGAAAAGCTTATCCCTTTGATGATTGCTAATGCTTTAAATGATAAACCGTTGCCTGTTTACGGTGAAGGCATTAACGTGCGAGACTGGCTTTATGTTGAAGACCATTGCAAGGCAATTGATTTGATTCTGCATAAAGGCAAAGTTGGCGAGGTTTATAATATTGGCGGTCATAACGAGATGCGCAATATTGGTATTGTTAAGCTTATCTGCAAGGAACTTGGCAAGCCGGAAAGCTTGATTACTTACGTCACTGACCGTAAAGGTCACGATATGCGTTATGCAATAGACCCGACTAAGATTCATAATGAATTAGGATGGTTACCGGAAACCAAGTTTGCGGATGGTATCAAGAAGACTATTCAATGGTATTTGGATAACCGCGACTGGTGGGAGAACATCATTAGTGGCGAGTACCAAAACTATTATGAAAAGATGTATGGAAATAGGTAATGTTTTGTTTATGATTTTGTAAGTTACTGATAATCTTGAGGAAAGGGTTAGTGTTATGAAAAAGAAACTTGATACGATAATAACTTTTAATGCTGTTAAACATACGTATGATGAAAGAAACAACATGATAATTATTGGGTTAACTGGACGAACAGGATCAGGTTGCACGACTCTTTCTAAAATTTTGTCAAGTAAAAACTATGAACAGTTAGATTTGCCTGAATTTCATTCACATAATTATAGGTGTATTGAGGATAGAAAGGATTACATTGTTGACAGATTTTTAAGACGAGATGGGAAATGGGAACCATTTACTGTTATCGATGTTAGTAGTCTTATCTTACAATTTGTATTTGAACAGGGCAAAGAAGCTTTGCAACAGTTTCTTGGAAATATCGCAAATAATAATGATGCGGGAACTTTAAGGATTAGCGGAAAAGATAATATTTGTGATGCGATAGATTTTTTTGATGATATTTTTCAATTGGCTCAAAAGTTTTCGCTTGCTAATGGTATAGAAAATATAGATTATGATGCGGATGAATATTATGAGTACTTTTTAAAAACTATCATTATTCAAAAACGCAGGTTTAGAAGTTTTTTGGAAGATTATCACTGTTATTATGATAGTTTTACATCTGAGAAGGGGCATAAACGTAAACAATATAATTTATATACGTATTTAATGCAAATGTTTGCTAACAATCTGAGGGCATCTGGTAATCCATTTAGTGAAGAATTTATTAGTAACAGATATACCATCATTGCTGAAAGAATAAGAGATATTATTAGTATTACAAAAAAACATAATAGTAGTAAATCTTGTAGAATTTGTATTGACGCTATAAGAAATTCATATGAAGCGTTTTATTTGAGAGATAAATATAAAGCTTTTTACTTAGTGTCTGTTAGTTCAGAAGAAGAAAGTAGGCAAAAGAGATTAGCTCATCTTAATAGATATGAAATTGAGAATCTTGATACTATAGAATTTTCTGGGAAACTAGATAGACCTGAAATGGTTTTTTATCATCAAAACGTGCAAACATGTATGGAAATTGCTGATATTCATGTGTATAATGGCGAGGTTAAAAATGGGAAATATTGTTCTTTAACTAAGCAAATTGTTAAATATATTTCACTTATGCTACATCCTGGGTTGATTACACCATCTGCAATTGAAAGATGTATGCAATTTGCATATAATGCAAAACTTAATTCAGGTTGTTTGTCCAGACAAGTTGGTGCTGTGGTAACAAGAGATGATTACTCAGTACAAGCAATTGGGTGGAATGATGTTCCCAAAGGACAAGTTTCTTGTTTATATAGGGATGTGCACGACTATTGTATAAATAAAGATTATAATATGCATAGTAAATTCGAACTAGAGAATAAAGAATTTGCACGTTCTTTGAGCACAATTGATGTAGCATTAGAGAAATCTAAAAAAGAGTTACATTGTGATTATATGTGTACACCGTATTGTTTCAAGGATGTTTACAATGGCATAAAACGTGAGAAGAATCAAGTGCATACTAGAGCATTACACGCTGAAGAAAATGCATTTTTACAGATATCCAAATACGGGGGTGTATCAATTAAAGGTGGATATCTTTTTACAACGGCAAGTCCTTGCGAACTATGTTCTAAAAAGGCATATCAATTAGGTATTGAAAAAATATATTATATTGATATTTATCCTGGTATTTCTAGAAGTCATATTCTGACATTTGGTGGTAATAATAATCCTGAAATGATAATGTTCCAAGGTGCAATAGGTGAAGCGTATGTGAGTTTGTATAGACCAAGAATTGCATTTAAAGATGAATCGGAATTGATTACTGGAATTAATATTAAGGATTTAGCGAAATGTGAACCAGAAGAAGACGGATTAGAATATGGCGATATTAAATATGAAAAATCTTGTTTAGAATTAAAATTTAATGGCAATAGGACTGATGTTGTCATAAATAGGCATTCTGAAGTTAAATTGTTAAAGGAAAAAATAGAATATTTCATAAGAAATTTTGAATGGACAGAAAGCACTTTTGAAAGCATTGTGTTAGATGTTAAAGAAAGTGATAGTGATGTGACCTTACAGGAATTGCCAAATGAGTATCCTAAATCTTATAAAATTAGCTTTGGAGATAGGAGTGTTTCTGAGGAATCAGCTAATAATGTTGTTAAATATGGAGTATTAATAAAAGCTAAAGACGAGAAGAAAATGATGGAACGAATTGTAGCACAGTACGTTATGTTTCAAACTGATGTTTTAGAGTTGAGGTTAATAGCTCCAGATAATGTTATAAAGAATGTTAGGAAAAAGATTTATGGTGATTTAGATAAAAAGATATTGGTTTCGGATCAAGAAATGGCAACAAACGATGTTACTTCCAATAAGGAAGGAGGAAAAGTATATTCGTTTGTTGTTAACAACGCATGCGTACATCATTTGTATGCAATAGAATGGGATTTCATATAACAGATTATAAATATCTGATATTAGTTTATTAAAATAAGTAGGATTGTTGTTATACTTTATTATTAAAGTAATAAAGTATAGTGGTTGTAGTGTTATTGTTTTGTATAGTGTTAATATTTTATAGCTTAAATTAGTACATTGTTCACACATTATAGTAAGTTTACAATAAAAAAACTCCCCAACCATTGATGGTAGGGGAGTAAGAGATTGTTTTATTCGAAATCATATCCTTCAAATTTTTTTGCGAGTCTTGCATGTACTTCTTCTGCTGGAATAGTGCGACCAGCTTTGATATCATCGAGACCTTTTTGTAATTCGCTAAGTAATTCTTGACGAGCAGCGTCTTTACCAAAGTTATTGTCGTGGTTTGTGCTGTTTGGCGTTCCTGGAATAGATGTTGGTTCCTTTCTGAATTGCTTACCATATTCTTCTTGCTCTTCATGAACGTAGCCATAAGTGTTTTGAGATAAGTATTCGTCATATCGGACGGTGTGTTGTAAAATATGTTGCCAGTCTATTCGAGAGTACAAGAAGCGGATGATGTAAATGATTTTAGTTTCTTCGGTTACTGTATAAAAGAGTAAATAGTTTTTTATTGCTACATATCTTATGTGATACGAGTCTAGTAGAGGGTCATCAATCTTAGAATATTTATATGGAAATGTTTGAAGTTTTTTCGCTGTAGATTCTACTAAGTAATAAAGATTTTTAGCAGCGTTTGGGCTTTTTAAAGTATGTTTCAGATAGTTAATTGCTTGTTTCACATCATTATGTGAGGAAATTGAGTAAATTTTAGAATAAAGAGTATTCATATTAAGCCTCTAACTCCGCACGAAGTGTTAAGAAAAATTCTTCTTCTGAAAGAACTCTTCCTGCTGCGATGTCATCCAATCCTTTTTTTAGTTCGTCGTATAGTTCAAGTCTAGCTGTTATGTCATCGTAGTTATGGATATGTTCTGATTGTGAGATTGTTTTTGGCATAGTTTGTTCCCTCCTTATATAAAAATTATAGCTTAAAGTAAAATGGGTAACAAGCGAACAAGATTTGAAATTCAAAAAAGCCGTTGCGAAATGCAACGGCTGTATTTTCAAAGAGCGGAATTATTCGGGATACCGCTATACCCTACGGCACATAAGGCCTTATCTTAGAACCTTTGTTGGATATTGATAAACTTACAAGTTTGCAATAAGTGGCTCTGTTGGATATTGATAAGCCTACACAACAATGACTCTAAGTTCGTGCTTATTCTAACATTTGTAAATTAGCATGTCAACAAAGTTTGGAGGATGGCAATGAATAGACAATATGGTATCGATTTGGAAATTGGTATTGGTTATATTAGCTTCGTTGTTGCTTCTAACAATGTTGAAGGTACTTATGTTGAAGATTTTGGTTTAAGGTTGTTTGATTCCGGTGAGACCAATGATTACAAAAGGTTGAAGAATCAAGATAGAAGAATGTTCCGTAATGTTAGAAGGGTGTTGCGTCGCAAGGCGCATCGTAAGGAACGGGTTAAGAATTATTTGCAAAAGCTTGAACTTGTAGATTGCAACAGGTTAAGGGCTTGGCAAGAGAAGAATGGTGCTCAAAATATTTTTGCCATTAGGTTAAAGGGTTTGGATGAAAAGCTTTCTGCGGAGGAGCTTGTTGCCTGTATTATTCATATTTGTAATCGTCGAGGTTACCAAGAATTTTATGATGATTATAAGTATAAGGATGCTGGGATTGTGGAAGCAGGCTTGGCGGAATTTGAAAGACGGTTTAGCTTGGGTAATTATCGCAGTGTTGCAGATATGATTTTAAATGATGAAGAATTTAAAACTGAAACGGATTATCCTGATTACCACAATCATAAGACTGGTGATAGAAATATTTTGATTAAGCGTTCTTATCAAAGGAAGGAACTGCTTGCTATTTTACATAAGCAACAAGAGTTTTATCCTCAGCTTACAAATCAAAACATAAATTTTTTGTGCGATAGAATTGTTTTTGCTCAAAGGGATTTTGAGACCGGTCCTGGTGATGAAAATGATAAGACTCGTAAGTTTATGGGATTCTTAGATTCTCTTGGCAAGTGTATATATTATAAGGAAGAAAAGCGCGCTTTTAGAAGCACTATTATTGCAGATGTTTTTGCTCTGGTTAACTGGTTGGGGCAGTTCTCCTTTGTTGATGTGGTAACTGGCGAGAAGGGCTTGCCAATTGAAGTAGGTAAGGAGATTTTAAAATTTGCCTTGCAGAATGCTAAGGTTACTGAAAAAGAAGTGCAGGCTATCTTAAAACGCCATGGTTTAGAGATGGTTAGGAACGGTAAAGCTGAACAGAAGCTTGCTGATTCTTTAAAGACCTTGCGAGTGTTGAAAGCTGCCTTGCTTGCCAGTGGTTATGATTATGAAAAGCTTATTGCAGAAGACCATTTTGATTTGGAGCATCCATCTAAGTTGAATGGTTTGTGCAAACTGCTTACGGAAAATATTACTATTAAACGTAGGGAAAAGTTGTTGAAGCAGGATGGGTGGAATGAAATCCTGCGTAAACATTTATCCAGAAAAAGTTTTGCGGGAACGGTAAGTGTATGCGAGCGTTATATGGTAGATGCCATTAAGGCGTTTATCAACGGTGAAGCTTATGGTGATTTTAAGGCAAGATGCTTGCGAGAGTTGCACACAGGTAGCGGAGCAAAACAAAAGCAAATACTTTTACCTGTTATGGGAAAAGACGTTGTTGAAGATTTTGCTTATAACGTAGTTTTAATTAAAGCGCTTAATGAGATGCGTAAGGTGCTAAATGCGATAATTCGCATATATGGTTCACCTACATATATTAATGTAGGAATTCATGAAAATTTTGGTCGCAGTTACAAGGAGCGCCAAAGGCTTTTAAGGTTTAAACGTGCTGCTGATAATAAGCCTTATGAGGAATGGAAGAAGCAAGATTTTAAATATGGTAGGTACATTGCCAGCTATATGGCAAATTATCTGGAAAGCAATCTTTTGTTTGCAGGTGATGAGGCAAGGCATGTTCACATCCTTAAAAAGAGTATTACCTCCAATTTGGAAGATGTATTTGCAAATTTAGGCGAGTATCTTGGGTTGTGTAAGGATTTTGCTTCGCCACATGTTTCTTATAGGCAGAATAAGAAGTTTAAAGGTGAACTGGTTGACCATAACCCTTTGCCTAAAGCTAAACGCAAAGATAGTTCCATTATAAAGGAATATAGTTTAGGCAACGAGACTGTTTTGAGTGCTAATAAGTATTATTGCGTTGAGCTTTACAAGGATAGGGAAGGAAGAACTGCGTTGCGGGGAATCCGTTATGTGGATTTAGTTAAGCGTAATAAGAAGTTATATTTAGTTGTTGATTATCCTGAAGGTTACAAGGAACATTTGATGTACCTTTTTCAAAATGATTACATTAAGATTTTTGACAGAAAGGGTAATACAAAATTTGAAGGTTATTACAGAAATGTAAAAGCAATTACTAGAAATCTTCTTAATGTAAGAAATAGTAGGGAAATAAATGATGTTGCCATCTATGTAACCCAGAAGGATGTTTTTAAAAAGTTTAACGTTGATGTTCTTGGTAAGCTGGGTGGGGAAGTAAAGAGTAGCGTTCCCTTTAAGATGCTTTCGGAATTTGAAGAAAAATAATTTAAGACTCTGTTGGATATTGATAAGCTTATGCTTAATTTATGTATTTATTAATTTTAGTCCTTTGTTGGATATTGATGGACTTACAAGGTTTCTGTAACAAACTTATCACAAAACTTTACTTTTTTCTTGCTCTGGCACAACTTTTGTGATATAATACCACAGGTGTAAAAATACACACGCAGGAAAATTCATCTGTTGAATGCGTTTAGCCACGCACTGAAATGAAAATAACATTCCTGCGGAGGTAAAAACAGGAGGAATTTAAAATGGCTATTATCTCTATGAAACAATTACTCGAAGCTGGTGTTCACTTTGGTCACCAAACCCGTCGTTGGAACCCGAAAATGGCTCCGTACATTTTCACCGAACGTAACGGTATCTACATCATCGACTTGCAAAAAACCGTTAAAAAAGTTGACGAAGCTTACAATTTCATTCGTGAAGTAGCAGCTCAAGGCGAAAACATTTTGTTCGTTGGTACCAAAAAACAAGCTCAAGAAGCTATGAAAGACGAAGCTATCCGTTGCAACATGTTCTTCGTTAACGAACGTTGGTTGGGCGGCATGCTGACCAACTTCAAAACCATCCAAACCCGTATCGCTCGTCTGCGTAAATTGGAAGCTATGGAAGCTGACGGCACTTTCGACCTGTTGCCGAAAAAAGAAGTTATCGGCCTGCGTCATGAAATGGAAAAACTGACCAAATACTTGGGCGGTATTAAAGATATGAAAAAATTGCCGGGCGCTCTCTTCATTGTTGACCCCCGCAAAGAACACATTGCTGTTCTCGAAGCTCGCAAACTGAACATCCCCATCGTTGCAACCGTTGACACCAACTGCGATCCGGACGAAATCGATCATGTAATTCCGGCTAACGACGACGCTATCCGCGCTGTTAAACTGTTGACTGCTAAAATGGCTGACGCTGTTTTGGAAGGCCGTCAAGGTATGCAAACCGAAGAAGCTGCAACCGAAGAAGTTGTTGCTGAAGACGCTGAATAATTTATATTTAGGAGGAACTAACAATGGCACAAATTACTGCTAGCTTAGTTAAAGAACTGCGCGAACGTACTGGCGCAGGTATGATGGACTGCAAAAAAGCTTTGGCTGCTACCGAAGGCGATATGGACAAAGCTATTGACTTCCTGCGTGAAAAAGGCTTGGCTGCTGCTGCTAAGAAAGCTGGCCGTATCGCTGCAGAAGGTCTCGTTGCATCCTATGTTTCCGAAGATGCTAAAGTTGGCGTTATCGTAGAAGTTAACTGCGAAACCGACTTCGTTGCTAAAACCGAAAACTTCCAAGAATTGGTAGGCGGCATTGCTGCTTTCATCGCTAAATCCAATCCTGCTGACTTGGAAGCTCTGAACGCTTCTGAAATCGAAGAAGGCAAAACCGTTGCTGCTTTGATTACCGAAAGCATCGCTAAAATTGGCGAAAACATTTCCCTCCGCCGCTTCGCTCGTTACGAAGTAGCTGAAGGTTTGGTTGCTGCTTACATCCATGGCGGCGGCAAAATTGGTGTATTGGTATCCATGACCGGCGGTACCGCAGAACTCGGCAAAGACGTTGCAATGCATGTTGCAGCTGCTAACCCGGGCTACCTGAATCGTGAACAAGTTCCGACTGCTGAACTGGAACACGAAAAAGCTGTTTTGACCGAACAAGCTCGTAACGAAGGCAAACCGGAAAAAATCATTGAAAAAATGGTTTTGGGCCGTATCCAAAAATACTACAAAGAAGTATGCTTGGTTGACCAAGAATTCGTTAAAGACCCGGATGTTACCGTTGGTAAATTGGTAGCTGCTGCTAATGCTTCCGTAAACGAATTCACTCGTTTCCAATTGGGCGAAGGCATCGAAAAGAAACAAGAAGACTTTGCTGCTGAAGTAATGGCTCAAATTAAATAATTAACAAAGGCGCACCTGTGGTGCGCCTTTTGACATTTTGGGAAATAATGATATAATTAAAAAAGAGATAGCTGGTTTCCGATTCACCGGCTCTCCTGTGATTAATTAAAAATTAAGTGAAGAAGGCCGTGTACCGTTGTTACACGGTTTTTTTCATGTCTACTTGACTACTGAAATGATTAGTACTATGAGTGTTGCAAACATTATCATTAAAGATAATGCCTCGTATACTGACATAGCAATCACCTGCCTTGGCAGGAAAACCGATATCCAACTATCTCTTGAAAAATTATAACATATTTAATTATTTCAAACAATCTTTTGTGTAATGAGAAAGCAGGAAAAAAACGAAACACAGCGAATAATATAAACTGGAAAACTTTTGATAGGTGCGCTAGCTGCGGCTAGTGCTTAAAAGGGAATGCCGGTGTGAATCCGGAGCAGTTTCCCGCTACTGTAAGTGGAGTCCACGCAATTATGTCACTGGTGCAAACTGGGAAGGCGCGTTGGATGATGAAGCTAAGCCAGGAGACCTGCCTGTCACAAAAACCGTAAAACCTACGGGAGAGATAGGTTGGTTTATGTATTTGTATATTCTTCCTCCCGCTAATAGTGGGAGGATTTTTCTTTGAAGGGAGGTTCTGAAATGAGAAACAAATTGGTGATGGTGACTGGTGGCGCGCGTAGCGGCAAGAGCACCTTTGCTGAGAAGTATGTGTTGCACTATTCTCCCAAGTGCGATTACATTGCTACTGCTGAAATTTTAGATGATGAGATGGCTGAGCGTGTGCGTTTGCATCGTGAGCGTCGTAATGACGGGCGGTGGGTAAACCACGAAGCGCCTTACCATGCGGAAGAAGAGTTTGCTGTTTTAGGTGAAGAGACCGGCGCAGTGCTGTTCGACTGTATGACGCTGTATATGACTAACCAAATGTATGGCAAGACCGCTATTGAAGGAAGCTTTGAAGAAAGAGTTGCCTTCGTGCTTGGCGAAGTGGACAAGGTTTTGGACGCTGCTCGTGCTTGCGGAAAAATAGTTGTGTTCGTGAGCAATGAGGTTGGCAGCGGTATTGTGCCTGACAACGTAATGGCGCGAGAATATCGTGACCTTGCCGGCTGGGTTAATCAAAAAGTTGCTGATGCCTGCGAGAAGGTTTTTTACTGTGTGGCAGGGCAAGCTATTGATATGAAGAAATTTGCTTTTAAGTTTGAAGATGAGGATTAAATGATGGAAAATATTTTTATTCCACCTTTGGATTTGGAAAGGGCGGAAGTTATCAGAGCCGGTTGGGCAAATATGGATAAGCCTGCCGGAAGTTTGGGCAAGCTGGAAGAAATGGTAGTGAAGTATGCTGCTATGACCGGTAAGGCTTTGCCGGAGAAGATTAAGACTGCTATGATTTTAATGTGCGGCGACCATGGCATTGCCAAATATGGTGTAAGTGCTTACCCGCAGGAAGTTACTAGGCAGATGATTAACGGTTATATGCGTGAGACCGCAGGGGCAAATGTGATGGCGCGCCACGCAGGAGCGGATGTCTTTGTAGTTGACGCAGGTACTACCTTCGATTTAAGTCACTTGGATAAGGTGCGTCAGTGCAAGGTGGCTTGGGGTACGGAAGATTTTACCCAAGGCCCTGCCATGACCCGTCAGCAGGCGGAGCAGGCAATTAAGACTGGTATCCAGATTGCCAATGAGTGTGTTGACAAGGGCTATAATCTTTTGGAGACAGCGGAGATGGGAATTGGCAACACCACTTCTACTTCTGCCATTGTTTCCGGCTTTTTAGGAATTGATCCAGAGCTGACCGTTGGTCGTGGTAGCGGTATCAATGATGAACGTATGAAGATTAAGCGTCAGGTTGTTATCGATGGCTTGGCGAAGAACGAGCCTAAGCTTGGCGACGCCATGGATGTTTTGTGCAAGGTAGGTGGCTACGACCACGCAGGTCTTGCAGGCGTGATTATTGGTGGCGCTATGCGCCGCGTTCCCACTATGGTTGATGGGGTGAACGCTACAGCCGCGGCGCTTCTTGCTTACGGTTTGTATCCGGAGTGCGCCAAGTATATGCTGTGCTCCCATTTGAGCAGCGATATCTCCCATAAAAAAATGCTGGAGATTTTACAGCTTACTCCCATTGTGGACGCAGGCATGCGTTTGGGCGAAGGTACCGGTGCCAACTTGGCGGTTGTTGTTTTGCAAGGTGCTATTGATGTTTATAACAAGCTGAGCAGGTGATTGGATGCGTGATTTTATTACATGCTTAGAATTTTTGACAAGGATTAGGTTTTCTAACCGTACTGACTGGCGTGATGATGACTTTGCCAAAAGCGTTCCTTACTTTCCCTTGGTGGGTTTGGTCATGGGCGTGTTCATGGGGGCGGTGAATTACGCTTTGCTGTATGTGGACACTCCTCTCTTTATGAGGGCGGTGCTTCTGATTTTGGCAGAGCTTCTTATCATCGGGGCGTTGATGTACGACGGCTTTATGGATACTTCCGACGGGGTGTTCAGTGCCCGCAATAGGGAGCGGATGCTGGAAATTATGAAGGACAGCCACGTTGGCAGTAACGCGGTCATTGCCTTGGTGTGTCTGGTGCTTTTGAAAATTGCTGCCTACACTTCCATTGATGGTATGAAGCTGTGCTACGCTTTGGTAGCGATGTACGTAGCGACCAGAACTTTTATGGTGAACTACATTGTAAATTTTAAATACGCTCGTGAAACAGGCATTGGTCATATGTTTACCCAGTATTCTAAGCAAAGCTATGTTTTTATCGCCTTCGGCATTTGTCTTGCTTTGATTTATGCTTGCGGTTTGCCCTATCTCTATACTGCTTTTGTAGCTTTCTTCATCAGCTTGGGCATTGCTCATTTTTTGAGCGGACAGCTTGGCGGTTTGACAGGTGATACCTACGGCTTTTTGACTGAGTGCGGACATGTTATTTATATGTTGGCAGCAGTGTATTTGTTGAGGTAAATGTTTCACGTGAAACAATTTTATTTAGGGGACATTGATTTATGAAAATAAATGAAATTATTGAGCAGATTACTCCCATTAACGAGGAGTGCTGCCGTATTGCGCAAAAGCGTTTTGATGATTTAATTAAGCCAGTGGGTTCCTTGGCGAAATTGGAGGAGATGACTTCCCGTTACGCAGGCATCATTGGTAAAACAGATAAGAACGATATTGACTACCCCAAGCGTAAAATGTTAATATGGGGGAGTATTGAAAATGCTAACGAAGCTGAGAAAATTATGAACGGTGCTCTTCCGATTAATGTTTTGGCTGCGCAGACCGGAGCGGAAGCAATCCCTTTGCTGGTTTTGGCAGAGGATGAAGCAGAAGCTATGATTGAGGGCGCAATGCTGGTACAGGAGTACATTAAAAAGGAAGGCTTGGGTCTTTTAGGTTACGGTGCTCTGAGTGAAGATGAGCTGGTAATTGCCGGTATGGCTGGTGGTATTTTACAGGCTGCAGCCTTGAAGGTACCTGTGATGCTGGACGGTGTTGCGACCTGTAAGGCAGCGCGAAAGGCAGCAGAGTTTGTTACTGACGTGGTGCGTTACTGCTTTGCCGGACATGTTTCCGAGGAAGCGGGAGCGGAGGCTGCTCTTGAAGAGTTGGGGCTTTCTGCGCCGTTACGTTTAAACATTACCCAAGGAACAGGGGAAGGTGCGGCAGTTGCCTTTACTTTGTTTAACGCAGGGCTCAAGGCGTATAAGGAAATGGAAACCTTTGCCGAAGCAGGCGTGCACGTGGAAGTGAAAGAGTTTTCTTTGGCTGAGCAAATAAAAGGGAAGTAGGGAAGCATAAATGGCAAGAATCTATCTTATTCGTCATGGTGAAACTGATGGTAATAAAGGCAAGACTATTCAAGGCTGTATTGACCTGCCCTTGAACGCAAAGGGTATTGAGCAGGCAGAGAAGATGGCTGCTTATTTTAAAGATATTCCTTTGGATGCAATCTATTGCAGCTCCATGGGGCGTGCCCGCAGAACTGCACAGGAGCTGGCAAAGGTAAAGGGCTTGGATATTACTCCCATGGATGAATTGCGCGAGATTACCTTTGGCGAATGGGAAGGCGTAGATTTTGGTGAGATTGAACGTCGTTGGCCGGAAGGCTTCAAAACATACTTCGTTAATCCCATGCAGTGGACTCCTCCCGGTGGTGAAACCTTGCCCCATGCTCAAGAACGTTCCTTTGGCGCTTTGATGGGCATTATGGAGAAGGAAGGCCACGATAAAAATATTGCCATTGTTTGCCATGGTGGTATTATCCGCGTGCTGATTTGCACTTTGCTTGGTTTGGATTTAAGCTATATCTGGCGCTTGAGTGTTGCCAATGTTTCTGTAAGCAGCTTTAACGAATGGAATGGCAAATTTATTTCTGACACCATCAATGATTACCATTTCTTAAACGAGAAGAAAGAATTTTCGCCTGTGCTTTAAAGAAGCAAAGTAAATTTTTTAACTATTATTGACTTTTGCATACGGGTTATATATACTTGTAGTAGTGTATCTCAGTTGGTCCGTTTAGGGTTTCGTCTTCTTCTGTATCATAGGACATGGGAGCGATGTAACATCTTTAAGTTCCTCTTTGGGGTATCCTGTATCTATGATTAGGAGTGATCAAACAATGAAAGAAGACAAAACTTTAACCTGCTGCGAATGCAGCGCTGAATTCGTATTCACTGCTTCTGAACAAGAATTCTACGAAGAAAAAGGTTTCACCAATGAACCGCGCCGTTGCCCGACCTGCCGTCAAGCTCGTAAACAACGTATGGGCATTGCAACCGAACGTCCGCAACGTGAAATGTTCCCCGCAACCTGCGCTGAATGCGGTCAAGAAACCATGGTACCGTTCCGTCCTTCCATGGATCGTCCGGTTTACTGCCGTGAATGCTTCAACGCTCGTAAGGGTTAATTGGATATAATAAAAGCAGCTCGTAAGAGCTGCTTTTTTCTTTAGTAAAGCGTTATAAGCACCGTTATACTTTGTCGCAGCTCGCTTGCTTGCTCGACGTACCACCAGTACGCCTTCGCGGCACAAGACTCACTGCTTCGCGTCTTCCGGTACTTCTAACGCTTTTGACGAAGCTTTCTTAATACAGTACGCCTTCGCGACACAAGACTCACTGCTTCGTGTCTTCCGGTACTTCTAACGCTTTTGACGAAGCTTCTTTAATTCTGTTTACTTCTTTACAAAATACAAGATGTACACTATGTGTGATACATTTTGATTTGACAAAGCCTCCTGATGTTGGCATAATGTAAACAATGTTATGCTATTTTGTGTTCGTCATATCTCTTGACGAAAATATTTTATAGGAGGAAGTAACGTGGAACAGATTTTATCTATTTTAGTACGCAACCAACCGGGCGTTCTGATGCGCGTGTCCGGCATGTTCTCTCGTCGTGGATTTAACATCGACAGTCTTGCCGTTGGCATTACCCAAAATCCGGAATTTTCCAGAATGACAGTAACAATGAAGGCTGACGACCTAACCATCGTCCAAGTCTGCAAGCAGCTGGAAAAATTGGTGGAGGTAGAATCTGTGAAAGTCCTTCCGCCTAGAGCAAGTGCTAAACGTAGTATGGTTATGGTTAAGGTTCACGCTGGCGAAAAACGCTTGGAGCTGCTTCGTTTGGCAGATGTTTTCCGCGCTCACGCCGTAGACGTTACCGGCGAATCTTTAACCTTCCTGGCAACCGGTGTGGATGACAAGCTCAATGCTTTTGTTGAGGTAATGCGTCCTTACGGAATTTTAGAAATGGTACAAACTGGTCTTGTGGCGCTGGAACGTGGCGACACACATATGAGTGTAGATAAATCTCGTTACGAATGGCCCAAAGCCAGCGGAACGAAGAGTGTGGGGGTGTAGTGGTATGCAGATGACCGGTGCAGAGGTAATGGTACGTTGCCTCGCTGAAGAAGGAGTTTCTACAGTTTTTGGTTATCCCGGTGGCGCTATCCTTCCTTTTTATGATGCCCTGAGGGAATCCGAAATTCAACATATTTTAGTAGCTCACGAACAGGGCGCTGCCCACGCGGCAGATGGCTTTGCTCGTGCGTCAGGCAAAGTGGGCGTTTGCGTTGCAACCTCCGGACCGGGGGCAACTAATTTGATTACAGGCTTGGCAACTGCTTTCCTAGATTCTATTCCTGTAGTTGCCATTACCGGACAGGTTCCCACTGTAATGATTGGTCGCGATGCTTTCCAAGAAGTTGATATTACCGGTATTGCTATGCCCATTACCAAGCACAACTTCCTTGTAAAAGACCCTGCTCAATTGGCACAAACCATACGTCTTGCTTTCCAAATGGCTAAAACCGGACGTCCCGGTCCCGTTTTGGTGGACGTTCCTCGTGATGTACAAACAGCTCTTATTGATTATGCGGAGGGAGTGCTTCCCCCTGTGCCTGAAGATGTACCTGCGGAAAGCGACATTGCCGCTGCTATTGCAGCAATCAGCAAGGCAGAACGTCCTGTAATGTTGATTGGTGGTGGCGTTATCAGTGCTGACGCTGAATATGATGCAATGCATTTGTGCGAAAAGCTGCATATCCCCGTAGTAAGTACCTTGATGGGCTTGGGCGCCATTAGTGCTTACCGCAAGCTGTTCCTTGGTATGACAGGCCTGCATGGTCACGAACGGGCTAATAATGCTGTTAAGGAAGCAGATTTAATTCTTGCTGTTGGTACTCGCTTCAACGACCGCGTTACCGGCGAGCGTAAGACATATAATGAAAACAAGGTTATCATTCATCTTGATATTGACCCTGCGGAATTGGATAAAAATATTTTCTCCACCATTGGTATCTCTGCCAATATGAACAAAACCCTGCAGCTTATCGAAGCAGGTAGCGAGCCTCACAATCTTGACGCTTGGTGGGAACGCATCGAAAGCTGGCCCAGCATGGACGAAGATTTTGGTGACGAAGCTGCACCGGAATTCTTCAAAGCTCTGAACCCTGTCATTAAAGATAAAGATTACATCATCACCACTGACGTTGGACAGCATCAAATGTGGGCAGCCCAACATTTGCGCATCCAATTTGCCCGCCAATGGATTACCTCCGGCGGTTTGGGAACCATGGGCTTTGGCTTGCCTGCGGCAATGGGGGCTCAGCTGGCTCGTCCCAAGAGCAGAGTTATCAGCCTGAGCGGTGACGGTGGTTTTAAAATGACTGGCTCCGAGCTTTTTACCATTGCCAGCTACAAGCTTCCTGTTACTGCCATTGTCTTTAACAACAGTGGCTTGGGCATGATTCGTCAGCTGCAAACTGTTTCTTTCGCTAAACGCTTTACCGCCTGCGAGTTCCCCGGTTATGTGGACTTCGTTAAGTACGGCGAAGCCTTTGGTGTAAAAGGCGAGCACGTTACTACTCCGGAAGGGTTTGCCGCCGCAGTAGAAAAGGCTATGGAAATGGACGAGCCCTATATTATTGAAGTAACTGTTGACCCGAAGAATATGGTATTGCCGATGGTAGTGCCGGGGGCGGGGATTGGCGACTACGTAAAATTTACTGAATAAAACGCGTGATAAGCGCCGTTATACTTTGTCACAGCACATCTT
>JAFTMR010000102.1 GCA_017452325.1 Phascolarctobacterium sp. | reverse complement strand
TATGTGTTGATTATTACCGACGGCTTAATTGCTATGATGGGCTACAACTTTCTTTCGTCAGTAATGCGTTCCTTGGGAGATAGCAAGACTCCTTTGTACTTTTTGATTATTGCCACCATCGCCAATATTCTTTTGGCACTGATGTTTATCATCTGGTTTGGATGGGGCGTTCCCGGTAGTGCAGTGGCTTTGGTTATTGCCCAGGCAATATCTGCAGTGTTATGCCTACTTTACATTTACAAACGCTTTCCTCAATTACATTTAAGTAGGAAAGATATCTGCTTGAGTAAAGAAGAAATGTGGGAGCATTTGCGTATGGGTTTGCCCATGGCAGTACAGTTTGCTGTTCTGGGATTAAGTATTATTTTTATGCAGTCCATATGTAATAAGTTTGGAGCCAACACCATCGCAGGCTTTACTACTGCTATGCGGGTGGAACAGCTTGCCGTACAGCCCATGATTTCCTTTGGCTTGGCAATAGCTGTGTTTACGGCGCAGAACTTTGGTGCACGGCGTTTCGATCGAATTCGTGAGGCTATTAAAAAATGCTCGCTGATTATTTTTGGCTTTAGCTGCTTTGCGGCAGTGCTAATCTTCCTCTTCGGTAAGGATATCATTGGTATTTTTCTTGATAATCCTAGTGGAGAAGTTCTTGATGCCGCGTATATGTATATTATATATTCCGTACCCTTCTACTTCTTCTTTAGTCAGATGTTTATTTATCGTAACGCTTGTCAGGGAATGGGCATTGCCATGATTCCCATGATGACCGGTATTGTGGAATTGTTCGTGCGTACAGGCGTGGCAGTCTTCCTTACCGAAAGCCAAGGGTATTTAGGAATTTGTTTGGCTTCTCCCATTGCTTGGGTAAGTAGCTTTAGCGTTGCTTATTTTAGTTATCGTTATTTCATCCGAATTCTAGAAAGCAAGAGTCAGTTCACAGGCGTGTGAATGCTAATAAGTTAGGTTAATATAGAAAAACAGGGTATTCCACATAAGTGGAGTACCCTGTTTGCATTCTGAGAAGTTTATTTGATTTCTACAACATCAAAGCCAATGTCTTCGATAGCTTCGCGCAACGCTTGGTCAGAAATATCTTCTGCTTCAACAACAGCGTTGGCTTCGTCAAGGCTGACGTCAACTTTAGTTACGCCTTCTAATTCTTCCAAAGCACTTTTTACTGCGCCAACGCAGTGCATGCAGTGCATGCCGTCGATGCGAATTTGTTTAACCATTTTGATTCCCTCCTTTACGAAACGCGTGATAAGCACCATCTGACTGTGTTGTTATAAAATTGCTTGCTCGACGTACGCCAAGTACGCTTTCGCGGCACAATTTTATTACGCCTTGTTATATGGTACTTCTGACGCGTTTTGGCTATGTCTTATGTTAAAAATTACAAAACGACTTTATAGAAAGCAGCTATTTGTACGTCCAGAAGCGCAATCTCAGCGCGTTAGTAACTACGCTTACGGAGCTGCAGCTCATGGCAGCAGCTGCAATCATGGGGCTCAGCAAAATTCCGAAGTGGGGGTAAAGTGCTCCTGCCGCAACAGGAATACCAATGGCGTTATAGAAGAACGCCCAAAACAGATTCTGCTTAATATTATTCATAACTGCCTTGCTCAAACTGATTGCCTTGGGAACGTCCAGCAAATCACTCTTCATCAAGACAATATCCGCAGATTCAATGGCAATGTCCGTACCTGCGCCAATGGCAATGCCCACATCTGCACGAGCTAGGGCGGGTGCGTCGTTGATTCCGTCACCAACCATTGCTACTCTATGACCTTGCTCTTGCAGGCGACGAACGGTGCGCTCCTTATCTTCGGGAAGGAGCTCCGCAATTACTTCGTCCACGCCAACCTGGCGGTGGATTGCTTCCGCAGTAATTTTATTATCGCCGGTGAGCATGATAACTTTGATGTTTAGCTTGCGTAATTTGGCAATGGCCTCTGCACTGGAAGGCTTCACCGTATCTGCCAAGGCGATAATACCCAAAAGCCTTTCGCCTTGAGCAAAGTATAAGGGGGTCTTTCCGTCGTGGGCAAGCTGCGCCGTAATGTCTGCAAATTTACTGATGTCAATATTAGCAGCCTTCATTAGTTTGGCATTGCCAGCATAAGAAAGCTTTTGGTTTACTAAAGCTTCCAAGCCTTTGCCGGGAAGCAGGCGATAGTCGGAGGCAGGGGGGAGTTCTAAATTACGTTCTTCTGCTACGCTAATGATGGGTTCTGCCAAGGGATGCTCGGAAAGTTTTTCCATGGCTGCGGCTATGGCGAGAAGTTCGTTTTCAGAACCGTTATTGGGAATGATATCCGTAACAACGGGCTTGCCTTCTGTTACCGTACCGGTTTTATCCAAGATTACCGTATCAATATTGTGGGCAGCTTCCAAAGCACTAGCAGATTTTATCAAAATTCCGTTGGTGGCGCCACGTCCTGTTCCCACCATGATGGCGGTGGGGGTAGCAAGTCCCAAAGCGCAGGGACAGGAGATAACCAGAACTGCAATTCCTATGGCGAGAGCAAATTCAATGCTGTAGCCCAAGCAAATCCAAACTGCTGCTGCAAAGACTGCGATAGTAATTACAATGGGAACGAAGATGCCGCTAATCTTATCCGCCATTTTGGCAATGGGTGCTTTGGAAGAAGTAGCTTCATCCACAAGAGCAATGATTTTGGAAAGAGTAGTATCTTCGCCAACGGCAGTGGCACGCATTTTAAAGTAACCACTTTTGTTGATAGTGCCACCGGTAACGCCGTCATCAACGTATTTTTCTACAGGAATACTCTCGCCGGTAATGGCAGCTTCGTCAAGGGCACCATTGCCTTCAATGATGACGCCGTCTACAGGAACAGTTGCACCGGATTTAACTATGAGGATATCGCCGGCAACTACTTCTTCTACGGAGATTTCACCCTGCATTCCATGACGCTCAACAATTGCAGTTTTGGGAGCAAGGTCCATAAGCTTAGTAATAGCTTCACTAGTACGGTTCTTAGCTCGTGCCTCCATAAACTTGCCCAAGGTGATGAGGGTTAAAATCATGGCTGCGGATTCAAAATATAAATCGTGGGAGAAACGATGCACCAGTTCCAAATCATTGTGACCAAAGCCGTAAGCAATCTTGTAAATTGCGTACACACCATATACAAAGGCTGCACTGCTACCGATGGCGATGAGGGAATCCATATTGGGAGCCCTGTTCCACAAGTTCTTAAAACCCTGCTCAAAATATTTCTTACCAATAATAAGTACAGGAATAGTTAAGAGTAGCTGTGTTAAGCCATTGATAAGAGAGTTTTCCACTCCTAGGAAAATCTCCGGCAGGGGCCAATGGGCCATCTTACCCATGGAAAGATAGAACAAGGGTAAGGTGAAGACAAAGGACCAAACTAAACGCCACTTCATGGCACGCATTTCCTGAGCGGCGGTATCAGCTGGTGTCTCCTTGGCTTGGGTGGGCTGCTGCCAATGAGGAGAGGCGCCAAAGCCAAGCTTTTCAATTTTGGCAATGATGGTTTCTGTAGAAATTATGCTTTCGTCGTAGGTGACGTGCATATTATTTTTTAAAAGGTTGACGCTGATTTCTTCAACGCCTTGCTGTTTGCCAATAACCTTTTCGATACGAGAGGAGCAAGCGCTACAGCTCATATCTGTTATGTCAAAGAGAACTCTTTTCATAAAGCCATCTCCTTTCGTTAGCTTTCGCTAACATTATAACATAAAATTGTGATATACGAAAAAGCCTTCTGTAAAATTTTGGTAGCAGGAGAAAAGTTGTTGTCGCAGAATTATTTAAGTAGTCTATTGTTGGTAGGATGAACTACCCTAGAAAGAGGAGAAGCTAAAAAAGAAATTGGAGGATTTTTTATGAATTGTGCATTTTGCAAACACCATAACTGCTATGTAAAGGAACAAAATTGTACCCGCTACAGTAAGGAAGAAGCGGTAGCTCTGTACAGTGAAGAGGACGTTAAGATTATGCAGGCAGCGGCTGCAACTGAAACTCGCAATTATTTAAAAATGACTCGTCTGGAAGAGAGCCTTTTCTTTGCGCAACAACTGGGTGTGAAGAAGATAGGCATTGCCTTTTGCATTGGCTTGGCAAATGAAGCTAAGTTCTGTGCTCAATATTTTAAGAATGCAGGCTTGCAGGTAGAATCCGTTTGCTGCAAGAATTGTTCCGTTGATAAAGATATTCTTGAACTGGAAAAAATTAAACCCAGTCAACACGAAGCTATGTGCAATCCTAAAATGCAAGCTCAATTGATGAACGATGCTAAAACAGAACTGAATTTTGTAGTGGGCTTGTGCGTTGGGCACGATATGATTTTCACTAAACACAGTGAAGCTCCTGTTTCCAGCCTTATCACTAAGGATAGAGTGCTTGCCAACAACCCCGCAGGTGTAGTTTACTCTAGATATTGGAGAAGAAAGCTGGGTATCTTGGAAGAAGGTACTGTGTAAAAAGTGTGAGTGATGATGTTAGATTATGTAGCTGTAGCAATTGGCGGGGTCATTGGCTCTGTTTTTAGATATTTGCTTGGTAATCTTCTTAGCAAAAATTATCAAGGCAAGTTTTCTCTAGGAAGTTTCGCAATAAATATTTTGGGTTGCTTTCTGATGGGTATGTTTATGTCCGGACTTATCCAAAGAGAAATGGAAGAAACCACTTGGAAGCTTTACTTATGTATAGGACTTTTAGGTGGCTTCACTACGTTTTCTTCTTTTGGGTATGATGCACTGACTATGCTATCCAAAGGCAAAACAATGATGGCAGGCATGTACGCAGGCTGTAGTGTTGTGGCTGGGCTGTTCGCAGCTATAACCGGAATGCTTGTGACTAAGATGCTGTTTTAG
>JAFTMR010000101.1 GCA_017452325.1 Phascolarctobacterium sp. | reverse complement strand
GAGGATGGATTGAGCATTTTGCGCAGGCTGCGTGCTGATGTAAGATATACTCATATTCCGGTGATTATGGCAACAGCTAAGGGAACGGAGTTTGATAAGGTGAAAGGCTTGGATAGTGGCGCTGATGATTACATTACCAAACCTTTCGGAATGTTGGAAATGGTTTCTCGCATTCGTGCAGTGCTGCGCCGTTGTTGTAGTAATGTTACAAATGAAAGTACTATTACTTACGGATGTTTGAGTGTGAACACTGCTGCCCATACGGTAAAGGTGTGTGGTGAAAATATTATCCTTACCTTGAAGGAGTATGAGGTTTTGAAGAAGCTTCTGCAAAATCCGGGCATAGTCTTTACCCGCGACAAGCTGCTTAATGAAATTTGGGGTTATGAGTTTTGTGGGGAAACACGCACTGTGGATGTGCATATCCGCACTCTGCGCCAAAAGCTGGGAGTTGCGGGTGAGCTGATAGAAACTATCCGCGGAGTTGGTTACCGTTTGGCAGGTACAAAATGAGAAAGAAGATTTTTTATAGTCTTTTCGTTTTAGCCTTTAGCGTTTTAGTTTTAGCAACGTCACTGTTTTTGTGGATAAGCTATCGCCAGACTACTGCGGAAAACCTGCAAAGCTTGAAGAACCAAGTACAACTTTTGTTAGCTTTGGAAGCTCAGGGAAAACTTGACTACGCAAATTTGACTAAAGCCAAGGTTAATGACAGAATTACTATTTTATCTCCTGATGGTAAGGTGTTGTTTGACAACTACGTTAATGTCTCAAATATGGAAAATCATTTACATAGGCAGGAGGTACAGCAGGCTTTAAAAGGGAACGAGGGCTTTGCAACAAGAATTTCTGAAACCTTGGATAAAGAAGTAATTTATTATGCTGTGCAATTGACGGATAAAAATATTATCCGGTTCGCTCGTACAAACGATACAATTTTTTCTCAGTTTGCCAAGGTGTTACGGTATAGTTTGATAACACTATTGTTACTTTTAGTGGGAGCTTTTGTTGTGGCTCGTCGGATAACGGCTAAGGTGATAGAGCCTTTGGAAGCATTGGATTTGGAGCATCCACAAAAAGCAAAGGCGTATCCGGAATTGCGTCCCGTTTTACGACGTTTGGCAAGCCAACAGCAAATGCGTAGAGAGTTTTCTGCCAATGTTTCTCATGAATTAAAGACACCTTTGCAGTCTGTGCTTGGTTATTCTGAAATTATGCTTAATGGTTTAGTGAAAGAGGATGACCGCCAAAGGTTCTTGCAAAAAATTTATGATGAAGCTAAAAATTTATTAGGACTGATTGACGATATCATCAGGCTTTCCCAATTGGATGAACAGCAGAAAAATTTTACTGAGCATTTTGATTTGTTGGGGGTTTTGTCTGCGGTTATGGACAGGGTACAGGCGAAAGCCAATAAGTGCGGTGTAAAAATACTTTTGGAAAAAGAAGTAGAAACCATGCCTATGGTGGGGAGTCAGGCGATGTTGGAAGAAGTATTTATGAATTTGCTTGATAATGCCATAAAATACAATCACGAAGGTGGTAGTGTTGCCGTTAAAGTAAGTGAGCTTCCTAAAAAGTGGGTTGTTACCGTCAGTGATACAGGTGTTGGTATTGCGGCGGACGAGCAGGAACGGATTTTTGAACGCTTCTATCGAGTGGACAAGAGCAGGCATAGGGAAGGAACAGGATTGGGACTTTCCATAGTGAAGCATGCCGTAATGATTCATAAGGGAACTATAAAAGTACATAGTGATTTAGGAAGTGGTACGCAAGTAGTAGTACACTTACCTAAAAACTCTAACTAAAATTTAAGCGATAGGTTTGTTATTGGACAAGCTTATCGCTTTTTACATTGGGTTAATATTTTTTTACAACATCTTTACTTGGCAATAATATCTTTCTAACATTGGTAGGCTACACTGTGAACGTAGGCTAAAAAGACTTATAAGGAGGATGTTATTTATGAGTGTGAACAAATTTCTCGGTTTAGGTTTGGCAGTAGTAATGGCTTTGGGTATTGTTGGTTGTGGTAATAGCGGAAAGGAAGTGAAGGCTTCTGATAGCGGCAAGATAGCTGTAATTTCTAGGGAGGAAGGCAGTGGTACACGTGGTGCCTTTGTAGAACTTTTTGGGATTGAAAAGAAGGATGCTAACGGCAAGAAGGTTGACCGCACTACAGAAAATGCAGGCATCACCAATAGCACTGCGGTTATGATGACTACTGTTGCAGGTAACAAGGATGCTATCGGATACATTTCCTTAGGCTCTTTAAACGATAATGTCAAGGCTGTAAAGATTGATGGCGTAGAAGCAAGCATTACAAATATTAAAAGTGGAGCATATAAAATAGCTCGACCTTTTAATATTGTAACAGCTGGTACGATTAAGCCTGAGGCACAAGATTTTATCAATTATATTTTATCTAAGGAAGGTCAAACCATAGTTTTCAAAAACGGTTACATTGGCAATGAAAAGGCAGAAGCATTCCGTAGTAGTAATGTAGCAGGCAAGGTGGTTGTAGCAGGCTCATCTTCTGTGACACCTGTAATGGAAAAATTGGCAGAAGCTTATAGTAATATTAATAGTAGAGTTAAAGTGGAGGTTCAACAAAACGATTCTTCTACTGGTGTGAAAGCTGCGTTAGGTGGATTGTGTGATATTGGCATGGCTTCCCGCGATTTAAAGAAAAGTGAATTGGATAAAGGGGCGTGCAACATAGTTATTGCAACTGATGGTATTGCTGTAATTGTCAATAAGAATAATAAAGTGAATGCTATGTCAAAAGTACAGGTTGCAGATGTGTTTATGGGTAAGATTACCCAATGGGAAAAGCTTAGATAAGATGGAGAAAGAAAAAATTATGCAAGCAGTGTTCTTAGGCGCTGCTTGCGCTTCTATAATTTTAGTTGCTTTGATTTGTTACTGCATACTTGCTCAAGGCTTGCCTGCAGTTTACCAAATAGGTATTAGTGATTTTTTTACAGGTGTTAAGTGGCGGCCAAGTAATGACGTTTACGGAATACTACCTATGATTTTGGGGAGTGTTTACGTTACGGCTGGTGCCCTATGTATAGGAGTGCCTATTGGAATTTTAACGGCGGTGTTCTTAGCACGCTTTTGCCCTGCAAAGTTGTATTCAATTTTAAAACCTAGCGTAGAGCTTTTGGCAGGGATACCTTCTGTGGTTTATGGCTTTTTTGGTTTGATGGTGCTTGTTCCCTTTGTGCGTGATAGCATTGGTGGTACGGGCAACAGTTTACTAACGGCGGCGCTGTTATTAGGTATAATGATTTTGCCTACGATTATTACAGTGACGGAAGCTGCCTTGCGTGCAGTGCCTCAAAGTTATTACGAAGGAGCATTGGCTTTAGGGGCAGATCATGTGCGCAGTGTTTTTTACATTGTGGTTCCGGCAGCAAGGAACGGAATCTTAGCTGCAGTAATCTTGGGGATTGGTCGTGCAGTGGGTGAAACTATGGCAGTGATGATGGTAGCAGGTAATCAGGCTCGTATGCCACAAGGTTTGTTAGAAGGAGGACGCACTTTAACAACTAATATTGTTATCGAAATGGGCTATGCTGCGGACCTGCATCGTGATGCCTTGCTAGCGACGGCAGCAGTGCTCTTTATATTTATTTTGCTAATCAATTTGAGCTTCACATATTTTAAGGAGAAGGCGGTAAATAATGGTTAGTTTTTACAAAAAATATGGGTGTAAGCCTTGTTCTATACTACTGATGATGGCAGTGTGGCTGGCGTCATGCTTAACTATTTTGTCGCTTTCCTTTTTGTTAGTGTATGTCTTGGCACAAGGTTTACCATATATTGATACAAATATTTTCGACATAAAATATACTACGCAAAATCTTTCTTTGATACCTGCTTTGGTAAACACTATTTTAATGGTAGTGCTTGCCCTTGGCTTAGCAACTCCTTTGGGGATTTTTGCTGCCATTTACTTGGTGGAATATGCCAAAGATAAAAATAGGGTAGTGAATGTAGTTGGTGTTACAGCAGATACTTTGGCAGGGATTCCTTCCATTGTATATGGCTTGTTTGGAATGCTTTTCTTCGTTAGTTTTTTAAAGATGGGTTTTTCGCTTTTGGCAGGGTCTTGTACTGTAGGGATTATGATTTTGCCATTGATTATCCGTACTACGGAAGAAGCTTTGCGCTCTGTACCCATTAGTTATCGTGAGGGAAGCTATGGTTTGGGAGCAGGCAAGTTGCGCACTATTTTTGTGGTTGTTCTGCCTGCAGCAGTACCGGGAATTCTGGCAGGAATAATTTTAAGTATTGGTCGTATTGTGGGAGAGTCTGCTGCCCTGCTTTATACCGCGGGAACAGTTGCAGCTTTGCCGGAAAATATATTTTCTTCTGTTCGCACTTTGGCAGTGCATATGTATGTTTTGGCAAGCGAAGGATTGCATATGGAGCAGGCAGCGGCAACGGCAGTGGTGTTGTTGGTAATTGTTCTATTTATAAATCAAGCTGCAATACGTTTGGCAGGTAAATTGATGAAGGGGAACCCAAATGGATAAGTTAATTATTAAAGATTTGAATTTGTTTTATGGTGACTTTCAGGCACTTAAAAATATTAATATGAATATTTGTGAGCGAGAGATAACTGCGCTCATTGGACCAAGTGGTTGTGGTAAGTCTACCTTGCTAAAGACGTTGAACAGGATGAATGATTTGGTAGAAGACTGTCGCCTTGAGGGTAAGGTGTTTTTAGATGGGGAGGATATTTATAATTGTGCAAATGTGAGCTTGTTACGTAAGCGAGTGGGGATGGTTTTTCAAAAGCCTAATCCTTTTTCAATGAGTGTTTATGATAATATTGCCTTTGGACCTCGCACTCATGGCGTTACCAAGAAGTCACAGCTTGATGAGATTGTGGAGGAATCTTTACGAAAGGCTGCTATCTGGGAAGAAACAAAGGATAGACTAAAAAAGAATGCGTTACAATTTTCAGGAGGACAGCAGCAAAGATTGTGCATTGCTCGTGCTTTAGCAGTACAACCAGAGGTAATCTTAATGGACGAACCTACCAGTGCTCTTGATCCCATAAGTACTATGAAGATAGAAGCATTGGCGATGGAATTGAAAAAGGATTACACTATTGTGATGGTAACCCATAATATGCAGCAGGCAGCACGTATCTCTGATAAAACTGCTTTCTTCCTTTTGGGAGATTTGATTGAATTTGGAGATACTAAGGAAATTTTTTCAAAGCCACATCAAAAAAAGACAGAAGATTATATTTTAGGACGCTTTGGCTAACGGATAAAGGCATTACAACCAACAACACCCGCCACTCAAAAGAATGACGGGTGTTTTTCAATGCTCTTAGCTTTAAATTAATCTATTTTTCTACAATAGTATACTCTTCCAATGCTTGGAGCAGTTCCTTGCTGTTGGCAGGATGTTGTGCGCACAGCTCCTGTAGGGCGGTAAAGTTTTTTAATTCCTTGCCCCAGAGAAAGCAGTCATCATCATTATAGGCAGCAACAACAATGGACTTCTTGCTATCGCAGGGAGTTTTGCCCAAATCGTCAGTGAGCATGATATAGGCATCATCAAAGTCCATTCCGTATACAGTTATTTTTTCTTCGGGAGTTTCGTCTTCCCAGAAGCTAAGCTTTTCAAAATCAGCAGCAGTAATGTTCATACACTATACCTCGCTTTGTATTTAATACTCTTATCATAAAACATTTTCGAGTCTTTGTCGAATGTTACGAAGGAAAAAAGTAGTTCGTTGTAGTATAATAAAGACAGTGATAATTTTGAAAGAGGCGATGCCATGAGAAAGAAACAACATAGCACTTTGATGCAGGTGGAGTTCGTCTGTCCTAAATGTGGTAAGAAGCTGGCATGGGCGTTGCCTACATCCGAGATAAATTGTCCGGCATGTGGTACTTGGGTTACGGATCGTAATCGTAGAATAGAGAATACGCTTTATTTGCCGCTTGATAGTGACCAGATGGTACTCTTTTGTTAGATTGAGGGGGTTAAGAAATGGAAAAAATTTGGCAAGAAGCCGAAGGTTTACAAGAGGAACTAGTTGCAAGACGCAGGGACTTGCATATGCATCCGGAAACAGGCTGGACGGAATTTAGAACTGCCAGCATGGTTGTGAAGGAGCTGGAGGCTTTAGGCTATGACGTGGATTATGGTGCAGACGTTGTGGACGAGGCTTCTATGATGGGCGTACCCAGCGTTAGCGATTTAGAAAAATATATGGAACGCGCCATTAGCGAAGGCGCGGACGCAGAGATTGTTAGAAAAATGGCAGGCGGTAAGACTGGCGTTGTTGCTGTGTTGGACAGTGGCAAGCCGGGCAAAACCGTTGGCTTCCGTTTTGATATGGACTGTAACGATGTAGAGGAAGATACCGGCGAAGCTCACCGCCCTAAGCAGGAGGGCTTTAACTCTTGTCATGTCAACGCAATGCACGCTTGCGGTCATGATGGTCACGTTACTATCGGTTTGGCTGTGGCGAAGCTGTTGGCTGCGCACAAGGACGAGCTGGTTGGCAAAGTAAAACTTATCTTCCAGCCTGCGGAAGAAGGGGTGCGCGGTGCTTACGCTATGATTAACGCAGGTGTTGCTGACGATATTGACTACTTCTTTGGTGGTCACATTGCTTTCAAAGCAACTACCGACGATAGCTTGGTATGCCTTACTGATGGCTTCCTTGCTACTACGAAGCTTGATGCAGTTTATAAGGGAGTTTCTTCCCACGCAGGTTTGGCTCCGGAGCAAGGTAAGAACGCACTGTTGGCTGCGGCGCAGGCAAGCATTTCCCTGCACAGCATTTCCCGTCATGGCAAAGGTGCTTCCCGCATCAACGTTGGCGTGCTGAATGCAGGCACCGGCCGCAATGTACTGCCTGACATTGCTGTTCTGAAGATGGAAACCCGCGGCGCGACTACGGAAATTAATGAGTTTATGGTGGGCGAAGCCAAGCGTATGCTGCAGGCTGCCGCTGATTTGTACGATGTAAGCGTTAGCATCACCAAAGCGGGTAGTGCTCCTGCTTGCGTAGCAGACTTTGAATTGGCAAAGGAAGTTGCGGAAATCGCTAAAGCTTCTGCTCAATACAAGGAAATCATTGATTATATGGATATGGGTGGCAGTGAGGACTGTGCTTACTTCATGGAACGGGTACAGCAAAATGGCGGACGCGCCCTGTATATGATGTATGGCGCAACTATTGCAGCAGGTCATCACAATAGCCATTTTGATTTTAATGAAGACTGCTTGTGGAAATCTGCAGGCTTACTCGCAACCTTGGCGCTTGCCTACACAAAAAAATAATTCACCACAATTTATTTAGACTGACAAGGTTTAGACATAAATCTTTGTTATGCTTGTGCCTAGATATCAATGTGGAGGAATTGCTTATGAAGTTAATGAAGAAAATCTTTTTGGCTGCATCCTGTAGCGCGCTGCTTATGACGAGCTGTGCGGTGGCAGATGCTAATAGTTTTGAAAATAAAGTGTTGCCGGTAACTAAAACGCAACATGCTGAGGTGGTACAAGAGGTGCTTTTCACTACTGGCAAAATTCTTGAAGTGAATGATAATATGATTGTGGTAAAAGGCGAGCACAATCTTATCGCTGCTGTCGTAACGGAAGATACCTACCTGCTCAATGGCAAGAATGGTAAGGCGAAAAAACTTGGCAGCTTTAAGGTTGGCAAGGAAGTAACAGTGTACCATTCTCCGAAAATGACCAGAAGCATTCCTGCTCAAACGGAGGCTTATGCTATTGTCTTAGGTGATAATAGGGTGAAGCAGGGCAAGTTCTTCAAGGTTGCTGAGGTTACTATGTCCGAAGATGGCGAATATGTAAGCGTGTTGGATGTTGACCAGAGCCTTATTGCCACTGTGGATAAGAAAGCTAATAAACATTTTACCGACATCAAGGTAGGGGATAGCTTGATGGTGTGGTACGATATGATGACCATGAGCTTGCCGGCAAGGACTAATGCTCAAAAGGTAGTGGTTCTACCGTAATTAAAAAGGAAAGAGGTTGTTTGCGATGAAAATTTTTATGGATACCGCCAATGTGGAAGAGATTGCTAAATTTGTAGATTGGGGCGTTGTGTACGGTGTTACCACTAACCCCAGCCTTATCGCTAAAACTGGACGTACCCAGGCAGAGGTTATTCCTGAAATTGCTAAGTTGGTGGAAGGTCCTGTAAGTGCAGAGGTAATTAGTACTGAATGCCAAGGTATGGTTGAAGAAGCTCGCAAGCTGGTGCAAATCGCAGAGAATATTGTTATCAAGATTCCCTGTATCCCCGAAGGCTTGAAGGCAGTTAAAATTTTGAGTGCAGAAGGTATCAAGACCAATGTGACTTTAATCTTTAGCATGTCCCAAGCTTTGTTGGCTGCTCGTGCTGGTGCAACCTATGTTAGTCCCTTTATCGGACGTTTGGACGATATTGGCGAGGATGGTGTACTGTTAGTTAAAAATATTGTAGAAGCCTTCCAAAAATATGGTATCACTACCGAGGTTATTGCAGCTAGCATTCGCAATTTGGCGCATGTTGATGGAGTAATGCTTACCGGTTGCCAAATTGCAACTATTCCTACAAAAGTATTGGAGCAAATGGTACAGCATCAGTTGACTGACAAGGGCTTGGCGCAATTCTTGGCAGATTATCAAAATAGTTTAAAGTAAAAAATAAGACGCAATGCCTGTGCTAGAGGAGGGTTTTTGCTAGGTATTTTTCTTGACTTTTCAGCAGATATAAGTATAATTCTAATTGAGAATTATTTTTATAAAGGATGGTGCAAATGGCAAAGAGAAATACTATTCAAAGACAGCTTGTTATTGCAGCTGTGCGTTTTTTGGCAGATCACCCTACTGCTGAGGAAGTGTATGATCGTATTACCATGGAATATCCTGATATCAGCAAGGGCACTGTGTACCGCAATCTGAACTCTTTAGTGGAAAGTGGATTGTTGGGCAAGGTTTCCGTTCCCAGTGGCGCAGATCGCTTTGATCATATTTTGGCGAAGCACTACCATATTCAATGTAACCATTGTGGTAAGTTTATGAACGTAGAGAATTTTGACTATTTCCATGACCTTGACCAAAGAGTTGCAGCGGTAACTGATTATAAAATGGAACACCACGATATTGTTTTTAGCGGTTTGTGTCCCGAATGTCAAAAACTGCAGGCGGCAAACGTTAAATAAAATATCGTAGCAGTGGCTGTTGAGCCATAATAAATTTCTGGAGGAGATTATAATGGAATTGAAAGGTAGCAAAACTGAACAAAACTTGATGACTGCTTTTGCAGGCGAATCTCAAGCAAGAGTAAAATATGGTTATTATGCAAGTGCAGCTAAAAAAGAAGGTTACAACCAAATCGCTGCAATTTTTGAAGAAACTTCCGGCAACGAAAAAGAACATGCTAAACTGTGGTTCAAAGCATTACATGGTGGCAAAATTCCTAGCACCATCGAAAATCTGAAGGATGCTGCTGCTGGCGAAAACTACGAATGGACTGAAATGTATGCTGAATTTGCTCAAACTGCTAAAGAAGAAGGCTTCACTGAATTGGCAAGACTCTTTGCAGAAGTAGGCAAAATCGAAAAAGAACATGAAGAAAGATATCGTGCATTGCTTGCTAATATCGAAAACGATCGTGTATTTAAACGCGAAGAAAAACAAGTTTGGATTTGCACTAACTGCGGTAGAATTATCTTTAGTGAAGTTGCTCCGGAAAAATGCCCGGTTTGTGACCATCCGAAAGGATACTTCCAAATTCGTGCAATCAACTACTAATACTGATGTTATGGACGCTCTGGTTTTACCAGGGCGTCTTTTTCGTAACAAAGCATTATAAGCATCTTTACACTTGGTTGTAGCTTACTTACTTGCTCGACGGACATGACCGCCGTCACCGCGCAAGTTTAGCTACTCTTCGTCTTCCGTCACTTCTAACGCTTTGGTAGAAGATGGAAGCGTTGTGTGGTATAATTTATCTAACAATAAAATGGAGAGGTGTGCTATGATGAAAGCAAACATTCCCGTCCAAAAAGGCGAAGTTATAGAGATAAATATTACCGGTTTAGGTAGCAGTGGTGAGGGCGTTGGTAAGTATCAGGGCTTTACAGTATTTGTGCCCGGTGCCTTGCCTACTGAAACCATCAAAGCAAAAGTTGGCTTGGTTAAGAAAAGCTACGCTACCGCAAGAATTATAGAAATCCTGCAGGCATCTGCGGAACGTGTAGAGCCTGCTTGCCCTGTTTACAAAGAGTGTGGTGGTTGCCAGCTGCAACATTTGTCTTATGCAGGTCAGTTGCAAATGAAGGAACAGCAGGTGCGTGACGCTATAACTCGCATTGGTCACTTAGATACAGAGGTTTTACCGGTCATTGGTTGCGCTAATCCTTGGAACTACCGTAATAAAATGCAGTTCCCTGCAGCAATGGGATCAGAAGGCAAAATAGAAATTGGCTGCTACGCAACTGCAACTCACAGCGTTGTTGATACAGAAGGCTGCTTAATTCAAAAAGAAGCTAACAACCAAGTGTTGTTTGCTGTCCGTAAATGGATGCAACAGTTTAACATTACTGCTTATGACGAAAAAACAGGTAAGGGCTTGGTGCGCCATGTTATGAGCCGCGTGGGCGTACACAGCGGGGAAGTTATGGCGGTACTGATTACTTCAGCTTATGACATTCCCTGCAAAAAAGAACTGGTAGATATTTTGAAAAAAGAAGTACCCAGTTTGGTAAGCGTGGTACAAAATATCAATAAAAAGCCTACCAATATTATTATGGGTAACAAAACTCGTGTAATTTATGGTAAGCCTAATATTAAAGATAGCTTGGGGGCGCTTAGCTTCAATATCTCTGCTCAATCCTTCTTCCAAGTGAATAGTGAGCAGGCAGAAAAGCTGTATAACAAAGCATTGGAATACGCTGCTTTGACAGGTGAAGAAACGGTTGTTGACGTGTACTGCGGAACAGGTACTATCTCTTTGTATATGGCGAAACATGCGAAAAAGGTGTACGGTATCGAGATTGTCGCTCCTGCTATCGAAGACGCGAAGAAGAATGCAGTAGCCAACGGGTGTGCTAATGCAGAATTCATCTTAGGGGACGCTGCCGTAGAACTGCCTGCGCTTTTGGAGAGTGGTGTTAGTCCTGACGTTGTACTGCTTGACCCGCCCCGCGCAGGCTGTGAAGAAAAGGTACTCGCCGCGATTTGTAAGGTTATGCCTGAACGTATTGTGTATGTTTCCTGTAACCCTGCTTCTTTAGCGCGCGACTTGGCGTATTTGGAAGAGCATGGTTACAAGGCAACGGTGGTGCAACCGGTTGATATGTTTGCCGCGACCAGCCACATTGAGAACGTTGCCTTAATAGTGAGGGTATAACTTATGATTAGACCGATAATGAAAGATGTGCTGTTCTTGGGGCAAAAGTCCGAGCCTGCAACAGCTAAAGATAAAAATATCGCTATTGATTTGCTGGATACCCTGCAAGCCAACGCAGACCGTTGCGTGGGTATGGCAGCGAATATGATTGGCGAGCGTAAACGCATCATAGTATTTAATGTAGGAAAAACTAATGTGGTGATGTTCAATCCTGTCATCGTTAAAAAGGAAAAGCCTTACGAAACAGAGGAAGGCTGCCTTTCCTTAGTTGGAGAGCGTGCTTGTACTCGCTACGAAACTATTGAAGTAGAATATCAAGATATAAAGATGCGTAAACAGCGCAGTAAGTTCAGCGGTTTTACTGCGCAAATTATCCAACACGAATGCGACCATTTGGAAGGGATAATAATATAGTTTGTATAATCAGTAGTTCTCTAGAAGTAGTAGCATGGAGGTATTTGTAATATGGAGCCTATTTTTACAATGCAATATGGAGAGTTTGCAGTAGCAGACTATCTAGCCAAAAAAATTAAGAATTCATCTGTTTTTATTCCTGCTTCTGCACAAGAAAAAGGTATAGATTTATTGTTGTATCGTCATAAAAATGGCAAAAATACTACAAATACAATCCAAGTAAAAATGTCACGAACTTACAATATTGAAAGAACAAATAAAAAATTACCATATCTTTTATGGTTTAATCGTTTTTCTGTTCAAGAAAATGCTAATTGGTACGTGTTGGTAGGTATCTATGCTAAGCTTCCTGATGATGTTGAGGCTAAAGTAAAGAGTGCAAGTTGGGACACAATAATGCTTGCTTTTACAAATGAAGAAATGTCTAAATTTATGTCTGAAGTGAAGCAGAAAAAGAATCCGTTAAAGGATGATAAAATGTTTTGCTTTAGCTTTGATGATGATAAAAATATATATCAGACCAGAGGGTATGTAGAGCATAGAGATATGTCTAAATACTTAATAGAAAATCGTTTAGAGCAAATTAGTAATTCTTTTAAATAAATGGTGTAAAAATATTTAAAAGTATTTTATGCTAAATGGAGCGAGCTAGTGGCAGATAAAAAACTAATATATGATTTTGCAAGCAAATGGCTAGAAAAATTTGAAGACAGAAATATAAACTATTTAGAAATCATCGATGGGACTATGGGTGATGAGTGTATATCTCTTGGTTTTGAGATGGATTGTGGTCGTGCATTTTCAGATTTGTATGGTGAAGCAATCAAGGATTATGAAAAATTAAATATTATTATTGAAGAAGTAACAGATATTTATCTGCTAGGTTCTGCAATTCTTTCTCAATGGAGATATTTTAATCATTGGGCATACTCTGGTGCAGAAATTTTAGAGCCTAAAAATAGAGAGTGGTTTATCATAGCACTCAGAAAATTGATTATATTAAGTACTTGAAAAATAAAGGTAGAAGTATGGATAGTGTTATAAAATCTCTAAACATTTCAGAACAACAAATTGTAAATGGAAAAATTCTTGATGCTCAGAAACATTTGGAGTGCTTGAAGCAAAAATATGGTTTGACTAAACGCCCCTACATCATTTGTCATATGACTACTTCCATAGATGGAAAGGTTACTGGCGAGTTTTTAGAAACTGCGGAAGCTGCTCCTGCTATCGAAGTGTATTACGAAATAAATAGAATGTACAAAGCAGAAGCCTTTGCTTGTGGCAGGGTAACAATGGAAGGAAGCTTTACCCAAGGGTTTGAGCCCAATTTAACTGCTTTTGAAAATGTGCAAGTTGGTCGTGAAGATTACATTGCTGACGAAACTGCTACTTATTTTGCTGTGGCTTTTGATAGGCTTGGACATTTGGGGTGGCAAGTAAGTCGCATCGAAGATGAAGACCCTGGCTATGATAATGCGCACATTATTGAAGTGGTTTTGGAAGATGTTAGTGATGCTTATTTAGCTTACTTACGCTCCATTAAGGTTTCTTATATTTTTGCAGGTAAGGGTGAAATGGATTTACCTTTGGCTTTGGAAAAATTAGTGAAGCTATTTAGAATCAAGAATCTGTTGCTTGAGGGTGGTAGCATTATCAATGGTGCGTTTGTGAAAGAAGATGTTATTGATGAACTGAGCCTTGTAGTTGTGCCTGTAATTGGAGCAAATACTGATAAGCCTTTGTTTGAGCCTGCAAGTTTAAGTACTTACCATTTAGCAGAGGTTAAGCACTATGAGGATTCTGTTTTGTGGTTGAATTATAAAAAGAAATAGTCTTATATGAAAGTTGTTATAAACTGTTACGAAAGGATGATACGTTTTGAAAATTTCTAAGAAAGACGCCCTGATGTGGTTTAGATTTTTTGCTCAGCTTGACGAAGAAGAACTGATGCCTAAGCAAATGGAGTTGGTTTATGCAACTTTTGCGCAAATTGAAGCTGCCATTGATGCGCGTAACGAAAAGCTGATGGCTGAAATCAAAGGCTTGCAGTCCATTGACGGTAGAACCTATTTTGTAGGTAAGGCAGAAAAATTTGCGCGTGGCTGTCGTTCCTGTTTGACTGGTACTGGCTTGACTGCTATCCGCAAGACCAATAAATGCAATATTAGATGCAAGTTCTGCTATAACTATGGTGATTTGGAAAACATTATGCCCATTGGTGAAGGTATGTGGGAAATTGGTGGTACCCGTTATTATGAACGCGATTTGGATTTGCTGCTTTCCATCCAGGAAAAACCTACCGGTATTTCTTACGTTTACCTTGAACCTTTCATGGAAATTGAAAAATACTACAGCATCATCCGTAAGTTTAGTGAGGCTGGTATTCATCAGCACATGTACACTAATGGTACCCTTGCTACTGAAGAAAACTTAAAGGCTTTGGGCGAAGCCGGTTTGGATGAATTGCGTTTTAATTTGGGGGCAACCAATTGTAACGACAAGGTTATTGAAGCCATCGGTGTTGCGAAGAAGTACATCAAGCACGTTGGTATTGAAACTCCCATGACTCCGGAATTCTTTGATACTTTCTTCCAAAAGAAAGAACAAATCCTGGCGACTGGTGTGGACTTCATTAACTGCGCGGAGCTGCACTTGAATGCTAACAATATCGAAAACTATGCCGGAGAAAATATGTATATCTATCGTCAGGGTTACATCTCTCCTATTTGGAGTAGGGAGTTGACCTTGAAACTGATGAAGATTGCTGACGATGAGGGCTGGGATATCGCCATCCACGATTGTGCAAATCGCACTAAATTTGCCCGCGGCATGAACCTTGCGGCAAAAGAAGGTAGATGGTTTGGTGCAAACGATTACTGTGGCGAATTTACCAAACTGCCTTACTGGGTGTTCCTGCCTATTCTGGAAGATGACTGCTTCCAATTCTTGGAGGAGGAAGAACTGCCCACTGACTATCGTCCCGGTGAATTATATTAAAGGAAGAATAAAATGCGTATAACTTTTGAAGATATTAAAAATAATGAAACTATCAGGACTTATATCAGGAAAGCTGATGAATCCCTGCGCTCCCTTGGTTTTACGGAGCACAGTTTTGCACACGTTACTAAGGTTGCCGTAACTGCGAAGGATATTCTGCTAAAGCTTGGCTATAGTGAACGCGAGGCGGAGCAGGCTGCTGTTGCAGGCTTTATGCATGACATTGGTAATGTTATCAATCGCAAGGACCATGCTCAAAGTGGCGCGGTAATGGCCTTTCGCATTCTGGATAATATGAACTGTGACCCGGAGGATACTGCTACTATTATCACCGCCATTGGTAATCATGATGAAAGTACTGCATTTCCTGTGAATCCTGTGGCTGCAGCGCTGATTATTGCGGATAAATGCGATGTACGCTCTAGTCGTGTGCGAGATAAAGCAACCATTGCCTTGGACATTCACGATAGGGTAAACTATGGAGTAACCAAATCCGTACTGGATGTGAATGCTGATGAAAGAATTATTACCTTAAACATCGAAATCGATACCGATATTTGCAGCGTGATGGAATACTTCGAGATTTTCATTGAACGTATGCTGCTGTGTAAGAAGGCTGCTGAAAAGCTTGATACTAAATTCCAGCTTGTTATCAATAATCAGCAAATACTGTAGTAAAAAGACGCTCTGCTTAAAAATAGCAGGGCGTTTTTGTGTACAAAAGGGCGTGTTAAAAAAACAAAAATGTTTACAATTTTACTATCGAATGATATACTCATATCAATAGTTATATTTAAAACAAGGGGGCTTAACTATGTCTTACAAATTGTGGAATATTTTAGGTGAATTGAAATCTGCGGAGTATGAATGGGTGGAGCTTTCCCATTCTTTGAATAATGATAGTCCCTATTGGGGTGGTATTCCGGAAGGCTCTGTTGAACTGGGCAAGGTTTGCTATGATTGGGGTAATCCTATGCTGGAATGCATTATTCATACTTTCAAATTTCCAGGTCAATTTGGTACGCATATTGATTTTCCTAGCCACTTCATTAAAGATGGCAAATCTTCTGAGAGCTATGGTGCGGAACAATTGATGTTCCCCCTGTGTGTGATTGATATTACTGCCAAGGTTGCGCAAGATGTTCATTACGCTGTAACCGTTGAGGATATTAAAGAATACGAAGCACAATATGGTCCGATTCCGGATGGTGCTTTTGTTGCTCTCCGTACTGACTGGAGCAAAAACTGGCCTAATATGGATGCTATTTGCGGTATGGCAGAAGATGGTAGTGAAAACTTCCCCGGCTGGTCCATGCCTGCATTGAAATATATTTATGAAGAACGTAATGCTGCTGCTAATGGTCATGAAACTTTGGATACTGATGCTTCTGTATTGGCTTGCGAGGCAGGCGACCTTGCTTGTGAACGTTATGTACTTGCTAAAGGCAAATTACAAATCGAAGTACTGAACAACCTTGATAAAGTTGCTCCTGCTGGTGCGATTTTGGTTGCTGCTTGGCCGCGTATCGAAGGTGCTAGCGGTATGCCCGTTCGTGTATTTGCCATTACTCCGAAAAAATAAAGTTATACTATGGGTATAGACCTTATCTTTTCAGTAAGCAGTAACTTAGACTTATATAGTACTTGCTAAAAGTATTTTATGGGTTGCCATAAAAGCAGAGGAGAATCTGATATGTGTTGTGTCAGTTCTCTCACGAAATTAAAGTTTCAGTTGTAGAGGAGACTGTTACGGATAGTAACAGTCTTTTTCTTTTTGTGTGTTAGATTTTTTTCTTGCTATATGATAAAATTAGTAGTTGAAGAAATAGGTAATTTTAATTTTTAAAGACCTTCATCAGAAAGTCCGATGACGCGAAAAATAACTGCAGGAGGGCTAAAGGTGTTAGCAGATAATTTACAAGTAGTAAAAGAAAAAATAGAAGTTTCCCTGCGTAATCGTAAGGAAGCGAAACAAACAGGTAACTATGTAACCTTGGTGGCAGTTACTAAAAATCATGCGCCGGAGGTTATTACGGAAGCTTTGTCCTTGGGTGTGGAGTGCATTGGTGAGAACCGTGTGCAGGAAGCCAAGCATAAAAAGGATGTGCTACCTGTTGGGGGCAAGTGGCATTTGATTGGCCACCTACAAACTAATAAGGTGCGTCAGGCGGTTGCCCTGTTTGATTTAATTGAGTCCGTAGATAGTGAGCGCTTGCTTGCTGTTATCAACGAAGAGGCAGCACGTATTGGCAAAGTACAAGATGTTCTCTTGCAGCTAAACATTGCTAAGGAGGAACAGAAGACAGGCTTTAGCAGAGAAGAGTATTTAGATATTTTAACCAAGCTGGATGATTATAAAAATATTAATGTGCGTGGTCTGATGGTAATTGCTCAAGCCTGCACTGATGTTGAAGAAACTCGTCCTGTGTTTGCCGCAGGCTATCGCTGCTTCTGCCGCTTAAAGGAGGAACGAGTAGGCATTGACTGCTTGTCTATGGGTATGAGTAACGATTACACCGTAGCTATTGAGGAGGGTGCCAATATGGTGCGTGTTGGTACGGCACTCTTTGGCCAACGTGATTATGGTTTAAAATTTTGAGAAGTGGTGATAAGTTATGAAGTTAATTGAACGCATTGTGGATGCTTTAGGTTTATATGATGATAGTGAAGAAATTTTGGAGGAAGAGGTAGTAGAGAAGAAGCCTGCTAAGGAGGAAAAGCCGGAGCCTAAGTTCGAGCCTGCCCCGAAGAAGAGCCTTTTTGCGAGAAAGGAAAGTCTTTTTAATAAAAAGAAAGTGGAAGAAGAAGAGGTAGAGGCTTTGCCGGAAGCTCCTGTTCCCGAACAAGTAAAGGTTGAGCCGAAAACAGAAGCTGCTCCTAAAAAGGGAGGCATTTTCTCTCGCAAGAATATAGAAAAGCCTGTGGAGCCTGCCGCTGGCAGCAAAACCCTTGCTATGCCCATTGCTGATAAGCAGGTGCGTGTGGTGGTTCTTGAACCCACCAGCTTTGATGATTCTCAAAAGATTGCGGATTATTTGCGTTCTAATCAGCCCGTAGTAGTTAATTTTGAAAATACGGATAACATTGTTACCAAGCGTATGACTGATTTTATCAGCGGAACCATATATGCTTTGGGTGGCAGCATGAAGAAAATTGGTCGTAGCATTTTAGTATGTGCGCCCAGAAACGTAGATATTGATGCAGGCATTAGCATCTATAATGAAAAGGGTGAACAGCCATGGAAAAAATAAATGTAAATAAAATTGCTTTCATCGGTGGCGGTGCCATGGCAGAAGCCATCATTAAAGGTATTACCAGTAGCGGTTTGGTTGCGGGAAGCACCATTGCCGTTGGTGAACATTCCGCTGAGCGCTGTACATATTTAAAGGAAGCTTATGGTGTGAATGCTACCACAGCCAATAAAGACGCAGTGCGTGATGCTGACTTGGTAATCTTTGCAGTTAAGCCTCAAGTTGCCCCTGTGGCATTGACTAAAGATTTAGTTGCAGAGTTTAAGGAAGATGCGTGGGTACTTTCCATTATGGGTAGTGTTACCTTGGATATGCTTCACGATTATGCTCCGGGGTTCCCTGTAATCCGCACTATGCCCAACACTCCGTTAGCAGTTGGCGCAGGCATGACTGCTATTTGTCGTGATGAAAAGGTTACAGACGAAATGCTGGAAATTGCTAAAGCTATCTTTGGCTGTTGCGGTGAGGTAGAAGTTGTGGCTGAAAGTGCTTTGGAAGCCATTACTGCTGTTAGCGGCTGTGGACCGGGATACGCTTTCGTAATTATTGATGCTTTGGCAGACGCAGGCGTGCGTGCCGGCTTGCCTCGCCCCTTAGCGATTAAATTGGCTGCACAAACCTTGGCAGGCAGCGGTAAGATGTGTATTGAAACTGGTTTGCACCCTGCCGTATTGCGTGACCAGGTAACTTCTCCCGGCGGTACAACTATTGCAGGCATTCACGCTTTAGAAAATCATGGGGTGCGTGGTGCCTTCTACGATGCAGTACAGGCAGTACTGAAGCGTAGTGACGAATTACAAGGAAAATAATTTATGGCAGATAGAGAAAAGATTTTAAGATATTTTAGGGCTGGCGGTGACGAGCAGTTGGCGGCGAAGCTGTTGGATTTGGCGGAAGGCGCTAACAAAAGCCGTAAGTACAGGGTGAGCGAGTTTCTTGATCCTCACGCTTACAATGTGGCAGAAATCATCGTTGCCAATTTTGAAAATATTAAGCTGGAAAGCTATGGCGGCTTCAAGAATGCGGAACGTGTCAAGGTTGCTTTTATTGCTGAAGATTTTTACGGTACGCCTGATTATGGCATTACCTATTTCTTGGCAGGTTGGGATAAGCGTTATTACGATTTGTCCCATCGAGACATTTTGGGTGCGTTCATGGGTACCGGCTGCAAACGTGAAGCTTTGGGTGACATTGTCTTTGTTCCTGAAGGTGCGCAGTTTGTAGTGGAAAAGACCTTGACCAACTACTTGAACAGTAATTTAACCCAGATTGGTTCTGCACCTGTTACTCTGACGGAGATTAGTGCGGAAGACTTACTGCAAAAGGAAGAAAAGGTAAAGGTTATTAACGCAACTGTGGCGGACCTGCGTCTGGATGCAGTGGCAGCTGCCGGTTATGGCGTTTCCCGTAGTAGGATGTCTGATGAGATTAAAAGCTTGAACGTGAAGCTGAACTGGAAAGAAGCCAAGAAGGCTGCCCAAGCTGTGAACGAAGGGGATGTAATTTCCTTCCGCGGTCGTGGCAGGGTGGAAGTGGCTGAGATTCGAGGAACCACTAAGAAGGGACGCATTAGTGTTACTTTGAAACGATTTATTTAAGATAGGGGAGTAGCAATGTTAACACCGCAGGATATTAAGAATAAAACTTTTACCAAGGGCTTTCGCGGTTACGAGGTAGAAGAGGTAGATAAATATTTGGCAGAGCTGCGTAAGGAATACGAGTATCTGTTTACCGATAATATGGAGCTGAAAGAAACCATTGAGCGTGTTAGCTCCAAGCTGGAATACTATCAGCAGATGGAAGCTACTATGCAAAGTACTTTGGCGGTAGCTCAAGAAACTGCTGACGAAGTGAAGGCTAATAGCGAGAAGAAGGCTGCTCTTTTAGAACATGAAACCCAAGTGAAGTGTGACCAGCTTTTGGCTGATGCCATGGCGAAAGCAGAAGATATGTATAGCCAAACAAAAACCAAAACTGAAAATATGCTTAACGCTACGGAAGCAGAGTGCAATAAGCTAAAGGAAGAGACTAAAAGCTTTGTCGAGAAGATGCGTAACACTGCGGAGATGGAAGTTGCTAAACTGAAAGTTACTACCGAGGATATCTGCAAGCGTCGTACTAATTCTGCAGAAGCTGAGGCAGCAAAAACTTTAGAAAATGCCCGTAGCGAAGCTAACAAGATGATGATGGAAGCTAATGTTAATTACCGCAAAATTGTTGGTGATGCCGAAGAACGTTGTCGTAAAATTATTTTTGATGCAGAATCAAGAGCTTCCTTGGCAGAAAACGCTTATAATAACCAGGTGAAAAAAGCAATGGTACATCGTAATCATATGATGCATCTTTTAAAAACTCAAATGGAGTTACTGGAAAATTTTGAGGACCACACCGGAGAGTAACGGAGGGACAAAATGATTATTTTAGTGCGTCACGGCGAAGCAACCCATCACACCTTAAAGCTTACCGGCGGTTGGACTGATTCTGAACTAACTGACAGGGGACGTTGGCAGATTGAAATGGCTGCTAAAAAATTGGCGGCTGATTTTGCAGGCAGGAATACGAAGCTACGCATTTTGACCAGCGATTTGAAGCGTGCAGTAGAGTCAGCTGAAATTATCGGTAGGGCTTTGGGATGCGCAGATAAAATAGAAAAGTACGCCTTTTTACGCGAAAAGAATAATGGGGAAGCAGCAGGCCTGACAGAAGAAGAGGCTAAAAAAATCTATTGTCGTCCCGCAACGGAGCAGGAGCTTTATCATCGCAACTATCCTGGTGGCGAGACGCGCATTGAGTTTTATGAGCGCAATGTGCAAGGGCTTGAAGAGTGCGCTGATTTGGACAAGGAGAATCTCATTATCGTTGCGCACAAGGGTACGGTGCAGAATATTATCTTCCGCTGGCTAGGGATGGATATGAAGCAGGTAGTGGAGCTTAATATGTCCGTTGATGTATTACCGGCAAGTGTTTCTGTTTTGGGAAGAAACAAGTGGCATGAACATTCCATCTTCCGTTTAAATGATACCTCTCATTTAAATGAAGGAAAGGGCTACGGAATTTTCGATTTTAAATACGAAAAGCGTTGAGCCGGAGCGATTGTTATTGACTTGTTAAATTGACTGGGTTATAATTATGTTGTTTTAATATTGGTTAACGCTATGATGAAGACAGTAGCCTGTAGCGACAAGCAAAGCGATTTGGGGATGGTGCAAGCCCAAACAATGTTTAAACTGGTGAAGATCACTTCGGAGTGGATTCGTCGAATAAAGTAGATGAGTACGGGAAACGCCCGATACAGCGTTTCGAGTGGCAACGTTTATTGTTGTCATTAGGGTGGTACCACGGGTATGTTTACGCTCGTCCCTATTGGGACGGGCGTTTTTATTTTTATTAGACTGCCCACAAAGCATTATCTGCTGCGTCAGAACTCCTAGGAGTATTAACGTACGCCTTCTCGTTCTTACTTGCAGCTAATACTTTCTGAACAGTCTTGGATTACAATGTTAATATTATTTGGAGGTAAGATAAACAAATGGCAATGGATTACAGCAAAACTTTGAACCTGCCGGAAACTGAATTCCCCATGCGTGCTAATTTGCCGCAACGCGAACCCGAATTTGAAAAGTTCTGGCAAGAAAACGATATTTATTGGAAGAAACAAGCTCTCCATGAAGGTAACGAAAAATTCATCCTTCACGATGGCCCTCCGTATGCAAACGGCAAAATTCACATGGGTCATGCACTGAATAAAATTCTGAAAGATATCATCATTAAATACAAATACGCTCAAGGCTTCGACACCCCGTATGTTCCTGGTTGGGATACTCATGGTATGCCCATCGAACACGCTGCTATCAAAGAATTGGGCTTGAACCGTAAAGAAATTGATGACCTTACTCTGCGTCGTCAATGCCACGATTATGCACTGCGCTTCATCGACCTGCAACGTGAAGACTTCAAACGTTTGGGCGTTCTGGGTGACTGGGAACATCCCTATGTAACCCTGTTCCCTCACATTGAAGCAGAACAAATCCGCGTGTTTGGTGAAATGGCTAAAAAAGGCTATATCTACAAAGGCAAGAAGAGCGTTTACTGGTGCCCTCATTGTGAAACTGCTTTGGCTGAAGCTGAAATCGAATACGGCGAACAAAAAACTCCGACCATCTATGTAAAAATGCCCATCATTGACGACCTCGGCAAAATGCCCGAAGCTGCAAAAGGCAAAAACGCATCCATGGTAATTTGGACCACCACTCCTTGGACCATGCCTGCTAACGTTGCAGTAGCTTTGAATCCCAATTTAGAATATGCTTGGGTAGAAGTTGAAGGCGAAGTAGTATTCATGGCTAAAGATATGTTGGAACAAGTTGGCGCTGTTTGCAAAAAAGACTTGAGCAACATCCTTGGTACCGTTATGGGTAAAGAAATGGAATTTGCAAAATGCAAACATCCCATGCCTGAACTGGACCGTGAATCCTTGGTTGTAATGGCTGACTACGTTACCACTGAAGCAGGTACCGGTTGCGTACATACTGCTCCTGGTCATGGTGACGTTGACTTTGAAACTGGCTTGAAGTATAAACTGCCCATCCTTTGCCCCGTTGATGAACAAGGTAAATTGACCGCAGAAGCAGGCGACCGCTTTGCTGGTATGTTTGTATTCGATGCTAACATCCCCATTCTGAAATATTTGTCCGAGCTGAATATGCTCCTTGGCAAAGAAAATATCAAGCACCAATATGCACACTGCTGGCGCTGCAAGAACCCCATCATCTATCGTGCAACTCCCCAATGGTTTGCATCTGTTGATGGTTTCCGTGATGCTGCTCTTAAAGCAATCGATGAAGATGTTAAGTGGATTCCTTCTTGGGGCCAACAACGTATTCACAACATGGTTGCTGAACGTCACGACTGGTGCATCAGCCGTCAACGTACTTGGGGTGTACCCATCCCCGTATTCTACTGCGATGAATGTGGTGAACATCTGATTAACGATGAAACCATTGAATCCGTTGCAAGTATCTTCGCAAAAGAAGGTTGCGACGCTTGGTGGGCTCGTTCTGCGGAAGAACTGTTGCCTGCTGGCACTGTTTGCCCTAAATGCGGTCACAACCATTTCCATAAAGAAACCGACATCATGGACGTTTGGTTCGACAGCGGTTCCACTCACCAATCCGTTGTTATGCAACGTCCCGAACTGGGCCAAGTTGCAGATATGTACTTGGAAGGCAGCGACCAACATCGTGGCTGGTTCCAATCTTCCTTGTTGACCGCTGTTGCTGTTACCGGCAAAGCTCCCTACAAATCCGTATTGACCCATGGTTATGTAGTTGACGGCGAAGGCCGTAAAATGTCCAAATCCGTTGGTAATGTAATGGTTCCTCAAGAAATCATTAACCAATACGGTGCTGATATCGTTCGTCTGTGGACTGCTTCCTCTGACTACAAAGCAGATATCCGTATTTCTCCGAAGATTGTTAAACAACTTTCTGAGGTTTATCGCAAGATTCGTAACACTATGCGTTACATCTTGAGCAATACCAATGACTTTGACTATGAAAAAGATGCTGTTCCCTTTAACGAAATGCTGGAGCTTGACCGTTGGGCATTGATGCACTTGCAGCTTCTGAAAAAAGAAGTTACCGAAGCTTACGAAAACTATGAATTCCATCTGCTGTATCATGCAATTCATAACTTCTGCACTGTTGAAATGTCCAGCTACTATTTGGATATTCTCAAAGACCGTCTCTATGCTTACAAAGCGGATAGCAAAGAACGTCGTAGCGCTCAAACTGCTATGTACGAAATCCTTATGGACTTGATGGTAATGCTTACTCCGGTACTCAGCTTCACCATGGAAGAAGTATGGCAATTCATGAAGAAACCTGCTAACGCTCCCTTGTCCGTACAAATGCTGCCCTGGCCCAAAGTTAAAGAAGAATATCTTGACGAAGCTTTGGAAACCAAATGGAATAACTTCATCGACATCCGTAGCGAAATTACCAAAGTTCTGGAAGTTGCTCGTCGTGAAAAAACCATTGGTCACTCCTTGGATGCTAACGTAACCTTGTATGCAACTGGCGATGCTCTGGCAATCTTGAAATCTGTAGAATCTGAACTGGCAACCTTACTTATCGTTTCTAAAGCAACCATCGTTGAAGGTGTTGAAGAAGGCGCTGCAACTGGTCGCGAAGATTTGAAAGTTGCTGTTGTAGCTGCAGAAGGCGAAAAATGTGAACGCTGCTGGATTTACAGTGACGAAGTTGGCAAGGATGCAGAACATCCTACTCTCTGCGCTCGTTGTGCAGCTGCTGTAAAATAAAATATTCCATAAGCAACCAATCCCCGTTCAGTTTTTGAACGGGGATTTTTAATTTGTTGAAGTGCGCGATGCTTTGATTTCACCTTTCACCCTTATAGTGGGTCTAAAAATGAAAAAGGGGACATAAATTCTTAAAAAGCGTAGGACTGGAAATTACTTTGAGGCTGTGCAAGGTGTTAGGGGTAAACCGTTTTGAATTGTTTACCTTAGCATGGAAAAGGAATACAAAGTATACAGAAAGAACGTGATGGATAGACAAACTAAAAATAGTTGTCCTTCTGACTTGACCAATCGCTTTTTTTTTTAGTACAATATGCATAGAAGCAGAATTTTAAGAAAATACAAGATGTGTAAGAAATGTAAGAAATGACTTTGTTTTTTAGCCTGTTGGTAGTACAGGCTATTATATAAAAGCTTTCAAGGAGGCGTAAACTATGAAAAAGAATTTGGCGAAACGGGTAGTATTAGGGCTTTTAACCGGTGCGGTGCTAATGAGCAGTAGTGTTGTGTGGGCAGAGAATGTGGATATTAGCGATGGTACATATAGTGTGTATACTTTTAGTAATGCAGGCACTATCATTGGAACTTCTTTTGGTGTGGGCTATTCTAAGATGGAAGATGCTAATGAGGACATAAATCCTGGTAATATAACGTCGGGCGCTACGAATAGTATTGTTATTGGGATAAATTCTCATGTAAAAAGTGCAAATTCTGTTGCTTTAGGTAATAATGCTACTGTTGATACAAGTTCAGATAATAGCGTTGCTTTGGGTTATGGTTCTATTGCGAATGCGTCTAACGTAGTGAGTGTAGGTAATGGTGGTGCTACAGGTGGTGTGGGTGCTGACTATAGAAAAATTGTTAATGTGGCGAATGGTAGTATAAGCGAAGATTCTCATGAGGCTGTAACTGGTGGGCAGTTGTATAATGTTAAGACTAGCATCGAAACAAGTGTTGGTAGTATCAATAATAAGATCGGTGACACGACTAAGTTGCTAGGTACTGATACTAACTATGTTAAGTTTGGAAGTGATTTAGTTGGCTCTGTTTTGGAGTTAGATAATAGGGTAGGTGATATAATTGGTACTGGTTTATCAAGTATACCTCCTAGTCTGTTACATTTTATTAACAATGAAGACACATTGACTAATGCTATTTTTAAGCTGGATGGTTATGTATATGCCAATCAACAAGCGATTGCAGATGTTATAGAAAAGGATGGTAATGGTAGTATAACAGTTAATGCTGGGGGGGCAGAAAATCCTGTAACTATAGATTCTGATGGCATTACAGTAGGCACCAACTCTGCTCGTATTGATGGTTCTGGTTTCTACGTTTGGGATGGTGGTACCCATACTGCTGAAAATGCTAAAGCGTCAATGACTAAAGATGGCAAAATTAAAGGTGCATCTGGTAAGTTTGAAGTTGGTGCTGACGGTAGCGTAAAAGCCGCTGGTGATAAGTTTAAAGTTGACAAAGACGGTAATGTAACTGCTGAAAAGATAACTGCAAAAGAAGTTGAAGCAGAAAACCTTTACACTAAAGCTGAAATAGATGAAAAGCTTGGTGGTAGCAATGCTTCTGTTGCAGGCATCAACCAACGCCTTGATAAAACCAACGCTAAGATTAACAAGGTAGGCGCAGGTGCAGCAGCTTTGGCAGCACTGCATCCGTTGGATTATGACCCCGATGACAAGCTTACTTTTAGTGCTGGCATGGGTAACTACGCAGGCGAAAACGCAGCAGCGCTTGGTGCGTTCTATCGTCCTAACGAAAAATTTATGGTAAGCCTTGGTGGCACCATGGGCAACGGCGAAAATATGGTTAACCTTGGTATCTCCATTGGTTTGGATAAAGCAAATGGCTTTGCTAAGATGAGTAAACGTGAACTTATCCAAGAAGTAAACGCTGTTAAAGCAGAAAACGAAGCAATCAAGGCTGATAATGAGGCTATGAAAGCTGAAATGGCAGAAATGAAAGCAATGCTTCAAGAACTGTTGGCAAAAAAATAAAGTGATGATTAAACAACTAAAGGCTCCCTCGTGTGAGGGAGCCTTTGCTTTATCTGTTGTTTTTAAAGAAGTTCAGTGCAACTTCGGGGAAGGAAGCGTAGCTCAGTACATCTTCTACGGAAGCGTTGGGATAACCAGCTTCTGCCAATTGTTTGGTAAGTTTTTCCATTTGGGGCGGAATGTCATCAGCCGGACGGTAGCTGATTTGCGGAGTGTTGCCGATAGCCATCTTTTTGATTTCTTCATTGATGGGTGCGGGAGTACGACCATATTTGCCAAGAATCAAGTCTTTTACTTCGCGAGGAATCATTTTGTAACGGCCAAAGGTTACATTCATAACTGCCATGGAGCCAACAATTTGGCTAGTAGGAGTTACCAGCGGGGGATAGCCAAGGTCTGCACGTACACGAGGCATTTCTTCCAAGAGCTGTTCATATTTGTCTGCAACGCCCATCTCCTTCATTTGGTTGAGAAGGTTGGAAAGCATACCGCCAGGAATCTGGAAGGTGAGTACTTTCGGGTCAATGGGGATATTGGTGTTCAGGTTGAAGTCGTTGGTCAAGGAAGTTTTAACTTGTTTGAAGTGGTCTGCCAAATCATGAAGTGCGGTAAGGCTCAGACCGGTATCACGGGTATGACCTTGTAAAGTAGCAACAATGGATTCGGTGCAGGGTTGGCTGGTAGCTACAGAGAAGGGGGAGAGTGCGGTGTCAATGATGTCAACACCTGCTTCGACAGCCTTCAGGTAAGTCATATCGCCCATGCCGCTAGTGAAATGGGTGTGCAGGTCAATGGGAACGTTAAGTTCTGCTTTCAAGCTACGAACTAAGCTTTCTGCTGCGAAAGGACGGAGCAGGCCTGCCATGTCTTTGATGCAGATAGAGTCAGCACCCATTTGTACCAGCTCTTTACCAAGATTAACAAAGTCGCTATCCTTGTGGTAGGGGCTGATGGTGTAAACGATACAACCTTGCACATGAGCGCCTGCCTCTTTAGCAGCCTTCATTGCACATTCAAGATTGCGGGTATCGTTCAGTGCGTCAAAGATACGCATAATGGAAACGCCGTTATCAACGGAGCGCTTTACAAATTCGGTTACCACGTCGTCAGCGTAGTGGTTGTAGCCCAAAACATTTTGACCGCGAAGCAGCATTTGGATGGGAGTTTTAGGCAGATGCTTTTTCAAGGTACGCAGTCTTTCCCAGGGATCTTCATTCAGGAAACGGAGACAGGAGTCGAAGGTTGCGCCGCCCCAAGCTTCCACTGCATGGTAGCCAATATCATCAATTTTTTCCAGAACGGGGAGCATGTCACTGATACGCATTCTGGTTGCAGCCAGAGATTGATGACCGTCGCGTAATACGGTTTCAACTATTTTTAAGGGTTTGTTGCTCATAGAGTTACTCCTTTTCAAAATATATTTCTTCATATGATATTCAACTGGTAGCTTAATTATAGCATAACTCTTGGCTACTGCCTACTGTACTAAGAGTGAGAAGATAATTTTTTAAAAAGAAAACCCCTACAGTGGAAGGCTGTAGGGGCTAATCGCTATTGAGCTCTTTGTCCAAGAATTTCTTGGATACGTTCTTTCATGCTACGACGAACAGGTTTGTTGCTAACGATGGGTTTATCCTCATCTTCTTCTCTGTTTTCGTCCTTATCTCTTCTGCGTTTTTTCTTATCTTTATCTTTTTTGTCCTTGCGCTCTTCCTTTTCCTTCGCCTTTTCTAATTCTTCACGAGCTTTAGCCTGGGCTTTTTCTTCTTCAAGCTTCTTAGCCATTTCTTTTTCAAGCTCAGCAGTTTCGTCTTGCAGGATTACTGGCTCAGGAGGAATCTCCACGCCGGGATTTACAAAATCGCTTACTGGGATGTTCTTGTGAGCATTGATCATGAAATCATGCCAGATGGAAAGGGGAGTACCACTACCGGACATATTGTCAAGGGTTCTGTTGTTGTCATCGCCAACCCAAACAGCAGTACTCAGGTCAGGGGTGAAGCCAACAAACCAAGCATCCACATAGTTATCGGTGGTGCCGGTTTTTCCAGCTGCAGGACGTCCAATGCCCATGCCACCGCCACTGCCCCAGATGAGCACATCTTCTAACATGTTGACTGTGGTGTATACGGGTTTGGGATCCATTACGCGTTTAGCAACAGTTTCTTGTTCGTAAAGAACTTTTCCGTGTGCGTCGGTAACTTTGAGCAGAGCGAAAGGCTTACACAAAATACCATTGGTGGCAAACACGCCATATGCAGATGCCATTTCTAAAGGACTTACACCATGGCTTAGACCACCAATCGCCATAGAAAGGTTGGCGTCAGTATATTTTCCTTCATTAACCAAGGTGCTGATGCCCATTTTTTGAGCGGTCTCAACAACTTTATGAACGCCCACTTCGCGGGCCAGCTTAATTGTAGGAATGTTCATGGAGCGGGCAATTGCGGTACGTAGACTTACCTTGCCGTACCATTTTTTAGTAACGTTTCTAGGTTTCCAGTCTTTGTCGAATTCTTCTTCTTTATCTTCCATAATACTAGCTGGGGTGAAGCCATTAGCCATACCGGTTAAATATACGAAAGGTTTGAAGGAAGAACCGGGCTGACGTACAGAAAGGGTAGCACGATTGAATTTATCCTGACCACGTCCACCAAGCATTGCTTTGACGTGACCAGTGTTAGGGTCAATGGCAACTAAGGCAACCTGAGGTTGAGTTAGTTTGTTTTTATCAGTGTATGCGAGAGGGGGCTTGGTAGAGTTAGATTCCACCTTGGGAGCTTCAGGCAGATATTTCAGGGACTCAATGGCAGCCTTTTGCATATCGCTGTCCAGAGTAGTGTAAACTTTTAAACCACCCTTATAGAGTGCTTCTGCACCAAGTTCATCAATAACCTTTTGGGTAATCATGTCTATGAAATAGAAGTTAGGGTTAGAGGTCTTTTTGCGGGCTGTTGCCAGTTTAAGCTTTTCTGCCTTAGCTTTCTTGCCCTGCTCTTCGGTGATGTAGCCGTATTTGACCATTTGGTCGATTACCAGCTCTTGGCGTTCTTTACTTGCTTTAGGATTCTCAAAAGGATTAAAATAGTTGGGGCTTTTAGGAATTGCTGCCAAGGTTGCGGATTCAGCAATGCTCAGTTCCGTAGCTTCCTTGCCAAAATAATATCTCGCAGCACTTTCTACACCGTATGCGCCTTGACCGAAGTAAATGTGATTCAGATACATTTCCAGAATCTCGTCCTTGGTGTAACGCTTTTCTAATTCCCTTGCAATAAAAGCTTCTTTAACCTTACGAGTGATAGTTCGCTCTTGAGTTAGGAAAGCATTTTTTGCCAGCTGTTGGGTGATGGTGCTGCCACCTTGTACTTCGCGACCGCTCAATGTTGAAACAACAGCACGAGCTGTACCGCGGAAATCAACACCCATATGCTCGTAAAAGCGATTATCTTCAATAGATATAAAAGCTTGTTGAGTATGTTCTGGAATATAGTTGATGTTAATTGGAATACGACGTTCTTCAGAAAGTGTAGTGTAAATTAATTCACCCTTACTATCGTAAAATTCAGAAGCGGCATCCGGCTGCAAATGCTCGTCCATATTTTTAGGAGCAAATAAACCAGAGAAGCCGTACCAAACAGAAACAGCCATAATCATCACAGAGCTTATGAAGATTAAGAATGTTTTAAGAATGGAAAGTATCATATTAACCTCGCTTGTTGAAATATTGGAGTGCAGCAAGAGTGCCGACACCTCAAAGTATTATACCACTTAAAGGTAGATTTGTCATTTGCAAAACTTCCGAAGAAAAAAGCAAAAAAGTTTTAAAAAAGGTGTTGACATATCTTGGGAGTGGTGGTATTATAAACAAGTCGCTGACGTAAGCGACTACAGAACCTTGAAAACTGAACAATAACCTAGAAAAAAGCGAATGTGCGG
>JAFTMR010000100.1 GCA_017452325.1 Phascolarctobacterium sp. | reverse complement strand
TTTTTCTAGGTTATTGTTCAGTTTTCAAGGTTCTGTAGTCGCTTACGTCAGCGACTTGTTTATAATACCACCACTCCCAAGATATGTCAACACCTTTTTAAAAACTTTTTTACTTTTTTCTCAAAAAGTTTTTTCTTAATCTTTTCACTTGACCATGTCCCCCTCCGTCAAATGTTTCACGTGAAACATTTGAGAAGCATAAAGGGCTGTCGCGCTTACGCACGACAGCCCAAAAGCTACAGTTTTAAATTAGCGGAGCTTTGCACCGGCAGGAATATGGTCATCAACCATCAACAGATGCAGTTTCTCTTCGCCTTCTTCGCTGTGAATAGCAGAGATAAGCATACCACAGGACTCGATACCCATCATTGCACGCGGAGGCAAGTTGGTAATCGCAATCAAGGTTTTGCCAATCAGGGTTTCCGGTTCATAGAAGGCACGGATACCACTCAAAATGGTACGTTCTTTACCGGTGCCATCATTTAAAGTAAATTGCAGCAGCTTCTTGCTCTTAGGAACAGCTTTGCAATCCAATACTTTTACAGCGCGGAAGTCAGACTTAACAAAGGTATCAAAATCAACTGCTTCTTCAAAGAGGGGTTCAATTTCCACTTTAGAGAAGTCGATAACTTCAGGAACTACAGGCGCAGCAACAGAAGCTTCTGCTTGTACTTGCACAGGAGCAGCTTCTACAGGTTGTTCACCTTTTAAGGGTTTCATGGTGGGAAAGAACAATACGTCACGAATGGTGGAGCTATCAGTCAAGAACATAACCAGACGGTCGATACCAATGCCTAAGCCACCTGTAGGAGGCAAGCCGTATTCCAAAGCGGTAACGAAATCTTCGTCCATCATATTAGCTTCTTCGTCGCCATTTGCTCGTTCTTCCACTTGTTTCATGAAACGTTCGCGTTGGTCGATGGGGTCATTCAATTCGGTAAAGCCGTTACAAATTTCGCGGCCATAGATGAATGCTTCAAAACGATCAGTAATTTCCGGATTTTCCGGGTTAGATTTTGCCAAAGGAGAAATTTCTTTGGGATGACCGGTGATAAAAGTAGGTTGAATGAGTTTATCTTCAACATATTCTTCAAAGCAAGCGTTAATAATTTTACCAACGCCCCAAGTAGCTTCTACTTCTACGTTCAGCTCTTTTGCCATAGCACGAGCTTCTTCAACGTCGGTTACATTGGTAAAGTCTTTGCCTGCATATTCTTTTACAGCGTCAATCATGCTGATGCGTTTCCAAGGAGAAGCCAGTTCGATTTCAGTGCCTTCATAAACAATTTTGGTGGTGCCCAAAACTTTTTCCGCAGTCTTTACAACTACTTCTTCGGTCAGGTCCATCATATCGCGATAATCAGCAAATGCTTGATAAATTTCAACACTGGTAAATTCCGGATTGTGTCTATTATCAATACCTTCGTTACGGAATACGCGACCAAGTTCGTAAACGCGGTCCATACCGCCAACAATCAAACGTTTCAGATACAGTTCCGGTGCAATACGCATATAAACTTGCATATCCAAAGCATTATGATAGCTGATGAAGGGACGAGCAGCAGCGCCGCCGGCAATGGTGTTGAGAATCGGAGTTTCAACTTCCAGGAAGCCATGGCTGTCCAGAACGTCACGCACGCTTCTGATAATTTGAGAGCGCTTTACAAAAGTATCGCGCACGTCGGGATTTACAATTAAATCTACATAGCGTTGACGATAACGGGTTTCCACGTCTTTCAAGCCATGCCATTTTTCCGGCAAGGGACGCAATGCTTTAGAAAGCATTTCCAAGGACGCAGCTTTAATGGACACTTCGCCCATATGAGTACGGAATACAGTACCGGTTACGCCTACAGTATCACCGATATCCATCATTTTAATCAACGCATAGTTCTCTTCACCCAATACGTCCTTACGAACATAAACTTGGATGCGTCCATCGGTGTCTTGCATATCCATGAAGCAGGTTTTGCCATGACCACGAATAGCCATTACACGACCAGCCAGTTTAACTTCGGTTTCAGCTTCGGACAATACTTCGAATTGTTCTTTCACGTCACCGGAACGATGGGTGTATTCATATCTATAGCCAAAAGGTTTCCAACCTTTTTCTTCAATCTTATGCATTTTGTCCAGGCGGACTTGCATTTGCTCGTTAAGGTCAGTTTCATTAAGAATGGTCTTTTCTTCAGCCATGCTAATCCTCCTAATTAAGAAATTTTAATAATTTTATAGGACAGCTCGCCCACAGGAGTATTTACTTGAACAACGGTGTTAACCTTTTGACCAAGAATAGCTGCACCTACGGGAGATTCGTTGGAAATACGGTTTTCAAATGGATCAGCTTCGGTAGTACCAACAATAGTGTATTCGTCTTCGTCACCGGTTTCCAAATCTCTAACGATAACGGTAGAACCAAGGGATACAATACCCTTTTTCTTGTTAGCGGTATCGTCAATGATGGTAGCGGTGTTAATCATTTGTTCCAATTCCAGAATACGACCTTCAATAAAAGCTTGCTCGCTCTTAGCGTCATCATATTCGGAGTTTTCGCTGATATCGCCATAGGAGATTGCAACCTTTAAACGTTCAGCAACCTCTTGTCGACGGACAGTGCGTAAATTATTCAGCTCATCCTCTAATTTTCTCAGGCCTTCAGCTGTCAAAATAGTTTCTTTAGTAGCCATTTTCCTGCTCCTTCATCTTTTATTTATCCGTAATAAACTGCGTTAAAGACACCTTCAACGCACGACATACGCATATAAATTAAATTCTGCCATAAATTATAATTTTTATAAGGTGAATTGTCAACATCAGCCACGATGGATGGCAAGGTTTTCTAAGGCATAGCTCATAACCTCTTCTATCTCCGATTTGGTAATAGCTCTTTCAAAATTTCTAAAGCCGGCTAAGCTAAAGCCATGCTTAGCTGCCAATCGCGAGATTAGATCAACCTTATTCACATCAAGAGTGCGACCAAGACTAAAATTTTCATAACGCTTTTCCAAAGCCAAAATCATAGTTTCTGCCATACAAGCGTAGGAAGTTTTTGGTGGGAAGCCAAAATTAAAGCGGAAGTTTACATCACCGGGAACATTGATAATGCCACCTTCAATTACCAGTACATCCTTACGCTTTAAAGAAACTTCCTTAGATACATTGCGAGGACGCGCCACGTCACACACTACCGCTCCAGATTTTAAATCTTCCGGTTCAATAAGAAAGTCCAAGGCGCTGGTAACAGTCAGTACGATATCCGCCTCCTTCAAAGCAGAGTGAATATCACTGGTGACTTCAACCTGACAGCTTTCCTTACGCAAAAGTTCTTCTGCAATATCCTCCAAGGGTTCCAAATGACGTGCAACCATGGTAACGTGGGGAACTTCTTTGGCAAGCAGGCGAACACAGGCAGCACCAATGGAACCGCTGGCGCCAACTACAACCGCGCGGCAATCACTTAACCGCTTACCCATGATCCTGACTGCTTCCTTGGTTCCCTGCAAAGCGGTTGCTACCGTATAGCTGTTACCAGAAGTTACAGCAATATCTAAATTCTTGGCAACCGTAATCCCCGCATCACCGACAATGGAACTAAAGGCACCTAATCCTACAATCTTAGCTCCCAGCTCCTGGGCGACCTTGCCGGCTTCAATGATTCTATCCATAACAAACTCTTCCGGCAACTCCACCATCTGTCTCGCAGTGAGGGGGACACCCACGAACCAGCCTTCTGCCTCTGCGTGCTCGCTTTGTACCCCGGTAATATGGGATACCTTAAAAGGACGTTTAAGCTTCAAGCCTGCTTCGATAAGTCTATCAGGTATAAACTTCATTATGGGTGATACATGCTCCATATCTTTGATAGATATAGGATGAAAGATAAAAGCAAATTTTTCCATGATTTCTTCCTAGATACTTAAATTTTCAAAAGAAGATTCTATTTGATACTCTTCTAGCAAATCTATATATTCAGTTGCGCTCAAGGGTGCTTGCGCACCTTTTACTGCAACCAAAAGGGCTTCCATAACATTGGTGCCAAAGCTGCGCCCTTCCAAACAAGGAGTGGTAGTAATCAAAATACTTACCCCCGCTTCTCGCAACAGCTTTCTATCAGCAATAGTAACAGTGTTAGTAATTATAATTTTTCCCGGCAAACTCTCAGGCATAAACTTACGAATAAAATGAAAGTCTCCGGCGATGATATCATTTTCAAAAAAATATTTAGGGAATTTAGGAGTGCGTTTATGCTGCTCCTTACCCATGGGATATAGCCAGCTTACAGGCAGCTTGGTAACCACAGGCGCTAGCACCTTAGCCCAAGAAGCCAAAGCCCCCAAGGAATAAATAGGTTTATCAATTCCCAAGCCAAAAAGCAAATCGCCAAAGGTTAGCTTGGCACCCGCCTCCTGCAAAGCCTCTGCCATACCAAAACGGTCCACACCACAAACTAGCAGTACCTTTTTATTTTGAAAAGCCATACATCCGTTAGAAGCAAGCTTATGGATAAGCCTACGTTCCAAGGAATTCTTCAAACCGCTGCCATCGAGAACAGGGGTGTGCTTTACATTAGCAACTAAGCGTGCAGATTCACGAAATGTATAACGATCCCTGCCTGCATAAACAAAAAGGTCAGTTCCGCCTAAACCAATGGCATCAACCTTGCCATCGTACTGCTCCATTAACTGACGCGCCTTGGCAAAATCTCCATCAGTACCACGACGCTCAACTAAAACCTCCACATCACCAAGCTTAACCACAGCCTGTGCATCACGCTGGGAAGAGCCTAAACTAATGCTGATGATATGCTTGCAATATCCTGCGGAACTCATAGCCTTTCTCCTATAATCAATCAGTTTACAAATGTTTATTTTACCACAGACAAACTGCTTTCTCAACTTTGATGAAAGCGTTTTTCCGCAGCGAAGTACTCATGAGCACAAGCGCGGTATTCCGCCAACAGCTCCATAAATTGTACTTGGGTATCAATCTTATGAAAGCGGCTTCTAAATTCAGCAGCGTGGGGCAATCCCTTCAGATAAGCAGAAATATGACGACGCATTTCTTTGACTGAGATATATTCCCCTTTATAGTCAATGAGCATCTGTAAATGCTCTGCCGCTAAATCCAAACGTTCATCTAAAGCAGGAGCAAGAGGAAGCTCCCTACCTTCCAACACTGCTTTCAATTGAGTAAAAAGCCAAGGATTACCGTCAGCACCACGACCAACCATCAAGCCGTCGCAGCCTGTCTCTTCCAACATACGTACACCGTCTGCAGCAGTAAAGATATCTCCATTGCCAAAGACAGGAACTTTAACTGCCTGTTTCACGTCACGAATGATGCTCCAATCCGCCTTGCCTTCGTAAAATTGTACACGAGTACGTCCGTGTACGGCAACCGCCGCCACACCAGCCCGTTCAGCCGCCAAAGCAATCTCTACCGCATTACGGTTATCAGCATCCCAACCGGCGCGGAACTTTACAGTTACGGGAATTTGCACCGCCTCAACCATCGCCGCCAAAATCTCGTAAGCCAGCTGGGGATTCTTCATTAAAGCAGAACCTTCCCCATTATTAACAATTTTCGGAACGGGGCACCCCATATTTAAATCGATGATGTCCGCACCACTAGCTTCAACTATTTTGGCAGCTCGCGCCAATTCCTCAGGAACGCTGCCAAAAAGTTGTATGGCTGTAGGACGCTCGTCTTCGTCAATGGCAAGCATCTCTTTAGTTTTTACATTATTATACAGAAGCCCTTTGGCACTAATCATTTCAGAAACAGTCATTCCACAACCCAAACGCCTACAAATCAGGCGAAAAGGCAAATCTGTAATGCCCGCCATAGGTGCCAATACCAAGGGTACACTTAACTCTAAATTACCAAGCCTCATTGATTTTCCTTTCAAGCTTACTTAAATAGTTAACAAAAGAAAGCCCGCCGAAGCGGGCCTGTTCCTTTATTTTGCGTTCTTTTCGTAGAGAATACGCAAGCCATCCAAGGTCAGGAAGGGTTCAACAACATCAATAGCGTTGGATTCATTCTTCATCATATTGGCAAAGCCACCGGTAGCAATAACAACTGCTTCACCACCCAGCTCGCGTTTCATATGGTTAACAATGCCTTCCATTTGACCAACAGCACCATACATAATGCCAGCCTGCATAGAGCTTACAGTATTACGGCAAATTACGTTCTTCGGTTTGATAAGCTCAATACGGGGGAGCTTAGCAGCTCTTTGGAACAAAGCTTCCGCAGAAATGCCAATGCCCGGAACAATGGAACCGCCTAAATACTCTCCATTGGGCAAAAGCGCACAGAAGGTTGTCGCAGTACCAAAGTCCACAACAATCATCGGTTTACCAAGACTTGCATATTTATCAAGCACAGCAACCGCATTTACAATACGGTCTGCGCCAACTTCTTTAGGATTATCGTATTTAATAGAGATACCGCTCTTGATTCCAGGGCCAACAACTAAGGGTTTAACATTAAAATATCTTTCGCACATGTGGCACAAGGGAACAACAACGGGGGGAACAACACTGGATAGGATAACGGAGGTTACTTCGGTCATGGGAACGTCGCAGTAATCGAACATGCTTCGCAGCAAAATGCCGTATTCGTCAGCAGTCTTAGAACGGTCTGTAGAAAAACGCCAATGGGTTCTTAATTCCTTACCTTCAAAAACACCTGCAACAATATTGGTATTACCTACATCAATAACAAGTAACATGTACTTTCCTCCTTGGAAAAGATTTCCAA
>JAFTMR010000099.1 GCA_017452325.1 Phascolarctobacterium sp. | reverse complement strand
GGTATTACAATGGCGCTTTAAGTGATGGACGTGCTTACCGCCTAGAGTGCTGGCGCATGGACGAGATTCTGATGCTGACAGTAATGTTCAGCGATTTGGGACTGAGCGCCTGGAAACGTCAGGATATGTTTTGCCTGTTGGAGCTGGAAGGCATTTTGGAATACACCGCAGAGCGCAGAGCAGTACAATGCGCACGCACCCAAGACGATGCGGAGCGAGGCGTGTGGGCGCTGAACATGATGCTGGCTAACGGCAAAGGTACTTACGGCAAATTATTGGTACCCTTGCAAAGCTATAAATGATTTGGGAGGAACAAATATGGAGAAAGTACGTTGTAACGAAGCTAACTGCCCTTGCAAAAAGATAAGCTGTGAAAATCATGGTAGATGCTGTGATTGCATTAACACCCATCGTAAAAAGGGAAGCCTTGTTTCCTGCATGCGTATGATGCTGGAAGAACAAGCTCAAGCTAAATAAAGAGAAGTATTTTGAAAAGCTACAAGCCATTTTGGTTTGTGGCTTTTTATTTTGTAAGGCTCCTGTCCAAAACAGAAGATAGCATTTGAAAATGTTTGATAGCTTCTAAAACAGGTAGAGTGCAAGAAGAAAAAGTGTTAACAAGTTTACAGGCACTATTTATTTTTGATAAAGAAATTAAAAAATATACTATAAATACAATATAAGTGTTGATATATATATATATATATATGGTAGACTATGGATAAGATACAAGACGGGTATACAGTATACATTGCAAGTGGACAATATAGAAACAAAAATGGTGGGGGTGGTTATCGCATAGCAGCCGATTTTCCCAAATTGAAACGGGACAAGCTTTACTTTAGAATTGCGACTAAATGCAAAACTTGAAATTTAGGAGGGTGACTACTATGTTGAAAAGAAGAAATTTAAAAGTGTTGGCAGCTGCTATTGGTGTGACGGTTATGAGCGGCTTCTACTCAAGTCCGGTTTGGGCGGCGAATATAGGTCAAGATACTGGTAATTTAGGATATCCGACCAATGCAGAAGGTAGTGTTATTCAAGTAAATAGTGGTGGTATTAGTTTAACTGTTGATGCTTCTGGTGAACTTAAAAATTCTGCAACACAAGTTACTATTACTAAAGACAACGGTGTTGTTATCACATCTAATACTCAGAATGGTACGGCAGCGAGCTCAGTTAGCCTGAAAGATGGTAATATCACAGCTACTGGCACTTTGAGTGTTGGTGGAGTTGCACTTACCGGTACTGATATTAGTAAATTGAAAGATGATGTTGTTGCTTTGACACAAAAAACTACAGATATTACTTATGACGAAAATAGCAATACAACTCGTATTGATGGCACACTAAATGTTGAAAATGACTTAGTAGTTCAGGATAATGCAACCGTTAGAGAACAATTAAATGTCGAGGGGCAACTTATTGTACAAGAAAATGCGACTGTTAGAGAACAGTTGAATGTTGAGGGTGAATTAGTGACCCAAAAAGATGCTGTTGTAAAAGGTGAGTTAGAAGTTTGGCAAGATTTGGATGTTACTGGTACCATAGAAGGTAAAGATTTCAAAAATGCAGATGGTAGCTTTAAGGTGAGTGACAGTGGTGCGCTTACTGCTGCTAATGAGAATTTTAAAGTTGAAACTGATGGTAGCGTAGTTGCAAAGGATTTTGCTAATTCTAATAATAGTTTTAAAGTAAGCGATGCTGGTAAAATTACCGCAACTGGCGGTGCAGAAATTTCTGGTGGCTTAACTGCTGATACTGCTGCTGTTAGTGGAAACACAACTGTTGGCGGTACTCTCGAAGTAACCGGTGCTACTACTCTTAAAGATAGACTTGATGTTGACAAAGGTGCAAGTTTTGCTAACCAAAATGTAAATATCGAAGATAATGGCAGAACCACTTTCAAAAATACTAGTGGTAGTGAGACCGTAATCAATGGTGGAGTTTTGAGAAACGAAACCGTGATGACCCAAAGAGTAGAAGTTGGTGAAGCTAATGGTGATAACACTGTTACTAAAGGTGATGGCTTCTATGTAAAAGACGGTGTTAATGTAGTTTCCAAGTTGACCCAGGATGGTTTGTATGTTGGTGAAGATAAATTTACTGTAGAGGCAAAAAGTGGTAATACTACTGTTGGTGGTACTCTTGATGTAACTGGCAAGGCTACTTTCAAAGATGATGCAGAGTTTGATAAAGATGTCAAAGTTGATGGTAGACTTGATGTAGCTAGTGGTGCAAGCATTAAAAAAGATGATGGCGGTATTCTGAATGTTACCGATGATGGTGTAGGACTACATTCTGATAATGGAAATAAGTCTAGTTTAGCAGTGACTAAATCTGGTGTTGGACTGATTTCTGATACTGCAATTTTTATGAATGCAGCTGATGCTAAGATGTCTCTTTCTGCTGATGGTATTGGTATGCATGAGGGTAAATCTGCAGCGACAGTTACTGATGATGGTATCGGTTTAACCACAGAAAAAACTTCTGTAACAGTTACTGATAATGGTGCAACTTTTGTCGCTGTGGATAAAGGTACTACCGAATACACTAATATCAATGGTGACGAAGTTATTGTAACTGATGGAACCAATAAAACTATTGTAAATTCCACTGACGTTTCCATTACTGACCCTGCTGATTCTGAGAAGCACATCAACCTTTCCAACCTCGGACAGATTGACAACCTTGACCAAGAACTGCAAGCACGTTCTGAATATGTAGAAGAAGGTAGAGGAACCGCTGTTGGTGCTATCAATGCAGAAGCAGCTATTCGTCGTGAAGAAGTTGCTCGCTTGGATAACCGCATCGATAAAGTAGAAGACCGCTTGGATAAAGTTGGTGCGATGACTGCGGCTATTGCTAACCTGCGTACTATGGGCTATGACCCCTGCGCTCCGTCTGAATTCTCCATGAGCTTGGGGCACTATCGTGGCGAAACCGGTATGGCTTTGGGCTTCTTCCACTATCCTAACCGCGACTTCATGCTCAGCTTTAGTGTATCTACTGCTGGTGACGAATACATGGGCGGTATTGGTGCAACCTGGAAGTTCGGTCGCAAAACTCCGGAGCAATTAGCAGAAGAAATTAAGGCCAAAGAAGCTAAAAAGGCATTGGCTAAGGCAGAAGCTGAAAGAAAAGCTGCAGTTGCTGCCAAGGTAAGAGTGCAACAAGCTAAGCATGCTGAAATGCAATAAGCTTCTTATAACAATTGCATAGCATTAAAATGATAAATGCGATATAATAAAGGCGGGTAGAAATATCCGCCTTTACTTGTATGATGATGGAGGTTTAAGAAATGAAGAAACTTTTGATAATGTTGGTTGTAAGCTGCTTAATGATGGTGTGCTCCGTAGGCTTGGCTGCCAATGACGGCAAGGACTTGGGCAAGCAGCAACAGGTTGCAGAAAAATTGATGGATGCTTTTGATGGTGAACCGGTGCCCCTGTATGCGCAAGTGAGTGCAGGCTTTAGCGATAATATGAAGCAAGCTGTTACGGAAGAAGCCTTTGCAGAGCTGCAAAAGCAGGTGCGTATTAAATTTGGCACTATGAAGGAAGCTAAGTTCTTTACCTTCCAACGCTTTGACCAGGCTGACCGCGTAACCTACATTGCTTCCTTTACCAAGGAAAAAATTGTAAGCATGATTTTCGCCTTTGATAAACAAAACAAGCTGGTTGATTTTGCCTTTACTCCGGTGCAGCAACCTGCTCAACAAGCACAACAGCCTGCGGCACAAGAAGCTGCTAAATAATAACTGCTTATGAAACGCAAGCTTTTACTTTGGCTACTGCTGCTACTTTGGGCGGTGCCAAGCCTGTGCTGTGGGGCGCAAAGCTTGGCAGAAATTGGCAAGACTGCCAACGGCATTGCCTATGTTGATGAGGGTAATGTTGCCGCCATTAAAAAGGACGGGCAAATTTATATGCTGGTGCCTTTGGAGGAGCATTACACCAATGAAGCGTTCCTTGCCCGATTGCGAAAAAGCGGCGCGGGTATGGAGCAGGCAGCTATGAGTGTGTACCTGTATATGTTCAACAATGATGGCACTAGGTACTGCATTCCCACCCGCTTTGTTGCGGATGTGGAAGGCAAGCTGTGTAAGGACTTAGGCAAGGATATGGTGATGAAGCCTGTTAATAACAGCAGGGTTCTTGTGAAGGCATACGAAGCTGCCTATACTGTGTTGGAGCGTAAGCAACGTTTAATGAAGAGTATGAGAGGAGAGTAACATCTCCTCTTTTTTACTTACTTAATACAAGGAAATACGCAAGCTTCGGAGAATTATAATAAGATAAGAATTTTAAAGTTCATATGTGGTTTTGATAAAAGGAGGAAAAGATTATGGGTCTTATTAAAGCTGGTATGGGTGCAATTGGTGGCGTGTTGGGCGACCAATGGAAAGAGTTTATATATTGTGACAGCTTGGCTCAGGACGTGCTGGTTACTAAAGGCCAAAAGCGTTTGAGCAGTGAAGGCCGTAGCTCCAACACCAGTGCCGAAGCCAACGTTATTAGCAATGGCTCTGTTATTGCTGTTAACGAAGGTCAGGCAATGATTATCGTGGAGCAGGGCAAGGTTGTAGATTTGTGCGCTGAACCCGGCGAATATATTTATGACCAAGGCAGCGAGCCTTCTATTTTTACCGGCAGCTTGGGCAGTGGCATCTTAGATGTGTTCAAGCAGATTGGTAAACGCTTTACCTTTGGCGGCGACCCGGGCAAGGACCAAAGGGTTTACTACTTTAATATTAAAGAGATTATGGGCAACAAGTACGGTACTCCCAGTGCTGTGCCCTTCCGCGTGGTAGATAATAACATTGGCTTGGATATTGATATTGCCATCCGTTGCTTTGGTGAATACAGCTATCGCGTAACTAATCCTATTTTGTTCTATACCAACGTGTGCGGAAACGTAGAAGCTGATTACAACCGCAGTGAGATTGACGGACAGCTGAAAACTGAATTGATGACTGCCCTGCAGCCTGCTTTCGCAAAGATTTCCGCAATGGGCATCCGCTACAGCGCGCTTCCCGGTCACACTATGGAGCTGGCAACTGCCCTCAATGATGTGCTGAGCAAGAAATGGAGCGAGCTGCGTGGTATCGAAATCGTGAGCTTTGGCGTAAGCAGTGTGAAGGCTAGCGAAGAAGACGAGCAGATGATTAAGGAAATCCAACGCAATGCTGCCTTCCGCAACCCGACCATGGCGGCGGCTCACCTTGTTGGCGCACAAGCAGAGGCTATGAAGGCTGCTGCTGCCAACGAAGGCAATATGGGAGCGGCAATGGGCTTTATGGGTATGAACATGGCAGGTAATGCCGGCGGTATGAACGCAGGCAATCTTTTTGCAATGGGTCAGCAACAAGCGCAACAAGTTCAACAGCAGCCTGCTCAACCGGCGCAAGCTCCTGCTAATGGCTGGCAATGCACCTGCGGAGCAGTGAACACCGGTAAATTCTGCGGTGAGTGCGGCAGTGCTAAGCCTGCTCCCCAAAAGGCAGAAGGCTGGACCTGTTCCTGTGGCTCTGTAAATAAAGGCAAGTTCTGTGGCGAATGTGGAGCGAAGAAGCCTGCCAACGCACCGCTCTATAAATGCGACAAGTGCGGCTGGGAGCCGGAAGACCCGTCCAAACCGCCCCGCTTCTGTCCGGAATGTGGCGATATCTTTAATGATGAGGATAAACAATAATTAAGTTCGAGGTGTAAAATGGCGGGGAACTCCGTAAGCTATAAATGCCCAAGCTGTGGCGCACCCATTGGGTACATTCCCAATAGTGATACCATCCAGTGCGAGTATTGCGACACAGTTTTTAAGATTGAAACCTTAGATGATATTTACGATAAAGAGCAGGCGCAGGCTGCCAAGAACCGTGCGGCGAAGGAAGCCAAGTGGCATACGGAAGATGCAGGCAGCAAGTGGAGCGAGGAAGAGCTGGCGCATATGCAGGCGTTTACCTGCTCCAGTTGTGGTGCAGAGATTGTGTGCGACGATAACACTATGGCAACGGAGTGCTGCTACTGCGGTAATCCTACCATGCTGCCCAGCCGCTTTACCGGTATGCTCAAACCTGACTATGTTATTCCTTTTAAGAAGACCAAGGAAGAAGCGGTGGCTGCCCTTGAAGAATTTTACAAGGGCAAGCGTCTGCTGCCGGATAAGTTCACTGCTAACAATCGTGTGCAGGCAATTCAGGGAATGTATGTTACCTTTTGGCTGTTCAATTCCGATATCAGTGCCAGCGGTGTGTACAAGGCAGATAACGATATGGTAGT
>JAFTMR010000098.1 GCA_017452325.1 Phascolarctobacterium sp. | reverse complement strand
AAGTACTTCACATATTTGCAATATTCCCTATGCTACAATGAAATTAGCAAAGGAGGTGCGAATATGCTGAAGCTTTTATTTATTGTAGGCTCATTACGCAAGGACTCATTTAATTTACAATTAGCCAAAGCCGCTGCAAAATATTTGGACGGTAAGGCAGAAGTTAAGTTTTTAGATTATAAATCTGTTCCTTTTTTCAATCAAGATATAGAATTCCCTGCGCCGTCCTCAGTTACTGCTGTGCGTAATGACGTAAAGAATGCGGATGGTATCTGGATTTTTTCTCCAGAGTATAATCACTATTTCCCAGGTGTGTTAAAGAATTTATTGGACTGGCTATCTAGACCTATTAACGTAGCAGAAGGGAATGTTTTGCAAGGCAAGCCTGTTGCCCTTAGTGGAATAACTCCAGGGATGTGCGGAACGTGTTTGGCGCAAGACCATCTCGTAACATTATTGAGCTTCCTGAATATGAAAATCATGAACGTACCTCGTCTTACTATTCCCTCTGCAATGTCACAGGTGGATGAGGAGGGGAAGCTACACTTGGTTTCCAGTAATATCTTCTTGTTTACACAGGCAGAGGCATTCTTGAAGTTTGTGCAGTGTAGAGTATAATTTTTATACTCATAATGAAAAGATACCGTAGCGTCTTAGGTAACGTTACGGTATCTTTGTTTTATATCTTTTCAATTTTCCTTTTCAGACGCAAGCTTTTGCAGTTGCACGACGTTCTCATTATAGCTAAGGACATAGATGAAATCTCCCGCCATAATTTTGGTGTCACCTGCGGGAACAAGTTGTTCTTCGCCACGTTTGATATCAACGAGCAAGGTATTGGGAGGCCATTTGATATCCTTAACCAATTTGTTTTCAATTGGGCTACCACTGCAAACTGAAAGCTCCGTAATATTGCGTTGCTCCATTAGCTTAGGCTCGGCAGGAGCTTTATTCAAAGTGCGGTTAAGCAGTTCTTCGTAAATAGGTTTGCTCTTGCACAGCTCCGCAACTACAAAGGCGACCATGGCGGCGATGGAAAGGGCAAGCAGATGCTGGTAGGACGCTGTCATTTCCATAATCAGCACTGTGCCTGTGATAGGAGCGCGGACGGAGGAGGAGAACAGGGCTGCCATTCCGATAACAATAATATTGGAAGCGTAGGCAGGTTCAATCCAACCAAGGCTAATCAAAATATTACTGCAAATACTGCCACACAAAGCGCCGATAACCAGCATGGGCAGGAAGAAGCCACCGGGAACACCGCAACCATAGCTTATCAAGGTAAAGAGTAATTTGCCAACCAAGAATAAGAGCAGAAGCTGTAAGGAAACAGGTGTACCGGAAATTTGATTGATAAGGTGATTGCCACCGCCCAAAACTTCGGGGAGGAAGTAGCCCAGAACGCCTGCGGTTAAGAGAGCGAAGGTGATTTTATGGACGGGCCTTTTGAAAATGGGCAGAGCGTAAAATTTAGGAACGCCAAGCAAGCCTTTGTTAAAGATTACCCCGCCCAAACCAACAACCAAAGCAACAATAACCACGATGCCGTAATAGTTGATGGGCAAAAGGGGGAGATCTGTAAATTCAAAGATGGACGCGCGTCCGAACAGAGCCCGGGACACTACTGTTGCTGTCATTGCCGCTGCCATACAGGGAAGCAGTACCACGATGGAAAAATTGCGATGCAGCTCTTCCAAAGCAAAGATTACACCGGCAAGAGGAGCGTTGAAGGCTGCCGCCAAGCCTGCGCTGGCACCACTGGTCATCAGGTAACGTTCTTCAAGACGGGTACGTTTTAGCATACGGCTGACACCTTGGGCTGCAACTGCGCCTAATTGGATGGAAGGGCCTTCGCGACCAAGGGAAAGGCCTGCGCCGATACCCAAGATGCCTGCGGTAAGTTTTACCCACAGGATGTTAAGCCAACGCATTTTTATCAAGCCCAGGATGGCACCTTTAACTTGGGGGATGCCACTGCCTGCGGCTAAAGGCTCGATGCGGTTCAGTTTGTCCAAAACGTAGGCGAGGGTCACCAGGCAGCAGAACCAAGCAGCGCTGTAAGTCCAGTCGGCAGTGGTAAGGTATTGGTAAAAGATACCACGATAATGCTCCACCTCGTGCAAGGCGTAGCGAAAGAAGCAAATTACCAGACCGGAGAAAATACCAATCAGGATGCCTTCGGCGAACAGGCGCAAGCGGAAGTTGTGCCAATCACTTAAAGATTTATATGTATTTATAACTTGATATTTGGGATTCATTTGCTCACTTCCGGATAATCACCGCGGCTGATGGGGATCTCGTAACCAATTTCCGCCAGCAGCTTGCGGAGAAAGGCTACGCCTTCCGCTGCTTCGCTGCCGCTGTGTTTCTTGTTATCGTAAAGAGTATATTTGTCGCGCACGTTTTGTGGCGAAAGGTTGGGCATAATTACATTGGCGCCTGCCAAAATTCCCTGTTGATGTCCATTGGGCAAGAGGGTGTTGAGGGCGGTGGTGGCAGGTAGATTTGCTTTGGGCAGGAGCAATCTTAAAATTGAAATCAATTTCAAGGTGAGTTGTCCGCTGCCAGCATCTTCTTCTCCAAAGGGAGTGTCCTTGTGGGGAATGAAGGGACCGATGCCGACCATGTGAGGGTTAAAGTCCTTAATGAAAAGCAAGTCTTCCACCAAATTTTCCACTGTCTGATAAGGTGAGCCTACCATAAAGCCTGTACCAACCTGGTAGCCAATTTCCTTTAAGCTTTGTAGGCACTCCAAGCGGGCTGCCAAGTTTAATTCCGCAGGGTGAAGCTTGGCGTAATGCTCTGAGTTAGCGGTTTCGTGACGCAGTAGGTAACGGTCTGCCCCCGCTTCGAACCACTGACGATAAATTTCCGGCTTGCGTTCACCGGCGGACAGGGTTACTGCGCAATCGGGGTACTGCCTTTTGATTTCCGCAACTACTTCTGCCAAACGCTTATCGTCGTAGGCGAAGTCCTCGCCGCCTTGCAGGACGAAGGTACGCAAGCCCAAGGCGTAACCTGTAGCGCAACATTCCAAAATTTCTGGGGGCGTTAAGCGATAACGGCTTGCCTTACGATTACTGCGACGGATTCCGCAATAAAGGCAATCGTTCTT
>JAFTMR010000097.1 GCA_017452325.1 Phascolarctobacterium sp. | reverse complement strand
GTACGCTGACGCAGGTACTCTTTTTCAATACCACGCAAGTAAGCACGCAAAGCCAAAGCTTCGGGTACAGTTTCCACTAATGAGGAAGCTTCTACATGCCAATCAGTACCAATAATTTCTACGCAATCACCAAACTGGGGAATATAGGATGCTGTCCCCAGCTTACGCTGCAGTTCATCTGCAAAGCTAAGAGAGGCATCATATTCGCCATGAGTTACAAAATAAGCCTTGGGCTGCGCTACCATTTTCCCAAACCAATTCAACAGCTGCTCCTTATCTGCGTGAGCAGAAAAGCCCTTCATATTATAAATCTTAGCGTTAACACGGATGTCCTCGCCTAAAATCTTAATCTTCTTTTCCCCGTCAAGCAATCTACGCCCAATGGTTCCTTCCGCTTGGAAGCCTGCAAAGATTACAATGCTATTCTCTTTCCAAAGATTATGCTTTAGATGATGCAAAACTCGTCCCGCATCAGCCATACCACTGGCAGAAAGAATAATCTTTGCCCCGTCAGTATCGTTAATGGCACGCGACTCTTCTGCTGTTGCAGTAAAATGCAGGTTCTTCATATCTACGAGACGACGTCCCTGCATAACGTAAAGTGCTTGGGCTTCCTCATCATATTCCCCGGGGTTGGTCATAGTAATTTGGGTAGCCTTGTTCGCCATAGGACTATCCACATAAATAGGAAGCTCCGGAATACGCCCTGCTGCCAACAATTTTTGGAAGTAGTAAAGCAGTACTTGAGTACGCCCCACTGCGAAAGCAGGGATAACTATATTGCCACCACTCTCGGCAGCTTCATTAACAATACGGGCCAGCTCACCCTCCTTGTCATAAACCTCGTGAGTTCTATCGCCGTAGGTAGATTCCGTAATGATGAAGTCAGCACAAGTCAAATGAGCAGGGTCTTCAACAATAGGCTGATTAGGTTGTCCAATATCACCGGTGAAAATTAGCTTGGTCTGTTTACCATTTTCTTCCACACACATTTCTACAATAGCAGAACCTAAAATGTGACCGGCAACTTTAAATTTAACGGTAATTCCCGGAATAACACTAAAGACTTCATTAAAATCATGAATCCTAAAATAAGTTAAAGCCTTATAAGCATCATCAACAGTAAAGAGAGGCTCTACCCATTTCTTACCTGCGCGCATCCCCTTACGGTTGGCAAATTCTGCGTCGCTTTCTTGGATGTGAGCACTGTCCGGTAAAAGAATGGAGCATAGCTCTTGGGTGGACTTAGTACAATGAATACTACCTTTAAAGCCGCACTTCACCAGCTTGGGCAAAAGTCCGCTATGGTCAACATGAGCATGAGTAAGTACAACAGCTTCAATATCAGCGGGATTAAAAAGAAAATCCTTTTCATTGAAGGACTTTACCAGCTTAGAACCTTGGAACATACCACAATCAACAAGAATTTTACGATTATTGGCTTCTACCAAATAGCAAGAACCGGTTACGACTCTGGCAGCACCTAAAAATGTAATCTTCATAACCAAACCTCCCAACTTCTCCAAAAGTTTCTACAAATATAATTCGTTGTTAGGAAAACATTTACCTCCTCAAAAGAAAACTTCACCAACTTATTACAAATTCAAGAAGCGACGCCAGGTTGCGTTTTGTGTCCGGGAACAATTACCACAGTTATTACATCTGCCCGTAAGCCGCTCGCCAAAATATTCCAGTAAATATTTACGCAAGCAAGCAGAGGTATTACAATAGGTAATCATTTTATCCAGCAGCTTCATTTCTCTATCCTTCCAAGCCAAATCAGGCTGGTCATGACCAATGAGATAGGTGTTAATGGCAATGTCACTCTTATCATATAGCAACAAGCATTCCGCCTGCTTACCGTCACGCCCCGCACGACCAGCTTCCTGGTAATAGCTTTCCACATCCTTAGGCATATTATAATGCACAACAAAGCGCACATCTGCTTTATCTATCCCCATGCCAAAAGCATTGGTTGCAACAATAATTCTTACCTGACCACCGATAAAATAATCTTGGTTAGCTTGGCGCTCCTCCGGAGTAAGACCTGCATGATAACGCAAAGCTAAATATCCTTGCCTCACAAGAAGCTGAGTTACCAGCTCCACCTTATTACGGGTAGCGCAGTAAATAATACCGCTCTCTTCTTTATGTTTAGCAAGAAACTCTAATAGGGAACGCTCCTTATCCATAGAGCGCTGCACTCTAAAATGTAAGTTAGGTCTATCAAAACCGGATACCACAACTTTTGCGCTCACTATCTGCAATCTATGAAGAATATCGTAACGGACCTCTTCTGTTGCCGTAGCAGTAAAGGCAGCAACAAGAGGACGCTTGGGTAAAAGTGCGATAAAGCTAGGGATATTGTAATAATCTTTCCTAAAGCTGTGTCCCCATTGGGAAACACAGTGAGCTTCGTCCACAGCAACTAAAGAAATATTGGCACGCTTGGCAAAAGCAATAAACTGTGGGTTCGCCAAACGCTCTGGCGCCACATACAAAAACTTAACCCGACCATTCAAGGTATCATATAAAATTTTACCGTACTCATTACTGTTCAGCGTGCTATCCAAATAGGCAGCACTTATACCACGACTACGCAAGGCTTCCGCTTGGTCCTTCATCAAGGAAATAAGCGGAGAAATTACAAGAGTAATTCCTTCCATTAATAATGAAGGCAATTGAAAGCACAAGCTCTTGCCTGCACCAGTAGGCAATACTGCTAAAACTGGTCGCTTATTGATAATTTCAGTAATAATTTCTTCCTGCCCCTGACGAAACTGCTCATAGCCAAAGTAGTGACGCAGGGCATTGTGCAAAGTTAAACTTAGAGATTTATTCATAGGGCACCTTAGATATTATAATTTTTCCTAATTATAGTATATCAAAAAATTTAAGAGCTATCTATCACAGGCGTATACAGTAACCGGCAGATACATTTCAGACAAAATAAAAATACCGTACCATTCGGTACGGTATTTTTGTTCTAACCGGCAGCTATCTATCCTCCCAGGCCGCTTCCAGCCAAGTACTTTCGACGTTTAAGGGCTTAACTACTGTGTTCGGGATGGGAACAGGTGGATCCCCTTAGC
>JAFTMR010000096.1 GCA_017452325.1 Phascolarctobacterium sp. | reverse complement strand
GGTGATGTTGTGCTTTATTGCCTTAAAAGGCACGGTCTGAAACTCTGTGTAGGAACAATATGGACATCTAAAACGTTTTTTGGAAAAGCTGACACAGCTAAGCGTCGCTCCGAAAGGAAGATGCCTCAACATGGTACTATATGTACCATGAATATGCATTCTATTACCACAATGCGGACAAAGCATAGTATGTTTCGTTTCTTTAAGGTATCCTTTGAAGTTATAAATACGACGTCTTGACACATTAGTTCCTATGACGGTATCCGTATTAATGAACCCGGAGAGAATGGATGGTATTTTTAAAAAAGATTGCTCATCGCGAACAAGTCCATCTGTAAAACAGTGACTGGTATCTTGTTTTAGTTGTCTGGAGTGTATATAATTCATTTTGAAACCTCTGGTTTGATTAAGATGTTTTACATCCTGCCAAGATGCATCTTTATCTTACCATGAGGTTTTTGCTTTTTCTTGTAAAAGGAAAAAATCCCACAAGAAAAATGATTGAAACAACTTTTTCTAAGAAGTTAAGAGAAAAGATAAAGGCTGCCAGTAACGAGTATATATTCTTTATATATTTCCAAGAATAAATCCCTCCTTATATATGGTTAGGAAAATGACTATAACAAGATTTTATTGAAAATCTAATAAATTACTTTTTAAACTGACTTGTAGATTGTTGTTCGGTATGATATAATTAAACACACAATTTAACCGTACGCTTAAATGACTATATGAGAGGATATGTAGTTGATTGTTTAATCAATTATGGTAAATATATGCTTTGTATTGATTCTATTTTGAAAGTAAAAGTTGATACAAATGTTGAGGATGAGCTTGTCCATAGGATTTGGGAGTCTTATTCTACGGTTGCTTATGGCCTTGGTGGGATGGTGGTTGTTGGTGTGAGAGTGTCTGGAAAAGAAAAAATTTTAAATTTAACTGAATTTGGCTATTCAAATAATATTGTTGCTGATTCTGAGAATATAATTGCTAACAAGCAAATTTTAATTGACAACATTTTAGATGATAAGCATATAAATACTTTTATAGTGTAAATTTTATTGTAAAGCAAGGTACCTAGAAATATAAATTGGGATAGGTGGGGTTGAAGATACTAAAAATATCTCAACTCTATTTTTTTATGGTATTAGTTGATAATATTATTTTTCATTTTCCCTTCCACCTGAGCTTTTAGTAAAATGTATTTAAGAACATAGTCTTCCCTTGCCGGAACTTTCTTACTTAAACTTTCAATTTGGGCATTTAGTTCTGCCGCATCATTCTCAGTTATCAGGGGAATTGCACTTTCTAAAAGGTTAAACCTTTCATCGTACAAATGCGTAAGACTTTTAGCTTTGGCAAGGGCTAAAATTGCGGAAAGGGCTTCTGCTTTTACTTGCGGGTTGTCTTGGGATAGTTTGCTTACAATTTTACGCAGCAGGGCATTGATATCTAAGGCATATAAATTTAATGCCTCACAGCTTGTAGGAAGCGCTGTTTTAAGTTTGACGACGCTTTTGAAAAAGGCTAGGGCAATTTCTAATTGGCAAGAGGCAGGCTGTTTGTTGATGGTGTCTAAGCTTTCTTCCAATAAGCTTTTCAATTCGCAACAACAAAGATCGCAAGTATCAGCGTCTAATTGTTGGGGTTGCGTATGTTTACGAAGCCTCTTTTGAATGGCGTTTATTAAAGTTTGGACAAAATTAACAGTTGTTGAAGTAGCGTTCACGCTCGATCACCTCGCATATAGGATAATTTAATTGTATCAAGGACGGATAATGCTAGCAAGCGTACATTTTGCCAAGGAAAGTTATAAATGATATAATATGTTATCATTTGTAATGGAGCTATTTATGAGAAAAAAGATTTTGTTCGGTGTTGATTACACAGATAATGAAGTGATAAAGGTAATTTTATATCTTTTTGTAGGTGGGACTGCTGCTCTTGTAGAGTGGGGTTTGTTTTATACTTTTTTTTACTATGGCTTGGCAGGCTTTGGCTTGAGTATGGATGTTTTAACCTTGGTTGCCACAACACTTGCCTTTGGTCTGGCAACTCTGTATCATTACTTCTTAGGTAATGTGCTGGTTTTTGATAGTGGCAGCAAGTATAATAGAGGCAAGGAGCTTAGCCTGGTGTTCTTAGTGAGTATCATGGGCTTGGGTTTTAACCTGATGTTCATGTATGCTTTTGTCAGTTTGCTGAACTGGCAGCCTATGTTAGCCAAGGTTGTTACCAGTTGTATAGTTGTAGTTTGGAATTATTTATCTCGTAAGAAATGGATTTTTAGGAGTTAGGTATGCCTTTGACACGCGTGGAGATTGAAAAATTTAATAAGGTTTTGATTGTGTATAATCGTAATTCAGGCAAGCAGCTTTTTGCTAGTATGTTCGCTAGGGTTAATGAGATTTACAAGCATATCAAAAAGATTTTGGGGGCTAAGCGTACTGAGATGTACGATATTAAAAGCTTTGTTAATTTAGATGAGATTGCAGAGCGCGTTGTGGAAGAGCGTATTGATTGGGTGATTATTGCGGGCGGTGACGGAACCATTCGCGCCTTGATTGAGAAGCTTGCTAATAAAAATTATCTTCCTTATATAAGTGTGTTCCCCGCTGGTACGGTAAACCTTGTTGCCAAAGAGCTGCTTATGGGGAATGAGCCTGAAAAATGGGTAAAACGTGTTACCAAGGGAATTGTAGCCCCGGTGTATTTGGGGCGCAGCAATGGTCATATATTTTTAACAGTGACGGGTATTGGCTTTGATTCTTGGGTGGTAAATAATGTAACGGAAGAATCTAAGAAGCTACTTAATAAAATGGCTTATGCAGTGCAAGGGGCAGAGCTGATGCGCAAGGAGATTGCCTTTAATAACTGGCGCTATAAATTTGAGGTGCGCTTTGATGATGAAGATGTTTGGCATGAGGCGTCTTCTGTCATCGTAGGTAAGAGCCGCTATTATGCAGGTCGCTACTGCTTATTTAATGATGCTTCTTTGGCGAGTCCACAGCTGCATGTAGCACTCTTTACCGGTAATACCCGTAATGATTTTCTGCGTTACGCTGCCTGTATCGCCATGGAAGCGCTGAGTCTGGAAAAAAGTATTATTATCAAAACCGCTAAGAAGCTGGAGATACGTTGTAATGAGGAAAACTTTGCAGCAGAGCTTGATGGTGACGCCATTACTACGGCTCCCCTTACTATTACTGTAGACGAAGTTCCCATAAAATTTTTGGCATAGCGGGTGCTTATGTTACTTAAAAAAGGAAAGTATTTTGTATACATAACCGGTAGATGTATTCATCCACCGGTTTTTAGTTTATAATATATAGCGCACAAAAAATATTGGAGGGGATTTTGTTATGATGATTATGTTGGGTGCCTTAATTGTTTTAGGCGTAATATGGCTGCTTCTGAAAAGACAAGAATCTAGAATGGTTTTGATTGCAGCCGGTATCTTGATGTGTATTTTAGGCGGCAAGCCCATGGCGGCGCTGGATGCTTTTGCCAAAAGTATGACTAATGCTGGTTTGATTACTTCTGTTTGCTCCTGCATGGGTTTTGCTTGGTGCATGAAGTACACTGGCTGTGACAAGCATTTGGTTGTTGCTATTGGTAAAGTTTTGAAAAAGATGGGTTTCCTGCTTATTCCGGGTGCAACCCTGGCAACCTTTATTGTTAATATTGCTATTCCCAGTGCTGCAGGCTGCAGTGCTGCAGTTGGCGTAATCTTTATTCCTATTATGATGTCTGCTGGCATTCATCCTGCTATGGCAGCTGCGGCTGTTAAGTCCGGTACTTATGGCAGTATGTTGAACCCTGGCTTGGTACATAACGCCGTTGTTGCTAAATTGGCAGGCGTTGGTATTCCTGATGTTATTGCTAATCACATGCCTGCTACTGTTGCCGGCGTTATTGTTGCGGCAATTACCTTGACCATTGTTGCAGTTATGCTTAAAGAAAACAAGGGCTATGTTCCTGCAGAAGGCGATGCTACTGTAGAGGATATCAGCGTTAATCCCTTGTACGCTTTAATGCCCCTGCTCCCCATTATTATTCTGGTTTTGGGTAATACCAAGGTTGTACCCGCTTTAAAGATGGGTGTTCCTCAAGCAATGATTATTGGTGCTGTGATGGCTTTGGCTGCTACTCGCAAAAGTCCTGTTAAATTGACCAAGTCCTTCTTCGATGGTATGGGCGATGCTTATGCTAATATCATCGGTATCATTATTTCTGTTGGTGTGTTCGTAGCAGGCTTGAACGCGCTTGGCCTGATTAAAGCTCTCATCAACTGGATGCTGAACTCCACCGGTATTGTGAAGATTGCTTCTGCCTTTGGTCCCTTCCTGCTGGCGCTTATCTCCGGTAGTGGTGACGCAGCTACTGTTGCTTTCAACGAAGCTGTTACTCCCCACGCTGTTGAGTTTGGCTTGAACACCATTAACATGGGCTCCATGGCTGCTTTGGGTGGCACTTTGGGTCGTACTATTTCTCCGATTGCAGGCGCAACTATCATTTGCGCAGGCATCGCAGGTGTTGACCCCATGGAAGTTTGTAAGCGTAATGCTTTAGGTATTGTACTGGCGTTGGTTGTTGGTATGGTATTGTTACTGTTCTAAAATTCTAGAGAAATTAATCCACCTTGTTTCTAAAGCAAGGTGGATTTTTTATGTACTTTTATAGATAAAAAGCGTATAATGGACGTATATTTAAATTTTGTGTAACAACAAAAGTATTAGAGGTGCTGTTGCTTAGTATAACAGTGCTTATGAAGCTTTTGTCATAGAGGTAGAGATGTTAGGTACAATAGTAAATGTAGGTTGCATATTGAGTGGTTCCGTTATTGGCAGCTTTGTCAGTCGTGGTATTAACGAGCGTTACAAAACAGCGCTCTTTGATGCTTTGGGCTTGGCAACGGTTGGCTTGGGCGTGAATGCCTTTGTAAGCAATATGCCCAAAAGTGAATATCCTGTGCTCTTTATTGCCAGCCTTGCCATTGGTACAGTGTTTGGCACCTGGCTGGATTTAAATGGTAAATTCCAAAGTCTTTTACAAAAGGCAAAGGGCGGTTCCAAATTGGCAGAGGGCTTGTCCACTGCAATCCTTTTGTTCTGTATTGGTACTCTTTCCATCCTTGGTCCCATCGAAAGCAGGCTGAACGGAAACAATACTTATCTCTTCACCAACGCTACCTTGGATTTTGTTTCTTCCATTATATTGTCATCTGCCTACGGACCGGGTATTGCCATTGCGGCGCTGGTACTCTTTTGCTGGCAGGGGAGCATCTATGCTTTTGCCGGTTTAATCGCTCCCTATATGACGCCCCAGCTGATGGCAGAGGTTTCTATTTTAGGTGGCGTGTTCCTGATGAGCTCCGGACTTGGCATTTTGCAGATTCGTGATTGCAAAACCTTGAATATGTTGCCTGCACTCTTAGTTCCGCCTATGTTCTTCGCAATTTTGAAGATACTGTTTTAAAATGGAAGGCTTCGTTCTAAATTGGGAAGCTACCCTTTAAATTGAAAGACTCCTTCTTGTTTTGGAAGATAGAGTTTAAAATCGTTAGCTTCGTTACAATTTTGACTACTACTTTAGCGAAAACTCTTGGCGAGTTTGAAAAAATTAGTAGTCGTGATATAATTAAGCACTATTATTTTTGGAGGTCAGTAAAATGAGTCAATCCTATAGCTTATATTTACCCAGTTACACAATCGGTCCTGATTGCTATAAAGAAATTCCTGCCATCGTAAAACGCTATGGCAAGAAAATTGTTTTGGTTGGCGGCAAGACCGCTCTTTCCGTAGCAACCAAAGCCATTGAGGAAGGCATTGCCGGCTCTGATTTGGAAATCATTGGCAGCGAATGGTTCGGTGGCGACGCAACCTACGAAAATGTTGATATGCTGATGGCGAAAGAAAGCGTGCAAGCTGCGGATATGATTTTTGGCGTTGGCGGCGGTCGTGCTGCGGATTGCTGCAAGGTTTTGGCAGATAAATTGGGCAAGCCCCTGTTCAACTTCCCAACCTTGGCTTCTAACTGCGCTTCTTCTACTGCGCTGTGCGTAATGTATAAACCTGATGGCAGCATGGCAGGCTACTACTATCGTCCTCGTTGCTGTGACCATATCTTTATCAATACCAAGATTATTGCGGAATCTCCTGCTGAATTGTTCTGGGCAGGCATTGGTGACGCAATGTCTAAAGAGTTTGAAGTTAAGCTGGCAACTCGCGGGGTAGAGCTGTTCCACACTCCCTTGCTGGGTCAGGCTGTTGCTTATGCTTGCGCTAACCCTCTTTTGAAATATGGCAAGCAAGCTTTGGAAGATTGCCGTAATAATAAAGAATCTGAGGCTATTAGTGAAACTGCTTTGGATATTATCATTACCACCGGTATTGTTTCCAACCTGGTAATTGGTGGCACTAAATATTATTACAATGCTTCCCTGGCTCATTGCTTCTATAATTCTTACACCAAGCTTCCCCAAGCTCATAAGCATTTGCATGGCGAGGTTGTTTCCTTTGGCGTATTGGTACTCCTTACCTGCGACAATGACCCTGACCGCGATAAGATTGCCAAATTCCACAAGGAGCTTGGTTTGCCTGTAACCTTGGCAGAAATTGAATGTTCTCCTGAAGATGTGGAAGTAATCCTGGACGATTGTCCCCATCATTTGGATTGGAGCAAAACTCCCTATGAAATGACCAGAGAGAAATTTAAAAAGGCTATCTTTGATATGGATGCCTACGGCAAAACTTTATAACAAAAATTTACAGAGGACTGTTCCCTTTGGGGGACAGTCCTTTTTTGTTGCTCACTTAGGGATTCGCGAAGCGAAGTACTTTGAGGCTGTGAAGTAGTGGAAAAGATGTAATCTTTTTTACTACTTCACACCGAAAAGTCTTGATGGGGGGGACAACTGTGCTATAATGTAAGCGTCTAAAGATTAGTCGCTATAACAATTAGCTTCTAAAAAATTTGATTGTCTTTTTTACTAAGGATTTGGCAATCTTGTTTTCCTCTTAGAAGCAGGGGTGGTTATGGTATGAAATTTAGGCACAGCCTTGAACGGAGTGCCTTGAACCGTTTAAGGCTCCTTGGGTTATAACACACCTGCAAGGAAAGCTGTAGTGATGACGTGAAATTTTAGAGGAAACTAGGACACTCTTAGAAGGAAGCGGCAGAGCTTAGGTTCTCCCCAAGGTGTTTTATAAAATAAAACATTTTTTAAGGAGGAAACTCTCATGAAAAAATCTTTAGTTCTTGCAATGGCAATGGCTCTTGGCGTAACCGCTTCCGCTTACGCAGCTAACCCGTTCTCTGACGTTCCTGCTGGCCACTGGGCATATGACTCCGTAGCTAAATTGGCAGCTGCAGGCGTAGTTGATGGCTATGCTGACGGCGCATTCGACGGCGACAAATTGATGACCCGTTATGAAATGGCTCAAATCGTAGCAAAAGCTATGGCAAAAGG
>JAFTMR010000095.1 GCA_017452325.1 Phascolarctobacterium sp. | reverse complement strand
GATAATATAGGGATGTATGAAGGATGTAAATTAAGAAGAAAGCACTGTGTACTAATATGGAGCTTTAAAAATTGTAAAGCTGTTCATAAGTTATATGCGTTGCTTTCTAAATTTAGCAAGTTTTTTTAGGTTGGGGTTTGGATGAAATGATGAAGGAAGAAAAATTAAGTAAATACTTGGTTTGGAGTTTTGGGTTAAGCCTGATTACTCATAGAATTTCTACAGCAATAGGCAGTGTATTTTTCGTTATAGGAATTTTATGTTTCTTGTATTTGGCATATCTTAAAAAGAAATGTGGTAGTAGCTTGTTGTGCGATACAGATGCTGCCTATATTTCTCATTATAAAATGATAGGAATTATGCTTCTTTCAATGATTCCTTCCATTATATTCTCTTATAATCCGTTAGAAAGTACTAAATATTTTTGTGATATCTGGATTTATCGATTAATACCTCTTTTTGCAGTAACTTTGGTTGCTAAAAATTATTATGATATCGAAAAGATATTAGTAGGATTCTTTGCAGCGGAAACTGTGGAATGCTTACTAGTTATTTACCAAACTGTAATGGGTATTACTAATAGACCTGGTGGCTTTGGTAATCATCCTATGCATTTAGCAGGAATTTTGGCAATGGTTATTCCAGTAATATTTGTTGTAGTTATGGATAAAAATTTTAGCGCTAAGTTACGCACTGCTTGTGTGTGGTTGTTGCCTATTTTATTGATAGGCGCAATTGCAGGACGTAGTAGGGGATTATGGCTTACATTGTTGTTGGTACTTCCTTTTGTTGGTTATAAGTATTTATTGGAAAACAAAAAATATTTGATGGTGGCATTAGGTGTTTTGGCAGTATTGTTTGGCGTGTTTTGGACAACACCCAAACTAAAAAATCGTGTAGCTTCTATTACTAATGTAACTACCAATAAATCTAATATTGGTAGATTAAGTGTTTGGGAAAGCAGTATAAATATGATTAAGGATCATCCTGTTACTGGCGTGGGATTGCGTCAGTTTAAGAAGCAATATGACCAGAAGTATGATTTGAAGAGAGTAAAATTTAATCTTCCTCATTCTCATAATAATTTCTTACAAATCTTTGCTGAGGCTGGCGTGATAGGATTTTTAGGTTATCTATCTTTTACAGTATTTGTGCTGTGTTCTAATTTTATGGATTGGATAAAGAATAGAAATCCCTATTCTCTGATGTTATTTGCATTATGGGCAGGATTTACCGGTTTTGGTCTTATCGATGCAACTATATATGGTTCATCGACATCTAAAACAATTTGGCTTATGACAGGTTTTTTATTGGCTTTAAAAGTTTTGAAAAAGAATCCATCTAAAAAATTACTATAGGTGTTGGACGTGAATAGATTAAGACAGTACCAATTTATGTTTGAAGAATTGGTTAAGCGCGATTTTAAACAAAAGTATAAAAGGTCTGCATTGGGTATGGTGTGGAGCATATTGTCACCATTACTGATGATGTGTGTTATGGCTACTATCTTTGGTCATTTTTTTGGAAGAAGTATAGAACACTACATTATATATTTGTTTAGTGGTCAGGTTGTTTTTAATTACTATACGGAATCTACCAATGGTGGTATGCATGCCTTAATGAGTAATGCGAGAATTTTTACGAAGATTAATGTACCTAAGTATTTATTCCTTTTTTCTAAGAATGTATCTGCCTTGATAAATTTTGGAATAATACTTGTTGTATATTTGGGGTTTGTTTGGTTTGAGGGCATTACTTTTACGTGGAAGTTTTTGGCGTTAGTATATCCTATCGTATGCTTGATTTTCATTAATCTTGGTATTGGATTGATTCTTTCTGCTTTATATATTTTTTTTAGAGATGTTGAGTATCTGTATAGATTGTTTACACAGATTGTTATGTATGGCTCTGCAATTTTTTATGACATTAATCGTTTGCCACAGGATTTGCAGAATGTGTTTTATCTCAATCCTATTTTTGTGTGCATTACCTATTTCAGAAATGTTGTGCTAAATAATACTGTTCCGGATTTTTGGTTACATGCCTTGCTCGCAGGATATGCCGTAGTTTTGTTTGGGTTAGGTTATTACGTTTATAAAAAGTATAATTATAAATTCTTGTACTATGTTTAAGGTGGAGTTATGCCTATATTAAAAGTTAAAAACGTATCTATAAAATATGTTACCGGCGATTTTAAAAGTATCGGTCTTAAAGAGTATGTGGTACGGAAATTAAAGAATAATTATAAAGTGAATGAGTTTTGGGCAAATAAAAATATCACCTTCGAATTAGAGCGAGGAGATATGCTTGGAATTATTGGTACTAATGGAGCAGGTAAATCTACTTTGCTTAAAGCAATTTCTGGAATTATGGTGCCGTCAGATGGTAGTGTTCAACGAGAAGGAAAGATTGCTGCACTTTTGGAACTTGCCAGTGGGTTTGATGGAGATCTTACGGTTAAGGAGAACGCTTACCTGCGTGGTGCGCTTCTTGGTTATACCCGTAAGTTTATGGATGATACTTATGACCAGATTATTGAGTTTGCGGAGCTTAAGGAATTTGAAGATAGACCTTTTAAACATTTATCCAGTGGTATGAAATCCCGCTTGGCTTTCAGCATTGCCTCTTTGGTTAATCCTGATATTTTAATTTTGGACGAAGTACTTTCTGTTGGTGATGGTTCCTTCCGTAAGAAGAGTGAAGCTAAAATGAAAGAAATTATTAATAGCGGTGCAACAACAATCTTAGTTTCACATTCTTTAAATCAAGTGCGTAGCATGTGTAATAAAATATTGTGGCTTCATAGAGGAGAGCAGATTACCTTTGGTAGTGATGTGCAGAAGATTTGTGATGATTACCAAGATTTTTTGGATGGAAAGCTGAAAATTTAAAAACTCCCCAACCGTTGAGGTAGGGGAGTAGAAGATTATTTCTTATTAAATTCTTCTTGTCCTTCGTGAATGTAACCACCAGTAGCTTTAGAAAAATGTTCGTCGTAGTGGATAGATTTTCTTAAGATATTTATCCAATTACTACGCGTGTATAAAAAACGGACTATATAAACTATTTTATTTTCTTCGCTAACAGTATAAATAATTAAGTAGTTTTTAACTTTTACGTATCTTATTTGATAAAGTAAAAGATATGAATCTTGAACCAGTTGGTGTTTGTAAGGAAATAAAGTGAGAGAACTTATAGTTTCTTCGGCTAAGGTACCTAATTGAAAACCTGCGTATGGGTTCTTTAAAGTGTTACAAATGTAATCAATAGTTTTATCAAAGTCCTTTCTTGCAAAATTAGAGAATTCTATGTTGTACATCATTTGAATTCATATCCTTCAAATTTTTTGCGGAACATTGCAAAGACTTCATCAGCTGGAACAGTTCTACCTGCTGCAATGTCATCCATTCCTTCTTGAATTTTGCTATAAAGCTCAAAACGAGCTGTGAGTTCCTCGTAGTGGTCAATACTCATAACAGCTAAGTCGCCTTTGCCGTTCTTAGTAATAAAAACAGGCTCATTATAGGTGTGGCAGAAGTTAGAGATTTCGTTATAGTTGTTGCGTAAGTCTGCACTAGATCTAATTTTTGGCATAGCTGCACCTCCTTGTACAAAAATTATACATTAATTTATTTATGTTAACAATCGAACAAGATTTGAAATTATAAACTAATCAAGTGGTGATGTATGAAGGTAATTGCAAATTTCTACTTGGGGACAATTTGTCCCTATATAATTATATTCGGAGTCATATATGTTAGAGTTTAATCTTCTTCAAAAAGTTGAATACTTGGTCAAAAATAACAAGGGAGTTTTGTTACGTTCCTGTCACAGTGCTTGGTTATAGTAGATTTGCCCATCAGTTTAAGTGAGGAGCATCTTCCTTTTTTACCGGCAACAGAGCAAATCAAGGCTTTGCCTATCACTGATATTGGAGCTGAGGATGTATTTACTGACATATATAATGGAAGTCTTTTGAGTGATACTTGCAATCAGGATAGGGAAGTTTTTTACGGAGCTTATGTTCAAAACCTTTTGCAGCATGATATTAAGATGGCTACTCCTGTAAGTGACGAGATGAAGTTTTACCGTTTTATGTGCAATGTTGCTGCCAATGTGGGGAACGCTGTGGATATTTCTTCGCTAGCTTCTAAATTATGGCAGTATTATAAGTATATGTAGGGAAGCACAGCAGTTGGATGAAAAGCTGTGGCTTGTTCCCGTAGGTGCCATTTGATTTTACAATCACGATTAGTCTTGTAATAAGTGCTAATCGTGATTTATTTTATACTCAACATAATTGACTTTCATTAACAAAAATTATATAATTTTTCTATATGTTGTGAATTAAGTGGTGTAAAGAATTTTACATTACACCAACTATAAATTTATTTTTAAGGAGCGAATGAAAAGTTATGAAATACATGACTGGTAATGAAATCCGCGAAAAGTTCCTGAAATTTTTCGAAGAAAAGCAACACTTGATGCTTCCCAGTGCGTCCTTGATTCCTCAAGACGACCCTACCTTGTTGATTATCGGTGCAGGTATGGCACCCTTCAAACCTTTTTTTACCGGCAAAATGAAACCGCCTTCTCCGCGTATTACTACTTGCCAAAAATGCGTACGTACCGGTGACATTGAAAATGTTGGCCGTACTGCTCGCCACCATACCTTCTTTGAAATGTTGGGCGACTTCTCCTTTGGCGATTACTTCAAAAAAGAAATTATCCCTTGGAGCTGGGAGTTCCTCACTAAAGTTTGCGAACTGCCCGTTGATAAACTGTGGATTACCATTCACACCGAAGACGATGAAGCTTATGAAATTTGGACTAAAGATGTAGGCGTAGACCCGTCCCGTATTATCCGCATGGAAGAAAACTTCTGGGAAATTGGCAGCGGTCCTTGCGGTCCTTGCTCTGAAATCCATATTGACTTGGGTGAAGAACGTGGCTGTGGCAAACCTGATTGTGCTGTTGGCTGCGACTGTGACCGTTTCCTTGAACTTTGGAACTTGGTGTTTACTCAATACAACCAACATGAAGATGGCACTTACACTCCGCTGAAAAACAAAAACATCGATACCGGTGCTGGTTTGGAACGCCTTGCTTCTGTATTGCAAGAAAAACCGTCCAACTTTGAAACTGACTTGATGTTCCCGATTATCGAATACGCTGCTAAAATTGCAGGTATCGAATACGGTGCTGATGAAAAATCTAAAGTATCCTTGAAAGTTATTGCTGACCACGCTCGTAGCATGACCTTTATGATTGGCGACGGCATCCTGCCTTCCAACGAAGGTCGTGGTTATGTACTGCGCCGTATCCTGCGTCGTGCTGTTCGTCATGGTCGCTTGATTGGTATTAACCAAATGTTCCTTGCCGGTGCAGTAGATATCGTAATCGAAATGTTCGGTCACGTTTACACCAACCTGGCTGAAAAACGCGAATACATCCAAAAGGTTATTGAAATGGAAGAAACCAGCTTCCTGCGCACCTTGAAACAAGGTAGCGAGCTTTTGAATGAAGAAATCGCTAAACTGAAAGAATCCAATGGCACCGTTCTTGATGGCGCAACTGCTTTCAAACTGAACGACACTTTTGGCTTCCCCTGGGAATTGACTGCTGAAATTCTCGAAGAAAATGGTATGACCATGGACAAAGCAGGCTTTGACGCTGCTCTCGAAGTTCAACGTAAAATGGCTCGTGACGCACGCGATGACAAGGCTGGCCGTCCTGTTATCTATAACACCAACGGTATTGTAGTAGCTGACCTGAAAGTTGACGAAGCTGCAACCGCTGGTAAAATCGTAAAAATGTACCCTGCTCATGACGCGCAACCCATTGAAAACGCTGGTGACGGCACTGAAGTTGCAGTAATCTGCGACGTAACTGCTTTCCACGCAGAAGGTGGCGGTCAATTGGGTGATATTGGTACCATCACTGCTCCCACTGGCGTGATTGAAGTAAGCGTTACTAAAAAATTGCCTGACGGCGCAACCATTATGATTGGTAACGTTATTGAAGGCGTTGTTAATGTTGGCGAAGAGGTAACCTTCTCCGTACAAAACGCTCGTAAAAACGATATTGCTCGTAACCATACCGCAACCCACTTGCTCCACGCAGCACTGAAACAAGTTTTGGGTAGCCACGTTAACCAAGCAGGTTCCTATGTTGGTCCTGACCGTTTGCGTTTTGACTTCTCCCACTTCTCTCAAGTAACTGAAGCTGAGCTGAAAGAAGTAGAAGCAATCGTTAACGAAGAAATCTTGGCAGCTAAAAACGTTGTGATTGAAGAACTGCCCATCGAAGAAGCTAAACAACGTGGTGCAACCGCACTCTTCGGTGAAAAATATGGCGACGTTGTTCGCGTAGTAACTGTTCCCGGTTTCTCTATGGAGTTCTGTGGTGGTAGCCACGTAAGCAACACTGCTCAAATCGGTATGTTCAAAATCACTACTGAAGCAAGCACCGGTGCTGGCGTTCGTCGTATTGAAGCTGTAACCGGTCATGGCGCAGTTGAACACGTAAACGCAACCGAAGCTATGGTTAAAGGCTTGGCTGTAGAACTGAAATGCCGCGTAAATGATGTTCCTGCTCGTCTCGAAGCATTGCAAGCTGAACTGAAAGCTACTCAAAAGAAAGCAGAAGAATTGGCTGCACAAATTGCCAAAGCTCAAGTTAGCAATGTTGCTGACCAAGTACGCGACTTGAAAGGCGTGCCTGCTATCGTACAAAAAGTAGAAGCTGACAGCATTGATGCTCTCCGTAACCTGGGTGACCAAATGCGTGATAAGGTTGGCGGCGTAGTTGTACTGGCTGCTGTAATGGATGGTGGCAAAATCTCCATCTTGACCATGGCAACTAAAGACGCAATTGCTAAAGGCGCACACGCTGGTAACATCGTTAAAGCTGTAGCTAAAGTTTGTGGCGGTGGCGGCGGTGGTCGTCCTGATATGGCACAAACTGGTGGCAAAGATGTTTCTAAACTTGATGAAGCGCTTGAATCTGCTTGGGGTACCATTGAAGCAATGATTAAATAATAAAAAATTGCCATAAGCACTGTCTAACTGTGTTGGAACATCGCTTGCTTGCTCGACGTACTTCAAGTACGCCTTCGCTACACAAGCTTGTTCCGCCTTGTTATACAGCACTTCTATCAATTTTTAAATATTGTGGATAAACACCTGTAACCAATGGTTGCAGGTGTTTTTTACTTTATGGTAAAATATATGGAATAGGAGATAAAGGAGGCGAAAGCTATGACTGATGTATCTCAAGAGACTATGATGTTTAGACGCGCACCTGAAAAGAAGGATGTTGCGGAAACCATAAAAGAAGTTTATGCTGCCTTGGAGGAGAAGGGCTATAATCCTGTGGACCAGTTGGCAGGCTATCTGCTCAGCGGTGATCCTACCTACATTACAAGCTACAAGAATGCACGTACTACCTTGCGCCGTCATGAACGCTATGAATTGATTGAAGAGCTTGTAAAAAGCTACTTAAAAACTTTAGGGAAATAAGGAGAAGATTATGCGAGCAATGTCCCTTGATGTGGGCACGAAGACTATTGGTATTGCCACCAGTGATTTGTTGTGGATGATTGCCAATGGAGTAGAAACTATTAGACGTACCAGCGTGGAGCGTGACTTCACCCGTATTGCCGAGCTTATTAAGGAGCACGATGTAAGTACTCTCGTAGTGGGCTATCCTAAAAATATGAATGGCACTATTGGGGAGCGTGCACAAATCTGCGAGGCTTTTGCAGAAGAACTGCGTAGCCGCTTTCCTGCCTGCAAGGTTGTGCTATGGGATGAAAGGCTTTCTACCGTTGCGGCAGAGAAGGTTTTAGTTGACGCTGATATGCGCCGTAACAAACGCAAGAAGATTATTGATATGATGGCTGCTGTGGTTATCTTGCAAAATTATTTGGATAGCAAGCCTGTTCATTGATAATGTTGCCTTGCTCTGTAAAAAATTGACAGAAGCAGGCAGGTATTATAGAATAATTATATATTTTATGAAAGAGGTGCCGTAATGGAAAAAGATATTAAAAATGAAGAATTAGAAGCTATGGCTGAAGAAGAAATGCAAGAAAGCATTGTTGTTCTTACTGATGATGAAGGCAACGAAAGCTATTTTATTGAAGAAATGGTTATCCCCGTTGGCGACAAGAACTTTGCAATTCTGGTTGGCATTAGCGAGGATTGCTGTGAAGACGAAGAATGTCATTGCCACGATCACGAAGAGGAAGACGAAAACGTTGTTATCGCTCGTATTGACTTCGATGAAGATGGTGAACCTGTATATGTAGCTCCTACTGATGAAGAGTTTGAAGCTGTAAAGGTTGCTTACGAAAAATTCTGGGAAGAAGAAGAGTAAATATTGCCGGACGTTTTGTCCGGCGATTTTTTTAGTGGAGAATTAGTTTTAATGATAAAAAAATTGTTTTGTATAGTGTCCGCAGTATTTGTGCTGGCGGTAGCTGGCTTGCTGGGCTGGATGCATATTATGGGCGATAATAAGGACTTTGCCAAGGAAGGTGCGCAAATCGTACATGTAAAGGTGGGGATGACTACTGCTGATATTGCGCAGATGCTGCATGAGAAGCAGCTTGTTAAAAATCCGGATGCCTTTAAGTTTGAGGCGCGCTTTAAAGGGTTGGCTAATAAGCTGCAGGCAGGTATGTATAAAATTGAAGGCGGTATGAGTAATGGTGCCATTGTCAATGAATTTGCTAATGGACGCATTGAGCTGATTGATTTTATCGTTCCCGAAGGCTTTAATGTTGTTAAGACTGGTCGTAAGCTGGAAAGCTTGGGCTTGGGGAAGGCAGAGAAGTTCATTGAAGCTGCTAGAAACTATGCTCCTTATAAATATATGCAAACGGATGATTCCAATGTTATTTTTAAATGTGAAGGCTTCCTGTACCCTGCAACCTATAAAGTACCCTATGGTGCTAGCGAGGAAGAGTTCCTACACATCTTTGTGAGACATTTTAACGAAGTAATGGAAAAAGAGGGAGTACTCAAGACTGTTAAGGAGCGTAATCTTAATTTGCGTGACGTTGTGAACATGGCTGCGTTGGTGGAGCTGGAAGCTGTTTATGCTGATGAGAAGCCTCGCATTGCCGGTGTGTTCTTGAAACGTGTGGAAATTGGTATGCCTATTCAGTCTGATACTACTATCCAATATATTTTAGGTGCTCAAAAAGAGACCATTACTTTTAAGGATACGGAGATTGAAAGTCCGTACAATACTTACCAGAATTATGGTTTGCCTCCAGGACCCATTGGCAGTCCTAGCCTAAGCGCTATTAAGGCTGTCCTTGAGCCCGAGCAAACTGATTATTTGTACTTTGTTGCTGAAAACAATGGTCGCCATCGTTTTAGTAGAACCTATGCTGAACATTTGCGCGCCATTGATGAGATTTATTATGGGAGATAATAATGAGTAGAGTTTTAGAAAAACCTGAGCTGCTTGCTCCTGCAGGTAATATGGAAAAAGGCAAGATGGCTCTTTTGTACGGTGCAGATGCTATTTACTTAGGCGGTAAGGCTTTTGGCTTGCGTGCTTTTGCTAATAACTTTTCCATGGAAGAAATTGCAGAGATTACTGCTTTTGCCCATGGTTTAGATAAAAAAGTATATGTTACCGTAAATATTTTTGCTCATAATGAAGATGTAAATAAATTGCCCCAGTACCTTTTGGATTTAGAAAAGGCAGGCGTAGATGCGCTTCTGATTTCTGACCTAGGTGTGTGGAGCGTGGCGAAGAGGGTTGTTCCCAACTTGCCTTTACATGTTAGCACTCAGGCTAATACTACTAATTTTGAAACTGTTAACGCTTGGCAGGCTCTTGGTGCGGAGCGTGTTGTTCTGGCGCGTGAGCTTTCTCTGGCGGAGATTGCAGAGATTGGCGAAAAGACAACTGTGGAGCTGGAAACCTTCGTCCATGGTGCAATGTGCATTTCTTATTCCGGACGTTGTCTGTTAAGCGCGTTCTTAACCGGTCGTGATGGTAATCGTGGTGCCTGCGCTCAAGCCTGCCGTTGGGATTATACTATAATGGAAAAGAATCGTCCCGGTGAACATTTTGATATCCAAGAGGATGAACGCGGTACTTACATCATGAACAGCAAGGATTTGTGTTTGATTGATTATTTGCCGGAACTGATACGCGCGGGCGTATGCAGCTTGAAGATTGAAGGCAGAATGAAGAGCGTACACTATGTTGCTACTGTGGTTAGTACTTATCGCAAGGCGATAGATTCTTGCTTTGCCAACATTGATAAATATAAGGTACGCAAGGCTTGGCGCGAGGAGCTGGAAAAAGTTTCTCACCGTCCTTACACCACCGGTTTTGCTTTGGGGAAGCCTGATGAAAATTCTCAAGTTTATACCACTTCCAGTTACGAGCAGACTCATGACTTTGTTGGCATCGTAATTGGTTATGATGAAGAAAATAAGCGTGCCCTTTTTGAACAACGTAACAACGTTAAAGAGGGAGAAGTACTGGAACTTTTGATGCCTGATGGCAAGCTCTTGGAAATTACTTTGGAAGATATGCGCAATGCTGAAGGTGAGCATATTGACTGTGCACCTCATGCGCAAATGAAGTTTTCTGTGGCAAGCAATATTGAATTGTTGCCCTGTTCCTTACTCAGGAGGAAGGTTAAATGAGCGACGACCGAAGTATGATTTATGCTCAAGTAGAGCCGGAGCGTATTGCAGATGTAAACTGGATTATGGAAGGCTATGAGCATTTGGCCTTAGTAGGAACCATTGATGGTAAGGCAGGACTTGTTAAATTTTATGCAACACCTGATACCTTTGATGATGTAATTGATATCTTAGAGAATATGCCCTTTAAGGTAGATATCTTGGAAGCCTTTTCCGAAGAATTGATGTAATACTTTAGGCAAATTCTTGAAAGATTTATACAAGAGTGGTAAAATACTAGGGTGGACTGTGTTTTAATTTAGTTAAGGTGGTGAGATGATGGCACGTTTGAACAGAGTTCTGGAAGTTATGGCAAAAGAACAGGTAGATTGTGTCATTATCAAGGATGAGACCACTATCCGTTATATTACTGGATTTAGTGGTGATTCCAGTTTGTTCTACCTTGACAGAGTGAAGGGTGTTTTAATTACTGACGGCCGTTATACCGAGCAGGCAAGGCACGAGATGAAAATGTTTGAGGTGTTGGAATACACTGGTAGCATTTGGGCTGCGGCTGCAGAATTGGCTAAGGACGCCAATGTGGTTGGTTTTGACGGTAGCCGTTTCACTTATGCGGAATACATTGATTTAAAGGAATTGCTTGGTGATAAAACCATTATGCAGAGCCTTGATTTCAGTGGAATCCGTCAAATTAAAGATAATAAAGAGCTTGAGATGATGGTTACTGCTGCTCGCATTGCTGACGAGGCGTTCTTCAAAATTTTGGATGACATCAAGCCTGGTCGCACTGAGCGTTCTTTGGCAGGACGTTTGGAATATTATATGCGTGCGCTTGGTAGTGAAAAGGTTTCTTTCGATACCATTGTTGCTTCCGGTGCTCGCTCTGCACTGCCCCATGGTATGGCAAGTGACAAGGTTGTGGAAGTAGGCGACTTTATTACCTTTGACTTTGGTGCTGTGTATAAAGGTTATCACTCCGATATGACTAGAACTGTTGTCCTAGGTATGGCGCGTGACTGGCATAAGGAAATATACACTGTTGTACAGGAAGCTCAATATAAAGGTATGAAGGCGGCACATACAGGCATCACTGGTCGTGAGCTTGATGCTATTGTCCGCGATTGTATTGCTGCTTGCGGCTATGGTGATTATTTTGTGCATGGTCTTGGTCATGGAGTGGGACTTGAGATTCACGAACTACCCAATATTAATAAACGCGGTAATACCAAGCTTGAAACTGGTATGATTTTTACCATTGAACCTGGTATATACATTCCCGGCAAAGGCGGGGTTCGTATAGAAGATACTGTTGTTTTGACAGAAGATGGAGCCAAGGCTTTGAACGGTGTCAAGAAACAGCTTATTGAAATTGTTTAATATTTAAAACACAAATATTAGGAGGGCTTATTTATGATTTCTACTAACGAATTCAAAACTAACGTAACCGTTACCATTGACGGTGATCCCTGGCAAGTAGTTGAATTCCAACACGTAAAACCCGGTAAAGGCGCTGCATTTGTACGTGCAAAAATGCGTAACATGTCCACCGGTGCTGTAGTTGAACGTACCTTCAACGCTGGCGAACGTATGCCGAAAGCTCGTATTGAACGTCGTGGTATGCAATATCTCTATGAATCTGACGGCATGTATGTATTCATGGACAATGAAACCTATGACCAAATGGAATTGAGCAAAGACACCCTCGGTAATGCGCTTAACTTCCTTCAAGAAAATATGGATGTTAAAATCATGACCTATGAAAACCGTGTTCTTGGCGTTGACCTGCCCAACACTGTAAACCTGACTGTTGTTGAAACTGAACCCGGCATCAAAGGTGATACCGCTACCGGCGGCAGCAAGAATGCTACCATGAACACCGGTTATGTTGTTAAAGTTCCTCTGTTCATCAACGAAGGCGACGTACTCGCAATTGATACTCGTACCGGCGATTATATCTCCCGTGCATAATTAAGAATGTAAAACCGCAACTCGAAAGGGTTGCGGTTTTTTGTGTCATTACTGAAAATTTTATGCAATAAATATACAGTAATCTGTATAGAAGCGTGGCGATAAGCTTTAAAGTGTGCTATAATGATATACTGATAAAGAATGGAATACTATGTTCTCTTTTCATTAAAACGCACAGGAGGTGCTCTGATGGTTGATGAAAAAGAATTGCTGAATAAAAATGCTGATAACATACAGGATGAGGAGCAGCCGGAAGAATATGGTGATATACGTGTTGCCACAGAGGTTGTTTCCATAGTTGCCAGTCTAGCAGCTCAGGAAGTACCTGGTGTTCTGCGGATGAGTGGACGCAGAATTGATGGAATCAACGAATTTTTGGGTAAGGAATCTGTTTCTAAGGGTGTACGTGTTAGCTTTGAGGGCAAGACCGTTACCTGCAACGTGTATGTAATTATCGAGTATGGTAGTTGTATTCCAGAGGTAGCTTTGGAAATTCAAGAGAAAGTTAGAACAGCTATTGAGAATATGACTGGATATGAGGTACAGTTTATAGATGTGCATGTTCAAGGTGTTGCCAAGCGTGAGAAATCTGAGTTGGAGCGTGAGGCAGAGGCCATTGCCGAAGCTGGTTTATTTAAGGAATTACCACCTTTGTTTGATGAAGCAGAGGCAGAAGCAAGACATAAACAATTTTTTGAGGAGGATTAAGGCTTATGGGAATCCCCGACAGAATAATTTTGACTCTATACACTTTCTTGATGGCGGTTGTTGCTGTGCTTGTTACTTTGTGTAGCTTGGACGTGTTCCCGCAGAAGATGATTACAGATTTTATTGGCAGTATTCCGGGTAACTGGATTTATGCAGTTGGTGGAGTTGTAATGTTACTGGTAAGTATTCGTCTGCTTGTTGCAGGCTTGGGTATCACCAGTGGTAACTCTATGGAATTGAGCGATGGTCCTTCTGGCAAAATACATATCGGTAAGCGTGCCTTGGAAGACTATATTGCAGTGCTGTCTCAGGAAATTTATGGTATTTACAATGTTAAAGTTATTGCTAAGCTGGAGGATGAGAGTATTAATGTGCGTATTAATGCTTCCATTGAACCAGGCATAAATATACCCGAAACTACGGCGGAAGTTAAGAATAATGTTAAGGAAAGCATTAAGAAGATGACTGGTATCGAAGTTAGGGGCATAGAAGTATACTTCAAACAAATCAAGGCTAAAGAGGAATAGGAGGGATAGTAATGTTCGGTGAGATTCTTGCGGATATCTGGAAAAATTACCGTGGACGTTTACTTTGTTCCCTCACCGGGTTGGGTATTGGAGTAACGTTTCTATGGTTAGGTTTTTTTAAAACAATGTTCTTGATTATTTGTCTGAGTAGTGGTTTCTTCTTGGGCAATAAGATAGATAAAAAAGACGATTTAATCGAATGGCTGGATAGGCTTTTGCCGCCAGGTTATCATAGATGAAGTATTGGGGGAAGTTTTTATGAGTCGTAGATTAGCAAGAGAAATAGTATTACAAAGTTTGTTCCAAATAGATTTTACCGCTTGTGAGGCTGAATATGCATTAAACAGTTCTATAGCGGAGCACGATGAGTTTATCTATTTGCATGAAACTGATGAAGCAAGTGATGAGTTGCAAGCTAAAAAGGCAGCTTATCTTAAAGCTAAGGAATATGCGGAGGATGTGCTTAATGGTGTGCTTGCACATATGGAAGCTATAGACACCAAGCTTAGTCAATATGCTGTGGACTGGACTGTTGACAGAATGCCTGCAGCTGACAGAAATATTCTGCGTATTGCTGCTTATGAAATGCTTTTTGCTAAAGAAAAGATTGCGCCGGGTGTTGCCATTAATGAAGCGGTAGAAATTGCAAAGCTATATGGCAGTGAAGAAGCACCGCGTTTTATCAATGGTGTATTAGGTAAAATGGTTAGATAAAATGAAACAAAAAGTATATCTGGGGATAGATACCAGCTGTTATACTACGTCTGTTGCAGTTCTGGATGAAGCAGGTCTGTTACTAGGGGAAGCTCGTAGAATTTTAGATGTTAAGCCCGGGCGTTGCGGCTTGCAGCAGTCCGAGATGGTGTTTCAGCATACTCGCAATCTGCCTAATTTGCTGGAGCAGGTTTTACAGGGTGGCAAGTATGAAATTACTGCCATAGGTGTTAGTGGTTATCCCAGACCTTTAGAAGATTCTTATATGCCTGCGTTTTTGGCGGGTACTGGTGTTGCGCGCGGTTTATCTGCTGCTATTGGAGCAAAATTACATATCATTAGTCACCAGGAAAATCATTTGGAGGCAGGTATGTGGAGTGCAGGTGGCCCTAGCGCGGAACGATTTTTGCTATTGCATGCTTCCGGTGGCACTACTGATTTGCTGTTGGTAGAAAGACAAGCAGACGGTAGATTTAAGCTGACTGAAGTTGGTGGTAGTATTGATTTACACGCAGGACAGTTTATTGATAGGGTAGGCGTAGCTTTAGGATTACAGTTCCCGACTGGTCCAGAGTTAGAAAAGCTTGCAGCTACGGCAGATGTATCCCAAATGGTAGAGCTTCCAGTTTCTGTGCGCAAGTTAAATGTAAGCCTTAGTGGCCCTGCTACTGCTGCTTTGCGTAAATTAGAAGCAGGTGCTGACGGTGCAGGCTTGGCTTTAGGTGTGCAATACGCTTTGGCTGAGACCTTTGCACGTATGTTGCGTAATGGGGCGGCAGAATATAATGTACAGGCTGTACTTCTAGTTGGTGGTGTAGCGTCCAATACCTACATTCGTAAGCATGTTACTGAAAAGCTTGCCAAGCGTCGCGTAAGTGTGTGGATTCCAGAGGCTCGCTTTAGTTGCGATAATGCAACCGGCTGTGCAGCTTTTGCATATAGAATGAGTAAGTAATTATAGGTAGTGAATTTTGATAGAACAAGCCTTTACCGTAACAGAGATTAACAACTACATAAAGTCGTTGCTGGATAATGAGGTAAGTTTACGCAACGTGCAAATTATTGGCGAAATATCCAACTTCAAGCGTTATCCCTCAGGTCATTGTTATTTTACTTTAAAAGATAGTGGCGCTGTCTTGAAGTGTGTCATGTTCCGTGGCAAAGCCATGAGCATGCGTTTTGAACCACAAAATGGTGATACAGTTCTAGCCATTGGACGTATTACTGTGTACGAGCGTGATGGTGTGTACCAGCTTTATACGGATATGTTGTTGCCTCAAGGTGTGGGCGATTTAATGGTAGCTTATGAAAAACTTAAGGCTAAGCTAGAGGCAGAAGGTTTGTTTGCTAACGAAAGGAAGCAAGCGCTTCCAGTAAATCCTAAAACGGTTGGTGTTATCACTTCTCCTGTTGGAGCAGCTGTACGCGATGTTATAACTGTTTCCAAAAGAAGAAACTCTGGTATAAAACTTTTGCTTTACCCGGTTAAGGTACAGGGGGAGGGCGCCGCAAATGAAATCGCACATGCCATAAGCTTCTTTAATAGACATAATCTGGCTGACGTGCTCATAGTTGGGCGTGGTGGCGGTTCTATTGAAGAGTTGTGGGCTTTTAACGAGGAGCAGAGTGTACGTGCGGTAGCAGCCTCTAAAATTCCTATCATTAGCGCTGTGGGTCATGAGACAGATTTTACTCTGTGTGATTTTGCTGCGGATAAAAGAGCGGCTACGCCATCTCAGGCGGCAGAGCTTGCTGTAGCAGATGCAGACGGTTATATTTTACAGATTAGAAATCTGCAAAAACGTTGTGAGCATTTGATGACTGCAAAATTAGAGCAGGCTTCGTATAAATTAGAGAGACTAAATAATTTCTGGGCACTGAAAGACCCGGAAAGACTTTTTATCGATGGGGTACTTAGGACTGATACTGCCTACAATAAACTGGTAACTTGTATGGATGGTTTATTGAAGCAATGTACGCATAAATTTGAGTTGCAGGCTGCACGCCTGGATAATTTGAGTCCCCTGACAGTGTTGGCTCGTGGTTATTCTGTAACTCAAAAGGAAGATTATCAAGTGGTTACATCTACTCAGCAGGTACGTTGGGGAGAAGAGCTTATTACTACTGTGGCTGACGGTAAGATAGTTTCTGTTGTACAAAGCGTGGAGGAAGCGTGATGGCAAAGAAAATTGCTAAGAATATTAAATTTGAAGAAGCTTTGATGGAATTGGAAGAACAGGTTAGATTATTGGAGAGCGGAGAGCTTTCTTTAGAACAATCTCTTGATGTATTTAAATATGGTATTGAGTTAAGCAAAGTTTGTATGGGCAAGCTTGATACCGTTAAACAGGAAGTGAAGAAAATCGTTGCTATAAATGACGATGAATATAAATTAGAAACTTTCCATGACTTGGAGGCATAAGATGGATTTTGCAGTTTACTATGATAATCAAAGAAAATTGATTGAAAACTATTTAGAAACTCGTATGGCGAAAAAGGGTATTAGTAAGGTTGATGATGCTATGGCTTACAGCCTTTTGGCAGGTGGTAAGCGTATTCGTCCGGTGTTACTGATGGCTACTGCGGAAGCATTGGGGAAAAAGGGTTATAATTATCTTCCCGTTGCTTGTGGTTTGGAGATGATTCATACCTATTCTCTCATCCATGACGATTTACCTTGCATGGATGATGACGATTATCGTCGTGGACGCCTGACCAACCATAAGGTGTATGGTGAAGCAATGGCTGTACTGGCTGGTGATGGACTCTTGACCTTGGCATTTGAAGTTATGTTGGAACAGAAGAATGTAGATCCTGCGGTTTTAGTAGAAGTTGTTCGTGAAATGGCTATGTGTGCAGGTAACTTTGGTATGGTCGGCGGTCAAGGCTTGGACTTGGAAGCAGAAGGCAAAGAAATTAGTTCTGAAGAACTACGTAAGTTGCACGCAGGCAAGACTGGTGCTTTGTTCATAGGTGCAGTGCGCGGTGGAGCACAATTGGCAGGTGCCACTAGTGAAGAGCTGCTGGCATTAACTAAGTTTGCTGATTTGTTGGGTTTAGCCTTCCAGATTACAGATGATATTTTGGACGTGGAAGGCGATGCAGAAGCAATGGGCAAGCCTGTTGGCAGTGATGCAAAAAATCAAAAATCTACTTATGTAAGCTTGTATTCTTTAGAAGGTGCAAAGGCGTTGGCAGAAAAAACTGTGAACGAAGCTTTGCAATGCTTGGAAATGTTTGGTGAGAAGGCAGATGCCTTGCGCGAAATTACCAAGCTGATGTGTAATCGTAAAAACTAATGAGCGAGGTAAAACTCACAATGAGTGAAGCTAAACTTCTTGATACCATCAATTCTCCTGTTGATGTTAAAAAGTTAACTGTAGAACAACTGGTACAATTGGCTGAGGAAATTCGTCAGCTTTTAATCAATGTAATTGCAAAAAATGGTGGACACCTGGCCCCTAATCTAGGTGTTGTAGAACTTAGCCTTGCTTTACACAAGGTGTTTTCTACTCCTAAGGATAAACTTATTTTTGATGTAGGTCATCAAGCCTATATTCACAAGATTGTTACCGGTAGGAGGGAACTGTTTCACACTATTCGTCAGTATGGTGGTCTTTCTGGGTTTCCGAAACGTAGCGAAAGCGAGCACGATGCTTTTGGTGTAGGACATTCCAGTACCTCAGTTTCTGCCGCTCTTGGTATGGCTGTAGCGCGTGATGTAAAGGGTGAGGACTATGATGTTGTTGCCGTAATAGGTGATGGTTCCATGACTGGTGGTATGGCCTTTGAGGCACTTAATAACGCTGGTGATTTGCATAAGAAGATGATAGTTGTACTTAATGATAATGAGATGTCCATCTCCAAAAATGTAGGTGCTATGTCTGAATACTTTTATCATCTGCGTACTGGTGAAACCTACAATAAAATTAAGCATGACCTGGAAGGCTGGTTGAGTAATGTTGATTTTGGCGGTGACGTATTAAAGGTCATCCGTCGCATTAAAGGTAGCGTTAAAAATCTTGTGTTGCCAACTTCTATTTTTGAAGAGCTGGGATTTACTTACCTTGGACCTGTTGATGGTCATGATATTCATAGTTTGATTGATGTTTTAGAAACTGCAAAACACATAGATGGACCTGTTTTAGTACACGTTATTACTAAAAAGGGAAAGGGCTATGCTCCTGCAGAAGAAAGCCCCAATAAATTTCATGGGACAGGACCTTATGAAGTAGAAACCGGTGCTAAAATTACTAACCCTAATGCACCTATAACCTATACAGAAGTTTTTGGTAAGACCATAATTGAACTTGCTAAGGAAGATAAAAACATTGTTGCCATTACTGCGGCAATGCCTGATGGTACGGGATTGACCCCGTTTAGCAAAGAATTCCCTGATCGTTTCTTTGATGTAGGTATCGCGGAGCAGCATGCTGTAACTGCAGCGGCTGGTATGGCAGCAGCGGGACTGAATCCTGTTGTGGCGGTTTATTCTACATTCTTACAACGAGCTTATGATAGTGTACTTCACGATATTTGTATGCAAAACTTACATGTAAACTTGTGTCTGGATAGATCGGGGCTTGTAGGTGACGATGGCTTTACTCATCATGGTGTATTTGACTATGCCTACTTGCGCAGTATGCCTAATATGACCATTATGGCACCTAAAGACGAGGATGAACTGCGTCATATGCTCACAACTGCGGTAAAAATGGATACTCCTGTGGCAGTACGTTATCCACGCGGTAGTGGTATTGGTGTAGATATTGGTAGCGAAAAGTTGGAGTTGCCGATTGGTAAAGCAGAAGTACTCCGAGAAGGCAGCGATGTTTGTTTGTGGGCGATCGGTACTATGGTTGAAAGCTCCTTGCAGGTTGCTGATAAGCTTGAAGAGGCAGGCATAAGAACAGGTGTTGTGAATATGCGGTTTGCCAAACCGTTGGATAAGGAATTGCTGCTTGCGCATGCTGTTAAATATAAGAAGCTTGTGACTATGGAAGAAGGCGTGTTGCAGGGCGGTGTAGGAAGTGCCGTATTAGAAATTCTTAATGAAGCTAAGTTGTTGGGAGAATGTGCGGTATTGAACTTCGCTATCCCAGATCAGTTTGTTTTACATGGTGATAAGCATAGGTTATTCCAAGATATTGGACTCGATGTTGATACAATGGCTGTAAAAACTTTGGCCTTTGTGAAGGGTGAATAATATTGAAGAAAGAACGTTTAGATGCGCTGTTGATGAATCGCGGTTTATTTGAAAGTAGAGCAAGGGCTCAGGCTGCGGTTATGGCGGGGCAAGTATTGGTTAACGAACAGAAAATAGATAAACCCGGGACACAGGTAGCACCTGATGTTACCATTCGGCTTTTGGGTGACAAGCTGCGTTATGTTAGTCGTGGGGGACTAAAGCTGGAGAAGGCTTTGCAGATCTTCCCCATTAGCGTAGAGGGCAAGATAGTTGCCGATATCGGTGCTTCTACCGGTGGCTTTACTGACTGTGCTTTACAAAATGGTGCAGCTAAAGTTTACGCTGTTGACGTAGGCTATGGGCAGCTTGCCTGGAAGCTACGTAGTGATGAGCGTGTAGTGAATATGGAGCGTACCAATGTGCGTTACCTTGAAAGTGACAGTTTAGGTGAGCTGGTGGATGCTGTTACTATTGATGTTGCCTTTATCTCTTTGGATAAGGTACTACCAGCTGTGTATAAGATTTTAAAACCAGAAGGATTTGTTGTGGCTTTGATAAAGCCCCAATTTGAAGCTGGTAAAGAAAATGTAGGTAAGAAGGGCGTAGTTAGGGATGCCAAGGTACACGAGGACGTTATAAACAACGTAATTGCTTTTGCCAAAGGCGAAGGTTTTGGTATTGCTGGCTTGGACTTTTCTCCTATTAAAGGACCCGAAGGTAATATTGAGTACCTGTTGCATCTAACTAAAGGTAATGATGATGCCGTGAATGAGGCTTACGTTTATGAACTTGTGAGCCGTAGTCACGGAGACTTAGATAAAAAGGCAACTGCCGAATAATAGGAGCTTTGATGAAGGCAAAACGCTTGGGTATTTTCCCGAATATGACAAAAGAAAAGGTTTGTGCAGAGTTGCAAAAGTTTGTAGAGCTGTGCAGAGAACAGGGATTGGTACCTTTGCTACCTGGGGATATCTGTGCTGAGTATCAATGTGAAGGCTTTGATTTACAAGATAGTGATACTTTACGAGGCCTTGATTTCGCAGTTTCCTTGGGCGGTGATGGTACACTCTTAAAAATGGCAGGTTATCTTGCTCCTCATGGTGTTCCGGCTTTTGGGGTTAATTTTGGTAAATTAGGCTTTCTGGCTGAGATAGAGTACCCCAATATCCGCAAGGCAGTTATGAGGTTAGGACGCGGTGACTATATTATTGAAAGTAGAGCGTTATTACAGGCTCAAGTTATCCAAGGCGAGGAGTGCATTGCTACTACACACGCACTTAATGATTTGGTGCTGGCTAAAGGTGCTTTCAGTAAGATGGCGCATATGCAGATGTGTATCAACGGTAAGCCTTCTGGTAGTTATGCGGCAGATGGTTTAATTGTCGCTACAGCAACCGGCTCTACCGCGTACTCCCTTTCTGCAGGTGGGCCTTTGGTGCAACCGGAGCTGGAGGTAAGTGTTATTACTCCTGTTTGTGCCCACTCTTTAACAGCTAGAGCATTGATTATCCCCATGTCTGAAGTAATAGATTTAAAACCTTTGCGTGGGAGTGAAGAGATGATGCTGGCAGCAGACGGAGAGAACGTTGCCCCTGTGGCAGAGGAAACTTTTGTACGCATTGCTAAAAGTCCCTACAAAATGCAGTTCATTAGGCTGACTAGTCGTGACTATTATCAAACTTGGCAACAAAAATTAATGCGTAACATTTAGATATAAGGTTATTTATATAAATGAGGTGATAATCATGAAAATGACCAGACACGCAAAAATTAAAGAAATAATCGACAAAAATAAAGTAGAGACCCAAGAAGATTTGGCGGCGGCCCTGCGTAGTGAGGGAATAGAAGTAACTCAAGCTACCGTTTCCCGTGACATTAAAGAGTTGATGTTGGTAAAAGTTCCCGATGCTAATGGACACTACCATTACGCTTACCCTAAAGAACATAATATGCTTCTAACACCCGGGCGTTTAGAGCGTACTTTTCAAGATTCCATTATTAGTGTGCGCGCTGCCCAATGCTTGGTAGTTATACGCACTTTGCCCGGTACTGCTCAAGCTGTAGCTTATGCTGTGGATTATATGAAATGGCCTGAGATTTTGGGAACTATTGCTGGAGACGACACTGTATTTGTTGCTCTGGAAGATCAAGAAGGTGTAACAACCTTGTTACATCGTTTTAAAGACCATCTGTAATACGAGGTAAGGTTTATGCTGCAATCTTTGCACGTTCATAATTTTGCATTGTTAGAAGATGCAAAAGTAGAATTTGTGCCTGGTTTTAATGTTTTTACTGGTGAAACAGGTGCAGGCAAATCCATATTGGTAGATGCTTTCGGTGTTGTTTTAGGTAATCGTGCTTCTGCGGACTATGTACGAACCGGAGCAGATAGCTTCTGGGTACAGGCTGTGTTTGACATTAGTGGTCAAGAGCAGTTGTTGGCTTATTTGGAGGAGCAGGGTATTGATGCTGAGGACGACTTGTTTTTAAAGCGTCAGGTTACCAATGCTGGCAAGAGTAAGGCAACTGTTAATGGAGTACAAGTTCCTTTAAATGTACTTAAAACCATTAGCACTATGCTTGTTGATATTCATGGTCAACACGAAAACCAAGCCTTGTTAAAAGCAGATGCGCCGCGTCTTTTGGTAGATGGATTTGGCGGTAACAAGATTGCTGCTTGCTTTTCTGATTATTGCAAGCTTTATGATGTTTATGTTGCTCTGCAAAATAAATTAAAATCATTGAAGGCAGATAGCGACCAACAGGACTTGCTTCTTGACCGTTACGATTGGGAAGTTAAGGAAATTGAAGCGGCCAAGCTGCGTGTAGGAGAGGAAGATACTTTAGAAGAAGAGGGTAGGATTCTCCAAAATAGCGAAAAAATAATTAACGGAGTGAACACTGCCTATGGATTGTTGGACGATGAAAAGGCAGTACTTAGCTTGTTGGCAAAGGCAAAGAGCAGCTTACAAGGTGCAGTACGCTATGATAGTAGACTGGGAATCTTATTGGATAATGTAGATAGTGCTTGGATTACTCTTGACGATTGTCGCCAAGAGTTAGGTGAATACCTTTCGCGTAGTGATTTCAATGGAGAACGTGCGGTAGAAGTACAACAACGATTAGATACTATTTATCGTTTACATAAAAAATATGGTGGTAGTACAGAAGCAGTGCTTGAGTACTTGGAAGCCACTAAGATTAAATATAATGAACTTTTAGATTTGGCAGATACCATTGCTAAAACCGAAAAGGAATTGGCGAAGCTCACTGCAGAGCTTACAGCTGTGGCAAATGTCTTGACAGCAGAACGTAAGGCTCAGGCAGAACGATTGTCTACTCTTATTACTAACCATATTCATGATTTAGCCATGCCAAATGGTGTATTTAAGATAGTTTTTGAGCAATTAGACAGGTTTACAGAACATGGATGCGACGTTATGAAGTTTATGTTCAGTGCTAACATGGGCGAGCCTGTAAATGAGCTAGAAAAGGTTGCTTCTGGCGGTGAACTTTCACGTATCGCTCTTGCCATCAAGACTGTGATGATGAACACAGGTGATGTACCTACTATGGTATTTGACGAAATAGATACTGGTGTTGGCGGTATCACTGCCCAAAAAATGGCTGAGAAGATTGCAATTATCTCTAAAATTGGACAGGTGCTGTGCATCACTCACTTGCCACAAATTGCCGCTTTTGCTGATAGACATATATTTATTGAAAAGCAAAGTACCGAAGGTAGAACTGCTACAGTGCTTACGATATTGGATGAAGAGGCGCGTATTAAGGAGTTAATGCGTATGACTGCAGGTACCAGTGAAACACATGCCGCCTATGAAAATGCCCGTGAGCTCTTAACTGCGGCAGAAGCGATTAAATATACGAGGTTGTGTAAGAATGATTAAAAAATTTCACGATCCGGAATTAGATGAACATTATCTTAGCAACGAAAGAGTATTTTCCGGACGTCTGCTAAAAGTAGAACTTGATCATGTAAAATTGCCTAATGGCACCGAAAGTACAAGGGAGTATATTCGCCATCCAGGTGCCGTTGCCATTGTACCAGTGTTGGAGGATGGTAGTATTGTATTGGTTAAGCAATGTCGCTATCCTTTGGGAACAGTGATGTGGGAAATACCTGCAGGAAAGCTTGATCACGGTGATGGTGAGGATCCGTTGGATTGTGCGAAACGTGAGTTGAGCGAAGAGACTGGCTACGATGCCAAGCACTGGAAAAAGCTTATTTCAATAGCTACTACTCCCGGCTTTTCTGATGAAATCATCCATTTATATAAGGCTTGGGGCTTAACTGCTCATAGCCAACATACTGATGAGGATGAGTTTATTGGCGTGGAAGCCTTTACTCCTGCCCAAATCAAGGCAATGATTTTAAGCGGTGAGCTTTATGATGCAAAAACTTTGTGTGCGTTGTACGCGTGTGGGTTAATTGAGTAAATTTATTGGAGTAATAATGGATAACAATGTTTTTGACTTAGTTGCTGATTTTTATAATCAAGATGAAGAATGGAATACAGTATTGCGTCAGAGCTATGTGGAGAATTTTTTGCGAGCTAAGTCTTGGCAGGGGGCTACGGACAAGGAGTTAACTGAAGTCTGGGACAATATTACTTTGTTGTGCCTGTATTTAGGAAACTCGGGAAATTATTTGGGCGACATGAGTCGCGATGACTTTATTGATTGCGTGGCTTGGTGTGGTCGCAACGTAGCAGATTTTAGGCTGACGGATAATAAAGTTGCTAAATTTTTAGATATTGCCACTGAGCTTTATACCCATCTATATAATAAGAATATAATTATGAATGGTGATTCTCCTGCGGAAGCTAAGGCAAAACTTCTGCCGGAAGGAAAACTGACTTTGATGGACTATGACGGAAACTTTTTACCGGAACATAATAAATTTAATGTGTATTCTACTGTTGATTTGCCGGCAAAAATCTTCCTTAATATAGGTGACAGGTTAAATGAACTCG
>JAFTMR010000094.1 GCA_017452325.1 Phascolarctobacterium sp. | reverse complement strand
GTCGGGATGCCTTCGCTGTTGGCGTCCACGCCATGCTTTTGCAAAAAAAGTACCCTCATGGGGAAATCGCTCTGTCCTGTCCTCGCTTGCGACCCATTATCAATAATGATAAGATTGCGCCCCTTGACGTAGGGGAGCGTCAGCTTTTGCAGATTGTCTGCGCTTATCGCCTGTTCCTGCCCTACGCGTCCATCACTGTTTCCAGTAGGGAATGCGCTCGTGTGCGGGATAATCTGATGAGCATTTGCGCCAACAAAATTTCTGCAGGGGTTAGTACGGGTGTTGGTAGCCATGGTGGCAGTGGCTTGGGAGATGAGCAGTTTGAAATTGACGACGGGCGTAGTTTGGAGGAAATTTTTGCGGCGCTCAAGGGGCGGGGGCTGCAGCCCGTTATGGCAGATTATATATTTGTTTAAAAGTTAGCATAAAGTCTTTGGCAGGAGAAAATCCCTATCTCAACGAATATAAACTCATTATGAGTTTATAAGAAAATAATTTTAAAGGAGTTCTGCCATGAGAGAAACCATCAAAAACTATTTGCAAGAACATTACGCTGATTACGTGAAGGATTTAGAAATCCTCACTAATATTGATTCCGGCAATGGCGACCGCGAAGGTACGGAAGCTGCTAATAAATTTGTTGCAAAGCATATGGAAGCCATGGGGGCTACCACCGAATACAGATACAATGACCGCGCTTGCCATTTGATTTCCCGCTTGCGTGGCGAAGGAGAGCTGACCGTTCTTCTCGTTGCACATGTTGACACCGTTTTCAATCGTGGCGAAGCGGCAAAACGTCCCTTCCGCGTTGATGAAAATAATTTTGCCTGGGGTCCCGGTGTTGGCGACGACAAGGCAACTGTTATGGAAGTTATCTATGGTCTGAAAGCACTGCAAGCTGCCGGCTTCAAAAACTTTAAGGAAATTATCTATTATACCAACGGCGAGGAAGAAGGCGGTTCCAAAACTGCGGAAGAAATCGTAGCGGAGCTGTCCCAACAATCCGACTTTGCCATCATTATGGACGTTGCCCGCCCCAACTGGGGTATTGTTACCCAACGTAAGAGCAACGCAAAATACCGCGTAGAGGTTACCGGTATTGGCGGACATCATGGCAACGCTTCTCAACACTGTGCCAACGCAATTCATCAGCTGGCGTACACCATCACTGAAATTCACAAGCTGGCTAGCCCCATGCCCGGCAATCCGGAAGATTTTACGGCAGAAGCCTTGAAGGCGCGTGGCATTGTGGACGCAGGACAATTCATTCCGCAAAACACCGTTAATGTTGGCGTGATTGGTTCTACCAATGATAAGATTAGCGTAATTCCCGGTGACGCTTTCTGCGAAGTAAATATTCGTTGCTTCTCCACTGCGGAACAGGCGCGCATTGACCAAGAGATTAAAGCTTTGGCAGATAAGGTTGTCATTGCAGGTACTAAGGTTAGTATTACCGGTGGTATGGTAACCGGTCCTATGGAAAAGACTCCTCAAGTACAAAAGATGGTGGATGTTTACAAGGCAGTTGTTAAGGAAGAATTTGGCGGCGAAGTGAGTGAATGGGTAGCAGGTGGTTTGACTGATGGTAACCGTACTGCAAAATACATTCCCACTTTGGACGCTCTGGGCGTAGAAAATTATGATGAGCATACTGACCACGAATCTGTAGATTTGAACACTGCAGTACCTAGAACCGCAGCTTTTGCGATTACCTTGGCAGAGCTGACCAAGATTTTCTAATTTAAAACGCGTGATAAGCACCGTCTTACGTTGTTGTCACAAAATTGCTTGCTCGACGTACTTCAAGTACGCCTTCGCGGCACAATTTTGCTCCGCCTAGTAATCCGGCACTTCTGACGCGTTTGGGCGTGAAAGAAATTTTATATCAATATAAAAATAAGACGGCTTACAGTCGTCTTATTTTGTGTTATAATAGTACATTATAAAATTCGAACGAGGGATGATGAAATGGCAAAAAAGACTAATAAGTACGCAGGCTTTCAAGCTGTCGAAGATGTTACCGGTGTTGGTGCTTACATTGGCTTAGGAAGACCTATCGATTTACAGGACACTGCTACCCGTTTTGCTTTGCTTGGCTCCATTGTAGCAATGGCTGCGGTAACCGCTTGGCAAATCATGGGTAACATTGATGTTATGGATGCTGCTATGGGAGGTGTTGGCGCAGGCTTGGGATTCTTATTTTCCTTTATGCTTGCTCAAGAGCTTGATCCTGACCGCAAAATGGGCGGTGTAATTGGTGGCATTCTGACTTTTGTTGCAACCTTGTACCTGGGCGAGGGTAATATTATTGTTGTATTGTGGCTGCTCTTCGTATTGCGTATGTTGAATAGAACTTCCGGTTCTCGTCACAAAATTGGTGATAACGTAATCATCATTGGTACTGCGGCTTGGCTAGGAACCCAAGGCTTCTGGTTGTATCCTTTAATTACAGCTTCTGTTTACGCATTGGAAACCCAAATTCCCGGTGGCTACTTCCGTAGCTGGTATCTGGCAGGCTTAGCACTTTGCACCTGCTTCTTCGCAGATTTTAATTTCCTGGTGCAAAATCTGTCCATGGTTTACGTTTATCTGATGTGCGCAACCTTTATTATTTTCTTGCCGGAAATTCGAGCAGCAGTATTTACTGAAGCTAAGGGTGACAGAAATAATAAACGTATTAATCCTAGACGCTTGCAAATG
>JAFTMR010000093.1 GCA_017452325.1 Phascolarctobacterium sp. | reverse complement strand
TCTGCATTGGTGGGCAAAAAGCTTCTGCTCTTTGCCGCCACCTCTGCTTCTTCACTTAAAGAATCCCACGCGCCACATTCAGGGCAACGTCCCAACCATTTGCTGGTGGTGTAGCCACAGCTTTGGCACACAAAATGATACTTAGTCTTCGCCATGAGCCTCTCCCTTTGCCGTATAGGCAGGCTCTGCAAAATTCACAGGCAATTCGATGATGAAATGCTCTGCTTCTACCGCCTTATGAAATTGCAGCTCCTTGTCCTTGCCAAGCTCCGCAATAATCTTATCGCCCTTAGTAAACTTGCCTGCCAGGAACAAATCGCTTACCGGGTCTTCAACCAGTTTGCGCAAAGCACGACGTAAAGGTCTTGCCCCGTATTTGCTATCACTGCCTTCCGCAAGCAACAGCTCTTTGGCAGAAGGTACCAGTTCAATCTGCAAACCATTGGCTTGCATACGCTGGTTAAGCTCTGCCAGCATATTGTCAGCAATTTGCTCCAGCTCTTTCGCACCCAAGGGGTCAAAGACTAAGGTTTCGTCCACGCGGTTTAAAAATTCCGGACGGAAGATGTGCTTAATCTCAGCAAGCACCTGCTCCTTGCGGTTCTTCAATTCGCTGGCGCTATCGGAAGCAAAGCCTAAAGGCCTTGTCATGCTTAATTTTTGCGCACCTGCATTGCTGGTCATAATGATTACTGCGTTACGGAAGTCAACGGTTCTACCCTGACCGTCAGTCAGGCGACCATCTTCCATAATTTGCAGCAGCACGTTGAACACATCAGGATGTGCCTTTTCGATTTCATCAAGCAGCACTACGCAATAGGGTTTACGGCGCACTGCGTCCGTCAGCTGACCACCTTCTTCATAGCCAACATACCCCGGAGGCGCACCTAAAAGGCGTGCGGTGGTGTGCTTTTCCATATACTCGCTCATGTCGAAGCGGAGCATGGCACGCTCATCACCAAACAAATCCTCTGCCAATGCTTTGGCAAGCTCTGTCTTACCTACGCCGGTGGGTCCCAGAAAGAGGAAGCTGCCCACAGGTCTGTTCTTATCCTTAAAGCCTGCACGCGCACGACGGATGGCCTTGCTCACTGCCACAACCGCAGCGTCCTGACCAATGATGCGTTTATGCAGCTTGTCTTCCAATTGCAACAGTCTATTGCTCTCACCTTCTGTCAGCTTCTGGACGGGAATGCCAGTCCAAGAGGCCACAACTTCTGCCACGTCCTCTTCTGTTACAGCAAAATCAAAGGTTGCATCCGCAAGAGCCTCTGCCAATTTTCTTTGCAAAGCACTCTCTTTGTCACGCAGCTCCGCAGCCAGCTCGTATTTTTGCTCGCCAACCGCTTCTTCCTTTTCCAGCTGTACATATTCCAGCTCTTCCTGCAATTTGCGGGCAGGAATGGAACGCTTATAAGCCTTCATACGCAGGCGTGCACAGGCTTCGTCCATCAGGTCAATGGCCTTGTCCGGCAAATTTCTATCAGTAATATATCTATCGGAAAGCTCTACCGCTGCTTTGATGGCAGCCTCTTCAATACGTAAGCCATGGAATTTTTCGTAACGTTTACGCAAGCCAAGGAGCATTTTTTCACTGGCTTCTGCATTGGGCACGTTAACCAGCACAGGCTGGAAGCGACGCTCTAGAGCAGCATCCTTTTCAATATGCTTGCGGTATTCGGAAATAGTAGTTGCGCCAATCACCTGCAGCTCACCGCGGGCAAGGGCAGGCTTCACAATATTGGCAGCATCAATACTGCCTTCCGCACTGCCTGCACCAATGATGGTGTGCAGCTCGTCAATAAAGAGAATAATACGCTGGTCTTGGCGAATCAGCTCCAAAATTTCCTTCAAGCGGTCTTCAAATTCACCACGATACTTGGCACCGGCAACCAGCATCCCCAACTCCAAGGAAAAAACAATCTTGTTTTCCTAAAAGTCAGGTACTTCGCCCTTCACAATCTTCTGAGCCAGGGCTTCCGCAATGGCAGTCTTACCTACGCCGGCTTCACCAATGATTACCGGATTATTCTTAGTACGACGGCACAGAATTTGAATAAGGCGCTCAACCTCATCCTCACGTCCAATAACCGGGTCAATCTTGCCAATGCGCGCCGCCTCGTTCAAATTACGCCCAAAGCCACTTAAAACTTCCAGCACGTCCCTATTTTTTTCATTAGCCTTCCCACGCGGACCTTTACCGGAAATAGCCTTGCGGTGCTCGTCAATCTGACGAATTACCTCCGCTACATTCTCATAGGTCACGCCAAACTTGTTCAGTACCTTGCAGGCAATACCCTCGCCTGCAGATAGCAAGCCCAACAAAATTTGCTGGCTACCTACAAAATTTTGACCAATTTCTCTGGCAGCCTCTCCGGCTTTTTCCAGAACCTTGGTAGCCATAGGGGAATAGGGCACAAAAACATTGCCCTCCTTTTTAACTCCCTTATCCAACCAGCCATCCAGCTCTTGCAGCAAATCTTCTGCCTTCAGATTGAAGCCGGTAATAATTTTCTTAGCAAGATTGGTTTCCATGGAAAGCATACTCCACAGCAAATGTTCCGTACCCATACGTTCACTGCCCATGTCCACTGCCTTTCCGATGGCGCCGCTAACAATCTGAGATGCACGCTTGGAAAAACCGTCCTTAGAAACATCTGGCTCCGGTCTTTGTCCCAGCTTGAGCATATCTTCAAAAAAACTTTTCGCTGCTTCCGGAGTCAAGGGCAGCTCACCGCCGGCAAAGGGCATAAAGTCCTTAGCGCAGTCCTCACACAGCCATTGATCCAGCTTTTGCTCGCCCATCAGGGCAACAACATGTACTCTAGCAGGCTTCTTCCCGCATTTTTCGCAAATAATCTCACTCATATTCTCACCCCTGTCCATTGCCGGTCATCTGCCCAATTGCTTGCTGCAGAACAACCTTCTTCTGTTCCTCATCAGTATCAAGGATCTCTAAAATAAATTGTAATAATCTTGCCTCACGAGCGGTAATCATCCGCTTTTGCGCCAGATTCTGCACCAGCTCTACAGCTGTAGGCTCCTTCTCAGGCACAACCTCTTTGGGAACAACTCGTACAATTCGCACAAAGCCCCCACTACCACGTCTGGATTCTACAATAAAGCCACGCTCCGGTGTAAAGCGAGTACTCAAAACGTAGCTAATCTGGGACGGAGCGCAGGAAAGCCTTTCTGCCAGGTCGTTGCGCTTCACTAAAAGAGCATCGTCCCTATCACGCATAAATTCTTGGATAATAAAATTTTCAATAGCATCTGCTAAGTTTCTCATAATATATACCACCTTCAACTGCCAAGCAGGCTGATAATTTATAGTGTTTTACTTTATTATATTTGACTTTTCGACTTTCCGCAAGTGAAAAAATTTCAAACACTCTTTACCCAACTGACACGCTCCTGACTTGAAGTAGTTTTACAATTTAGGTGGGTAAGAAAATTCCCATGGAGGTATTTATTATGAAAAAATTTTATGTAGCAATAGTAGTCATCCTGCTTTTGATTGCAGGGGTAGCTTATAACAGTTACAATCGTCTGCTAACTATGAATGAGGCAGTGGACAGCAAGCTGGCGCAAATAGAAGTGCAGCTCCACGAAAAAAGCGAGCTTATTCCCCAGCTGACCGATTCTGTCAGAGACTATGCTGCCCACGAGGAAGCGCTCTTTGCGCAAATCACAGAAGCTCGTGCCAAATTGGCAGAAGCTAAGACCGTTGCAGAACTGCAGACTGCCAACAAGGAATTGGATGCTTCTGTTGACAAACTGTTAACTTTGGCAGAAACCTATCCTGAACTTAAAGCTAACGAGGTCTTTACTGCAGCTCGCGAAGAATTGACAAAGGCTAATAACCTTTTAGCAGCTAGCCGCATGGATTACAATGTAAACGTACAAAAATTTAACGCACGCATCAAGTCCTTGCCGGATTCCGTCTTTGCAGGACCTTTGGGTTATTACAACAAGGAGTACTTCAAAGAGGTTGCAGGGTCCCAAAATTTGCCGGAGATCAATTACTAAGTAAAATTATAAGAACAAATTTAATACTCTCCGCAACGGAAAATTTTTAACATTCCTTGCTTAAGAGTAATTAAATTGGTTACGGAGCTTATCATGAAAAAATTATTATTAACTTTTTTACTGTTAGTTCAGATGTTATGTGTGGCAACAGCGCACGCCAGTCCTGCTATTCCTCCCAAGCCTGCGGGAGCTGATATGTATGTGCAAGATTACGCAGAGGTGATTGCCCCCATAGACAAAGCGAAGATTTTGGATATTGGCAGGGAATTACAGGACAGAACTACGGCGCAGGCAGTGGTGCTGACAGTAAAGGAACTGGACAAACAGCCCATAGAAAGCTATGCCCATGCTGTTCTTGATGCTTGGAACCTGGGCAGCAGGGAAAGTCACAATGGCGCACTTCTCGTAATCTCTACCAAAGAAAAACAAGCCTACATTGCGGTTGGCAATGCATTAGAAGGTGCACTGCCCAATAGTTTAGTCCATAACATCCAAGCTCACAACATTCAGCCCTTCTTTGACCAAGGCAATTACAGCAAGGGCATCCTGCAGGGTTACGCCTCCATTGCCGGTGCAGTTGCCAAAGAAGCAGGCGTACAATTAAACAATGTTACTTATAATGAGGAAGAATCTTCCTTCTTCAATCTTTCTTCTACAGAAATGATGTTCTTAGGCGTGGGCATCACCATCCTCCTGCTCATAGACAACTTCATTCTGGGCGGTCTCTTTGCTGAAATGATTTTAGGCTTGTTTCTTTGGGGACGTAAGCCTGATGATAAAAAGCAAGACAAAAATAATAGCGAAGCCAACGCACACAAATAATGGCATGAAAAAAGGAACTCCAACCAAGGAGTTCCTTTCTATTTATATACCTATTAAATTATTTACCTTCAAATAAGCCTTCTTCATCATCCCACAGCACAAGCTTATCTTCCTTTAAAGATTCCTGTACGCGGATAACTCTTTGGTTGGCGCTGCCGCGGAAGCGCAGGTTGGGGTTCTTCAATTCTAAGACAAACTCACCGTCAACCAGTACGTCAATATAAGAAAGCATTTCTTTAGTAACTTCCCAAGGGCCAAGGCTACCTGTCAGCATATCCTTTTCAAAATCATAACCGCTGTAGCACCATACTGTCTTTTCAGGATACATTTCCTTAAAGCGACGAAGCAGGGGCAGAAGTGCAGCCTGATTCACCGGTTCAAAGGGTTCGCCTCCCAGTAGGGATAAGCCCTTCACATAGGTAGGCTTCAATGCTTCCAGGATTTCATCCTCTACCTCCGGAGTAAACTCCTCACCGTAGTGAAAGTCCCAAGCCTCCGGATTAAAGCAGCCCTTACAATGATGGGTACAGCCGCTTACAAAAAGAGATACACGCACACCGGGACCATTAGCCACATCTATTTTTTTAATGGTTGCATAATTCATTTGGCTCACCTCTTACAGATGCAGCACGCGTGCCTTAATTTCCTTGGTCTTGCCTACGTTCCAGAAGTTTTCTCCCAGGTAACCGCAGGTACGACGGGTAACATTCATCAAAGCATGGTCCTTGTTATGGCAAGCGGGGCATTCCCATTCGCCGTCATCATTGATGATAATTTCCCCATCAAAGCCGCATACATGGCAGTAGTCAGATTTAGTATTAAATTCTGCGTACTGAATATTATCGTAAATAAAGCGTACAACATCTTCCAAAGCTTCGGTGTTATGACGCATATTGGGAATTTCTACATAGGAAATCGCGCCACCGGAAGAAATCTTTTGGAATTGGCTTTCAAAGGTGAATTTTTCAAAGGCATCAATATTCTCGCGAACATCAATGTGATAAGAGTTGGTGTAGTAGCCCTTATCAGTAATATCAGCAATACTGCCAAAGCGCTCCTTATCAATACGCGCAAAACGATAGCACAGGCTTTCTGCCGGAGTGCCATACAGAGCAAAGCCAATGTTGGTTTGTGCCTTCCACTTATCACAAGCACCACGCAGGCGTTGCATTACGCGCAAAGCAAAGTCCTTGCCCTCAGGCTCGGTATGACTGCAGCCCTTAACTGCTTTGGTAACTTCGTACAAACCAATGTAGCCCAAGGAAATGGAGGAGTAACCGCCATAGAGGAATTTCTCAATAGTTTCACCCTTGCCCAAGCGAGCAATTGCACCATATTGCCAATGTACGGGGCTAACGTCACTGCGAATTGCCTTCAGAGCATTGTGGCGGCACATCAGGGCTTCGTAGCAGAGCTGCAGGCGTTCTTCCAAAAGCTCCCAGAATTTCTTTTCATCCTTACCGGAGATAATACCAATCTGCGGTAAATTAAGGGAAACAACACCTTGGTTAAAGCGTCCTTCAAACTGATACTTACCATTTTCATCCTTCCAGGGAGCCAAGAAGCTGCGGCAACCCATGGGGGAGAAAACATTGCCCTCGTAATTTTCGCGCATTTTCTTAGCGCTGATATAGTCAGGATACATACGCTTAGCACTGCATTTTACTGCCAAACGGGTGATGTAATCATACTTACCGCCTTTCAGGCAGTTGATTTCATCCAGAACATAAACCAGTTTGGGGAACGCAGGAGTAACATATACACCCTTGTCATTTTTAATGCCTTGCAAACGCTGACGTAAAATTTCTTCTACAATCATAGCGTTTTCTTTCAGATACGGGTCATCCTCTTTCAAATGTAAGAACAAGGTTACGAAAGGAGATTGACCATTGGTGGTCATCAAGGTATTGATTTGATATTGAATGGTTTGCACGCCACTTTGCAGCTCTGCGCGCAAACGTTCTTGTACCAGATTCTCTAAAGTTTCTTCATCCAGCTTACCATGAGCAGTTTCCAAAATATTGCGTTTGAATTTGTCATAGCTGCGACGCAGATATTTACCCAAATGGCAGATATCTACAGATTGGCCACCATATTGGCTGGAAGCTACGGAAGCAATGATTTGGGTCATAACAGTGCAGGCAACTTGGAAGCTCTTGGGACTTTCAATCATCTTGCCATTCATTACAGTTCCGTTATCAAGCATATCACTGATATTAATCAGGCAGCAGTTAAAAATAGGTTGAATGAAATAGTCAGCGTCATGGAAGTGCAGCACGCCTTCATCATGTGCAACAGAAATTTTTTCCGGCAGGATGATACGTCTGGTCAAATCCTTAGAAACCTCGCCTGCAATCAAGTCACGTTGAGTTGCCGCCATGACTGCGTTTTTATTGGAGTTTTCTTCCATAACATCCTTGTTGCTATTGCGAATCAAGGACAGGATGGATTCGTCAGTAGTATTAGCCTTACGTACCAAAGCACGTTTGTAGCGGTAGATAATGTATTGCTTCGCCAATTCAAATTTACCTGCATCCATCAGGCTGTGCTCTACGATATCTTGGATATCTTCTACAAGCAGGCGCATTCTGTTACGAGCTTGCACATTTCTTGCAATCTCCTGAATTTTTTCTTCATCTATTCTGTCCGGTTCATCAACAACAGCATTAGCCTTTTGAATAGCGATAACAATCTTACTGCCGTCAAAATCAACGGTGGTACCATCGCGCTTAATAACTTTCATGGTCAAAACTCCTTTTCCCCTATTCGTTCACAGTACTTAAAATTTAAATGAAGCATCTCTCTTTGCTTTCTACTGGTAAAATTTTATCACAATATATCGTGCATGACAATAAGTCACAGAACAATATATAGTAAAATTTTAGGAAAACTTTACCATAGTCACCGTTGCAAAAATTCTTGAATTCATCAGGAAAATTGCTCTTGACTTTACACTTGAGTCTTGCGCTAGAACATAGTTAAAAAAATAAACCACTTTAAATATTGGCAAACCCTTTGCCTTATCAGTGTCCTCCTTGTTTTCTGAAAACACCTTCCAAATATTCCCCACAAGGTTAAAAAGTGCTATAATACCCTCATTGATATTTTTGTCTGGAGTAGGAATATGTATAATTTTAGCGGCATCATTATGCTAACCCTGTGCTCCCTTATTTGGGGCACTGCCTTTATCGCCCAAAGTGTGGGCGCAGAATATTTAGAACCTCTTACCTTTAACTGTGCACGAAGTATTTTGGCAGCCATCTTTCTACTGCCCTGCTTCCTAATTTTTGATAAGCTTGCCGGCAGAAAACTTAGTCTGTGGGGTACGGAAGATGCAGCCACTCGTCAAAAGCTGCTGCGTGGCGGCGTCATCTGTGGTTTGGCACTTACCATTGCCAGCCTGTTCCAACAAATTGGTATGGCATACACCACTGTTGGCAAAGGCGGCTTTATTACTTCCTTATATATTGTTATCGTACCAATTCTAGGTATGCTCTTCTTTAAAAACAAGGTCAACATCCTGCAATGGCTCAGCGTAGTCATCGCCACCGTCGGTATGTACTTTATCTGCATCAACGAAGCCTTTACCATCAACCAAGGGGATATGTACATTCTAATTTGTGCCTTTTGTTTTTCCATTCATATCCTGTGTATCGAAAGCGTTATCCAAGGCTTGGACGGTGTGCGCATGTCCTTCATCCAGTTTTTGACATGCTCCATCGTCAACGGCGTGCTGATGTTTATTTTTGAAAGCCCCTCCTGGAATAACCTGTCCCTAGCCTGGGAGGCAGTTGCTTACGCAGGCATCATGAGTAGCGGTGTTGGTTACACCCTCCAAATCATCGGGCAAAAGCATGTAAGCTCCGTTCTGGCATCCATGCTTATGAGCTTGGAAAGCGTCTTTGCCATGCTCAGCGGTTGGTTACTTTTAGGACAAGTACTCACCACTCGTGAGCTGTGGGGTTGCGGGTTGGTTTTTGTGGCGATTATTTTGGCACAAATTCCAATGCCCACAAAGCACTCTCAATAAGCATCTTCTAGCTTGGTTGGAACTGCGATATACAAGTAGTACGCGCTGCATAAGCCTCGTTGCTTCGCGCCTTCCAGCACTTCTAACGAGTTTTAAAATTACATGCTAATTACAAAAGCTGTACCGCAAATCGCAGTACAGCTTTTAATTTTTTCTATCCATATTTATTTTACAAGCTCACCCTGCCATCTGTTGATACCACCAAAGTCCGCAACATTGGTGTACCCCAATGCCAGCAGTGCTTTCTTGGCAATGGCACAGCGTCTACCGCTACGTGAGATGAACCCCAATTATTGGACGGAAAAATCCTTTTATAGACCTATAACGTTACCAAATGTCTCCCGATATTCAACTGGAGACATCCCATTCAATCTTAACTTTATACGCCTGTTATTATAATACTCTATATAATCATC
>JAFTMR010000092.1 GCA_017452325.1 Phascolarctobacterium sp. | reverse complement strand
GGCTGGCAATTAGAAGAAGTAGAATACCAAGTGCTTGGTCAAGATATTTTGATTACAGGTAAAATTAAGGAGGCTTAAAATGTTTACAGGCCTTGTGGCAGAACTGGGGACAGTGCAGAATTTAGCTCGTCAGGGCGAATCCTACCACCTAACTGTTGCTGCTAAAAAAGTTATGCATAATTTAAAGATAGGTGATAGCGTTGCAGTTAATGGCGCCTGCCTTACTGTAGTGGAAATGACGGAAGGCAGTTTTACCGCGGACGTAATGCCGGAGACGGTGCGCCTTACCAATATTGGCAGTCTGCGTGGCGGCGATAGGGTGAACTTGGAGCGAACCCTGCGTTTGTGCGACGGTTTGGATGGTCACATTGTCAGCGGTCACGTGGAAGGCTTGGGTACAATCCTTAGCCAACGTCCCGAAGGCATTGCTGTCGTAGTGACTGTGAGCGCGGAGCCAAAGCTTTTAAAATATATTTTGCCCAAGGGCAGCATTGCCATTGATGGCATTAGTTTGACTGTTACCCAAGTTACGGACAGCAGTTTTTCTGTTTCCCTCATTCCGCACACTGCTAAGGAAACTACTTTAGGTTTTAAAACAGTGGGGGACAGAGTGAATTTGGAAACAGATATAATTGGCAAATACGTTGAGCGTATGCTGGGGTTCCACACCAAGGAGAACCAAGAGCTTACCCTCGACAAGAATATACTGATGGAAAATGGTTTTATCTGAGGAGGATAATAATGGAAGAAAAGTTTAAGTACAATACCGTTGAAGAAGCCATTGCTGCCATTAAGGCTGGTAAAATGGTATTGGTTACTGATGATGAAGATCGCGAAAACGAAGGCGATTTAATTATGGCAGCAGAGCTGTGTACGCCAGAGGCTATTAACTTTATGGCGAAGGAAGCGCGCGGTCTTATCTGCATGCCTGCGTCCGGTGAGGTTATGGATAAGCTGCAGCTTGGTGCCATGGTTAGCAAGAACACTGACAACCACGAAACTGCCTTCTCTGTATCCATCGACCATATTGATACTACTACAGGCATCTCTGCTTACGAGCGTGCTTACACTATGAAAAAATGTGCGGAAGAAGGTTCTCAGCCAGGTGATTTCCGTCGTCCTGGTCATGTATTTCCCCTGCGTGCCCGCGAAGGTGGCGTACTGGTTCGCACCGGTCATACAGAAGCGACTGTTGACCTGTGCAAGCTGGCAGGCTTGAAGCCCGTAGGTATCTGTGTAGAAATCATGAGCGAAGATGGTCATATGGCCCGTACTCCTGAACTGATTGAGTTTGCCAAAGCCCACGATATTGTGTTCATTACCATTGCAGACCTTGTTGCTTATCGCAAGAACCACGAAAAAATGGTGCATCGCGTGGCAGAAGCTGCTCTGCCCAGCAAGTACGGTCAATTCAGAATTATCGCTTACGAAAATGATTTGGACGATTTGTGCCATGTTGCCATTGTTAAAGGCGAGATTGCAGGCAAGGAGAATGTCTTGGTGCGTGTGCACTCCGAGTGCTTGACCGGTGACGCGTTGGGTAGCTTGCGTTGTGACTGTGGCGACCAGCTGGGCAACGCTTTGCGTATGATTGAAAAGGAAGGCTGTGGCGCAGTAATCTATATGCGCCAAGAAGGTCGTGGCATTGGTCTTGCCAACAAGATTAGAGCCTACGCTCTTCAAGACCAAGGCTTGGACACTGTGGAAGCCAACGTACAATTGGGCTTTGCTCCTGACTTGCGCGACTACGGTTTAGGTGCACAAATCCTTGGGGATTTAGGCTTGAGCAGTATTCGCCTGATTACCAATAACCCTGCCAAACGTATTGGCCTTTCCGGTTATGGCATTACTATCACAGAGCGTGTGCCCTTGGTAATTGAAGCTAACGAATATAATGAATTTTATCTTGATGTTAAAGAAGAAAAAATGGGTCACCAATTGCATTGCGATTGCGGTTGCCACAAATAAGGAGGATATGTAATGAACGTTTTAGAAGGTAAACTTACAGCAAAAGGTATGAAAGTAGCTATCGTTGTAGCTCGCTTTAACGAATTTATTACCAGCAAATTGATGGGTGGCGCAGTTGACTGCCTAGTTCGTCATGAATGTGCAGATGAAGACATCACCATCGTATGGGTTCCCGGTGCTTTCGAGGTTCCCCTTGCAGCGAAAAAGCTTGCTGCTACCGGAAAGTATGATGCAATCATCTGCTTGGGTGCGGTAATTCGCGGTGCAACTCCTCACTTTGACTATGTTTGCGCAGAAGCTTCCAAAGGTATTGCTCACGTTAGCATGGAATACAGCCTGCCCGTTGCTTTCGGTATTTTGACTACTGAAAATATCCAACAAGCTGTGGAACGTGCAGGAACTAAGGCTGGCAATAAGGGTGTTGATGCGGCGATGACTGTTATTGAGATGCATAATCTGTTCAAAAACATTTGAAAGTTGCCATAAGTACTGTCTAACGTTGTTGCAACTGCGATTGCTTGCTTGACGTACTAACAGTACGCCTGCGCGGCACAATCTTGTTGCGCCTAGTTATACAGCACTTCTGACAACTTTCTAAGTATTTTTAGTGCGTGTTTCTGAAAAGCATATTTAGGAGATAGATAAAAATGGAACAAGATATTTTAACAAAAGGTACAGTTCCCGGCGTGCGCATCTACGCTCTGCGTACTACTAATTTAGTACGCGAAGCTGCTAAGCAACACAACTGCTCTCACTTGGCAAGTGCTGCCTTGGGTAGAGCAATGAACGGCGCACTCTTGTTAGCTGCTACCATGAAAGATAATGAACGTGTTACTCTGCGTTTTAAAGGCGATGGCCCCATAGGCGAGGTTGTGGCTGATGCGGAAGGTAGTCATGTGCGTGGTTATGTAGAAAATCCTGACGTTTTTCTTCCATTAAAAGATGGCAAGCTGGATGTTGGTGGTGCCATTGGTAGCGGTAATATTATCGTTACCCGTTATCTGCAAAATGCGGAGCCCTTCACCGGTTACTGCGAGTTGGAAGATGGAGAGATTGCCAGTGACCTTACTAAATACCTTTACGTTTCCGAGCAAACACCTGCTTCCGTAGCTTTGGGGGTTCTCGTTGATAAAGAGGGTGAGGTAACTGCAGCTGGCGGCTACTTTATTCAAGCAATGCCTGGCTGTGAAGAAGAGGTTTTAGAGAAACTGGAACATAATGTAAACTTTATGCCCTATGTTACTCAATTGTTGGAAATTGGTTTTAGTACTGAAAAAATGATTCAAATCATCGGCAGAGATTTGGAAGTTGATATCAAGGAAAGCGTGCCTGTGGAATTTAAGTGCCGTTGTAGTCGTGAGCGTATCGAAAGCGCTTTGCTTTCCTTGGATAAGGCTGCTTTGGAAGAAATCAGTCAGGATGAAATTACGGAAGCTCACTGCCAGTTCTGCAATACTACCTACAAATTTACTTCTGATGAAATAAAATCTTTACTGGAGAACAAATAAGCGATTGACAGAACGAACTATCGTTTGTATAATAACATTAAGCAGTCAAGATTAAAAAGTCAGGAGGACTTATGATGGATACAGATAAGACTAGAGCATTAGACGCTGCGTTGCGTCAAATTGAAAGAGATTTTGGTAAGGGTTCCATTATGCGTTTGGGTGAAGCCAGCGCAAAAATGAACATTGAAGTAATTCCTACCGGTGCCTTGTCCTTGGACATTGCTCTTGGTGTGGGTGGTATTCCTCGTGGACGCGTTATTGAAATTTATGGTCCTGAGTCTTCCGGTAAAACTACCGTTGCCCTGCACATGATTGCGGAGGCACAAAAGATGGGTGGTTATGCAGCTTTTATTGATGCTGAACATGCCCTGGATCCGGAATATGCTCGTAAGCTGGGCGTTGACGTGGACAATCTTTTGATTTCCCAACCGGATAATGGTGAGCAAGCTTTAGAAATTGCTGATGCTCTCGTTCGTAGCGGTGCTATTGATATTATTGTTATCGACTCCGTTGCAGCATTGGTTCCTCGTGCGGAAATAGAAGGCGAAATGGGCGATTCCCATGTTGGCTTGCAAGCTCGTCTGATGAGTCAGGCTCTGCGTAAGCTGACCGGTTTGATTGCCAAATCTAAATGTGCAACTGTTTTCATCAACCAAATTCGTGAAAAGGTTGGCGTTATGTTCGGTAATCCGGAAACCACTACCGGTGGTCGTGCTTTGAAATTCTATTCCACCATCCGTATTGATGTACGCCGCGTGGATACTCTGAAAAACGGCAACGATATGATTGGTAGCCGTACCCGCGTGAAGATTGTTAAAAATAAAATTGCTCCGCCCTTCAAACAAGCAGAATTTGATATTATGTACGGCGAAGGTATTTCTCATGAAGGTTGCCTTGTTGACTTGGGGGCTGAACTGGAGATTATCAATAAGAGCGGCGCTTGGTATTCCTATGGTGATGTGCGTTTAGGACAGGGTAAGGAAAAAGTTAAAGATTTCCTTCGTGAAAATACTGAAATCGCTAGAGAGATTGAAACCAAGATTCGTAATGCAACCATTGCCAAGCTTGGTGCTGAGGCTGGCGAGGAAGCGTTGAACGATGCAGACTAAGTCATCGCGTGTTAAGCTGGATAATGAGGAGCGGGTTTATGCTTACGCCATGAACCTGCTCAATTACCGCGATTATAGTGGTAAGGATATGCTGTTGAGATTGTTGAGCAAGGGCGCTGATGAAAAGGATGCTCATAAGGCGATTGCCAGACTAAAGGCCAATGCCTTTATAGATGAAAGGCATTACGCCAATCAGGTTCTTCGTGCCTGGCTTAGCAAGAAGATTTATGGCAGATTACATCTTTCAGTGGAGCTGCGTCGTAAAAACGTAAGTGACGAGATGATTCCGGAAACGTTGGAAAAATTTACTGATGAGCTGGAAATGGATAATGCCATGCGGGCAGCGCGACAATTTATTCAACGTAACGACAAGAGAATAAAAAATAATGATGAGAAGATAATTGCTGCTGCTGTGAGATTTATGACTAATCATGGCTTTACAGGCAGATATATACAAGTTCTATTGGAACAAATACGTTTGGAGAACGATATGTAGTAGTAAACTTGACTTTTTTGTCAATTTTATTTAAAATGTAAGTATCCAATCGTGTTAAATTCTCAAGTTAATCTGAGGCAACACTTTTGAAGTAGTTGCCTTGTTTTTTGCCCTTTTTCGGAATTTTATAATACGTATTAAAATTTAAATATAGATTAGAGAATTCAATGGAATAAGGACATTTGAGACAGGCGCAGAAATTGAGCCTGTTATTGTTGTGTAAAAAACTTTTTGGAACCATCATTAAATTAGGAGGTGAAGACCATTTTAGCAATTATTAGTACTGCCGTTGTTGTGGGCTTGGCTGGCGGCGCAATTGGTTACCTGGTACGCAAGAATGTAGCCGAAAGCAAAATCGCTACTGCTGAAGAGACTGCTATCCGCATTATTCAAGAAGCAGAACAAACAGGCGAAGCAAAACGCAAGGAAGCCGTTATGGAGGCTAAAGAAGAAATCCATCGTATGCGTTCTGAAATGGAACGTGAAAATAAAGAAAGACGTGCAGACCTGCAACGTCATGAACGTCGTTTAGTTCAAAAGGAAGAAAACTTGGATAAAAAGATTGATTCCTTTGAACGTAAAGAAGAAAAACTTGCTTCTAAGGAAGCGCGCTTGAATGCAGCGCAAGATAAAGTGGATGCTTTGTACCAAAAGCAATTGGACGAATTGGAACGTCTTTCCGGTTTGACCAGTGAAGAAGCAAAACAAGAATTGCTCGATTCTCTCGCTGATGAAGTTAAGCATGAATCTGCTATGCTCATTAAAGACTTGGAGCAACAAGCAAAAGACGAAGCTGATAAAAAAGCTCGTGAAATTATTTCTCTGGCTATTCAACGTTGTGCAGCAGATCACGTTGCAGAGACCACTGTTTCTGTAGTTGGATTGCCCAATGATGAAATGAAGGGTCGTATTATCGGTCGTGAAGGCAGAAACATTCGTACCTTGGAAACCTTGACCGGTATTGATTTGATTATTGACGATACTCCGGAAGCAGTTATTATTTCCGGTTTTGATCCGGTACGTCGTGAAGTTGCGCGTATCGCATTGGAAAAATTGATCAATGACGGACGTATTCATCCGTCCCGTATTGAAGAAATGGTTGAAAAGGCTCAAAAAGAAGTTGAGCAAAAGATTAAGGAAGCAGGCGAGCAAGCTACCTTTGCGGTTGGCGTGCATGGTTTGCATCCTGAACTGATTAAGCTTTTAGGTAGATTAAGATATCGTACCAGCTATGGTCAAAATGTATTGAACCATTCCGTAGAAGTTGCTAATTTGGCAGGCATTATGGCATCCGAATTGGGTGTTGACGTAATGCTGGCTAAACGTGCTGGCTTGCTTCACGATATTGGTAAAGCCATTGACCATGAAATGGAAGGTTCCCATGTGGAAATTGGCGGCGAAATCGCTAAAAAGTTCCGCGAATCCGAACTGGTTACCAATGCTATCGTTGCTCACCATGGCGATGTAGAGCCTAAGAGCATTGAAGCTGTTCTCGTATCCGCTGCTGATGCTGTGTCCGCAGCTCGCCCGGGTGCAAGACGCGAAACTCTCGAAAGCTATCTTAAACGATTAACTCGATTGGAAGAGATTTCTGAATCCTTTGATGGCGTAGAAAAATGCTTTGCAGTACAAGCAGGTCGTGAAATCCGTATTATGGTTAAACCGGAAGTTATCGACGATGCTTCTGCAATTTTGCTTGCCCGTGATATCTCCAAAAAGATTGAAGCAGAAATGGAATATCCCGGTCAGATTAAGGTTGTCATTATTCGCGAAACCCGCGCTGTTGACTACGCAAAATAATTATGTTTACTTTAGAAAGAGTGGGTTTCTTACCCGCTCTTTCCGCTTATACAAGCAAAACTTAAAAATTGAATAATGGAGGTGAAAACGATGCAGGCTAAAGAAGTAGAAGCACTGATCACCGATTTGGTAATGCCTGTACTTGAAGGTACTGATTTGACATTGGTTGATGTTGAATATGTACGGGAGAAGGACTGGTACTTACGCATCTTTATTGATAAGCAGGGCGGTGTTGAGATTGATGACTGCCAGCTGGTCAGTGAGAAGTTGACAACTATACTGGACGAAAAGGATCCTATCAAGGAAAAGTATTTCCTGGAGGTTTCTTCCCCCGGTATCGATCGTCCGCTAAAAAAGGATAAAGACTTTGAAGCGGCATACGGAACAAAAGTGGATATTATGTTCTACGCGCCTTGGGAAAATATGAAAACCCTGGTTGGCGTGTTGGTATCCCATGATGCAGACTGCATTGAGGTTAAGAAAATTATTAAAGGCAAGGAGTTCAAGAATCCTGTCAAGATTGAGAGAAAACTCATTGCCAATATTAGACCGCATATAGATTTCTAAAAATTAAAAAGTGGGAGGCGTAATAATTGAACGCAGATTTTATCTCGGCAATCCAAGAATTGGGAAAGGAGAAGGGCATTGAGCCTGAACTTCTGTTCCAAGCTGTTGAAGAAGCTTTGGTAACTGCTTACAAAAAGAATTTTGGTTCCAACCAAAATGTTAAAGTAGAAATGAACAAAGAAACCGGTGAGTTCCACGTTTTTGCAATTCGCACCGTTGTAGATAAGGAAGAAATTGAAGAAAACGAAATTTCCTTGGCTGATGCTAAAGAAATTGACCCTCGCTATGAAATTGAGGACATCGTTGAGATTGAGGTTACTCCGAAAAACTTTGGTCGTATTGCTGCACAGAATGCAAAGCAAGTTGTAGTACAACGTATCCGCGAAGCTGAACGCGGAATGGTTTACGAACGTTTCCAAAGCCGCGAGCAAGATATCGTTACCGGTATCATCCAACGTATGGAACAAAAGAATGTGTATATTGACCTGGGCAAGGTTGAAGCAGTACTCACTGTGAACGAGCAAATTCCCGGTGAAATTTACCAATATCACGAAAGAATGAAAACCTATATCATCGAAGTGAAACGTACCAACAAAGGACCGCAAATTATGGTTTCCAGAACTCACCCCGGTCTGTTGAAAAGACTGTTTGAGCTGGAAGTTCCAGAAATTCATGACGGCGTTGTAGAAATCAAATCCGTTGCTCGTGAACCGGGTATGCGCTCTAAAATTTCCGTTTACACTCAAGATGAAAACATCGACCCCGTAGGCGCTTGCGTTGGTCACAAAGGTATGCGTGTTCAAACCATCGTTAACGAGCTGCGTGGTGAAAAAATTGATATCGTAAAATACAGCGAAGACCCTGCTCAATACGTTGCTAACGCTTTGAGTCCGGCTAAGGTTGTAAGTACGGAAGTTAATTTGGAAGAAAAAATTTGCCGCGTTGTTGTTCCTGATTATCAATTGTCCTTGGCAATTGGTAAAGAAGGTCAAAACGCACGCTTGGCAGCTAAATTGACTGGCTGGAAGATTGATATCAAGAGTGAAAGTCAAGCTGCTGAAGAGGCTTACGCAGAAGGCGAAGAATAATCATGAAAGTTAAAAAGATTCCGCAGCGCAAATGTGTGGGCTGCAATGAAATGAAGGATAAAAAAGCTTTGCTACGTATCGTTCGTTCTCCGGAAGGAGAGATTAGCCTGGATTTAACAGGCAAGAAGAACGGTAGAGGTGCTTATGTGTGTCCTTGCGAGGAATGCATAACCAAGGCTGTTAAGGAAAAACGCTTGGAGCGTGCCTTGGAAAAACCTGTTAGCGAAGAAGTTTATCAGAAGCTGCTGGAGGATTTTAAAGATGGCAAATAATAATGTTGCCTTTGCTTTAGGATTGGCACAAAAGGCCGGCAAGGTGGCTTCCGGTGATTTTGCAGTGCGTAGCGCCTTAAAGGGTGGTAAAGTCAAACTGCTGGTGGTGGCAACGGACGCTGCTCCCAATTCCAAAAAGGATATGTACTATTTGGCAGAGGTAGCAGGTGTTGAAGTAATTGAATTGCTTACCCGCGACGAGTTAGGTTTTGCTATTGGTAAGGCACAAAGAACCGCGCTAGCTATTACCGATTACAATTTTGCTAAAATGTTGAAAAAGTAATACCCCTATGAAACTTTGTCAGGAGGTGGATGAATGGGTAGTAAAAGAATATACGAAATAGCTAAAGAGATTGGCAAGAGCAGCAATGAAATCATTGATGTTTTAAAGAAAAATAATATTGAAAAAACCAACTTTAGCGGCGTAGACGCTAAGGAAATGGAAATAATCACTAAAGCATTTGCGAAAAAACAGGAGGCGCCTGTGAAGAAAGAACAACCCAAGCAAGCTGCACCTGTTCAAAAGCAGGAGCAACCGAAACAAGCTGCACAACCCGCAGCAAACAGAAATAACCAACCCCAACAAGCTCGTAACAACGAGAATCGTGGTGGTCAGAACCGTCCCCAAGGAAACAACTTCCGCAACAATGACAATCGTGGCAATGGACAAGCTCGTAACAACGATAACCGCGGTGGTCAAAATCGTCCCCAAGGAAACAACTTCCGCAATAATGACAATCGTGGCGGACAAGGAGGTTTCCGCAACAACGATAATCGTGGCGGTCAACAAGGTGGCTTCCGTAACAATGGAGGTCAACAAGCTCGTAACAACGATAATCGCGGTGGACAAAACCGTCCCCAACAAAATCGTCAAGGCGGCATCTTTATTGGGCCTAAAGGTCAGCAACCCGGTAACGGACAAGCTCGTAACAACGACGCTCGTCCGCAACAAAGCCGTCTGCAACAACCCCGTCGTGAAAGCCGTCCGGAACCTGCATTCGATATGCTCAGCGTAAAACCCAGCAAGGCTACCAATCGCGATCGCGATAAAAACCGTAATAAGGATAAACAACAAGTTAAGGGCTCCTATGCTACTAAGGAAAGCCGTCCGAACCGTAGCGCAGGTCATCAAATGAATATGAAAAAACGTCCTACCAACAATCCCCAACCTAAAAATGCACAAGCAGCAGTGGAAATCGTTAGACCTACCTATGTAGAAATCAGTGAGACCATCAACGTAAAAGAATTCGCAACCTTGATTAAACGCGAAGTTAGCGAAGTTATCAAAGCGCTCTTTATGCTGGGCGTAATGGTTACTATCAACCAAGACATTGATTTTGAAACCGCACAACTTATCGGTGAAGAATTTGGTGTAGAAATTGGTCAAAAGGCTCCGGAAGAAGATCCCACTGAGGTTCCCGAAGTTGAAGATGATCCGGAAAAACGCGTACTGCGTCCGCCTGTTATTACCGTTATGGGTCACGTTGACCATGGTAAAACTTCCTTGCTTGACGCAATCCGCAAATCTAATGTTACTGCACGCGAAGCTGGCGGTATTACCCAACATATCGGTGCGTACAAAATTAACTATCAAGGCAAACAAATTGTATTCCTTGATACCCCCGGTCACGAAGCGTTCACCGCAATGCGTGCTCGTGGTGCTCAAGTAACTGACGTTGCCATCCTGGTTGTTGCAGCAGACGACGGCGTAATGCCCCAAACCATTGAAGCAATTAACCATGCTAAAGCAGCGAAGGTGCCCATCATTGTTGCTATTAACAAAATGGACCGCGAAGGTGCAAATCCGGACCACGTTAAACAACAATTGGCAGAACACATGCTCATTCCTGAAGATTGGGGCGGCGATACCATTATGGTTCCCGTTTCCGCACATAAAAAGATGGGTATCAGCGACTTGCTGGAAATGATTTTGCTGGTAGCTGAAATGCAAGAATTGAAAGCTAACCCCAACCTTCCTGCTCGTGGTACCATCATCGAAGCACAATTGGATAAAGGTCGTGGCCCTGTAGCTACCGTTCTGGTACAACGCGGTACCCTCCACATTGGCGATACCATCGTAGCCGGCACTGCTTATGGTAAAGTACGTGCAATGGTTAATGACCGCGGCGAAAAAGTTAAAAAAGCAGGCCCCTCCACTCCTGTCGAAGTACTGGGCTTGAACGACGTTCCCGGCGCAGGCGACATTCTTGATTCCACTGATGAAAGAACTGCCCGCAGCGTTGCTGAAAAACGTATCGCTAAGAGAAAAGAAGACGAAATTAAACTCAACTCCAAGGTTTCTTTGGACGACTTGTTCCAACGCATCCAAGAAGGCGAGCTGAAAGAACTGAACATTGTTGTTAAGGCTGACGTTCAAGGTACTATCGAAGCATTGAAGGCTTCCCTTGAAAAAATCAAGAATGATGAAGTTAAGGTTGTTGTTGTTCACGCAGGTGTTGGTGCTATCGCTGAATCCGACATTATGCTGGCTTCCGCAGCAAACGCTCTCATTATCGGCTTCAACGTTCGTCCTGACGCCAACGCTCGTAAGGCAGCAGAAACCGAAAAAGTTGACGTACGCACCTACCGCGTAATCTATGACGCTTTGAACGACGTAGAAGCTGCTATTAAAGGTATGCTTGCTCCGAAATTTGAAGAAGTTATCCAAGGTCGCGTAGAAGTTCGTCAATTGATTACCATCTCCAAACTGCTCATTGCAGGCTGCTATGTAACCGAAGGTAAAGTTACCAACCATTCCAAAGTTCGCGTAATTCGTGACGGCATCGTTGTTCACGAAGGTGAAATTGAATCCTTGCGCCGCTTCAAAGACGACGTTAAAGAAGTTAACCAAGGCTATGAATGTGGTATTACCTTGGAAAAATTCCGTGACCTTAAAGAAGGCGACCAGTTCGAAATCTTTAACATGGAAGAAGTTAAAATCGACTAAAGTCAAGCAGGTGAACTATGGCTAGACTAAGAGTAGAAAAAGTACAAGAGGCTATCCAGCACGAGATTAGCAACATGCTCCTTTTTGACGTAAAGGATTCCCGTATCCAGTTCGTTACCATTACCGGCGTAGAACTTACTGACGATATGAGCATTGCTAAAATTTTCGTAAGCCTGTATGGCCCTGAAGAAAAACACGAGGAATGCTGGAAGGCACTGAACAAGGCCCTGGGCTACATGCGTAGTGAAATCGCGAAACGTATTCGCCTGCGCTTTGCTCCCAACCTGATTCTGGTGAAGGATACTTCTATGGAATACAGCGCTCACATCCAAAGCATCCTTGATAAAATTAAACAAGAAGAAGGCAAAAGCCATGAGCAAGAAGATTGATCTGCTCGAAACAGGTAATATGCTACTGGCAGCGCAAAAGATAGTTTTGTGCTGCCATGTTAGCCCTGACGGTGATACACTTGGTTCCGCACTGGGACTGGCACGTTTCTTGGAGCAAAGGGGTAAGGAAGTAATTGTTTTTGTTGATGATGACATTAACAAAAGCTTGAGCTTCATCCCCGGCATCGAGAAGGCGCGCAGACCGGTTGCAGGCGAAATTGTGGAAGCTGATTTGTTCGTGGTGGTAGATGCCAGCTCCTTTGATAGAGTGGGCATTTGCAACGAAGTGGTCAAGGCTCCTGTGCTGATGAACATTGACCATCACATCTCCAATACTGAATTTGCTGACTACCTGTATCTTGATGCGGAAGCGGCAGCAGCAGGGGAGATTATGTGCGATTTGTTCGAGGCTATGGGCTGGGAATATGATGAAAAGATTGCTGTTGCTTTTTACACAGCAATTACTACGGACTGTGGTTCCTTCCGCTATTCCAACACTACCTCTAAAACCATGCAAAGAGCTGCCAAGCTGCTGGATTACGGCGTGAAGCCCAACGAAATCTCTGATTTGCTGGATATGCGTAGCCGTAAGACTATGGAGCTTTTGGCGAAGGTGCTGCCTTCCCTGACCTTTGACTACGAAGGCAGGGTTGCCCATATTACCATTACTAATGATTTATATGATAAAGAAGCCCAAACAGATAGCTTCGTTTCCTATCCCAGATATATCGAAGGTGTGGAAGTAGCGATAATGTTTAAGGCTGTGGAGCCTGCGATTACCCGCGTAAGCATGCGTTCCAGTAATGTGGACGTGGCTCAGGTGGCACTTAGCTTTGGCGGTGGTGGACACCTTAGAGCGGCAGGCTGCACCATTTACGCACCGGTGGAAGAAGCAAGGGCGCAGCTTTTGGCTGAAATAGGTAAGGCATTATGATTGATGGAATCTTTAATGTTTTAAAACCGCCCGGTATGACATCCCATGATGTTATTGCTTTTTTGCGACGTGCGCTTAACACAAAAAAAGTTGGACATGGGGGAACTCTTGACCCTGATGCGGCAGGAGTTCTTCCTGTTTTTACCGGTACTGCTACCCGCCTGCTGGAATTTGCAGTGGAAGGTCGCAAGCAGTACTTGGTGGAAGTAACCTTGGGCAAGCAGACTGATACAGGCGATGACAGCGGTACTGTTGTCAAGGAAATGCCTATTCCCGCTTTTGACGAAGCTGGTTTGCAAAAGGTACTGCAAGGCTTCTTAGGTAAGCAAAAGCAGCTGCCCCCCATGTATTCTGCCATCAAGATTAACGGGCAAAAGCTTTACCAATTGGCTCGCAAGGGCGTAGAGGTAGAGCGGGAGCTACGTGATATTGAGGTTTATAAATTAGAGCTGCTCCATTTTACAGAGAGCACTCTGACTTTGGCAGTGGACTGCTCCAAAGGCACCTATATCCGCGTGTTAGGTGAGGACATTGCCACCGCTCTTGGTACTTGCGGTACTATGAGCTTTTTGCTACGCACCCAAGTGGGTAGCTACATGCTGAATGCTTCTCATACTTTACAAGAAATTGCCGCTAACCCCAGTGCCTGCGTTGCGCAGCCTGTTACTGCGGTGGCGCACTTGCCCAAGCTTATTCTTACGGATAACCAAGCGGCGCGCATTACTAATGGTGTGCGTACTACCGTTGCCGGTACAGAAGAAGGGCAGTACGTGCTGATGAGTTCTGATAATGAATTTCTTGGCATTGGTTCTTGTAAGGAAGAGCGTATTCAAGCTACAAAAATATTCGCTAAAAAATCGTTATAAGCACTGTTATGCTTTGTGGTGCCTTCCGGTACCTCTAACGATTTTTATATATGAGGTAATTTTAAATGGTGGTAATCCATTCTTTAGAACAACTTCATACTTTTACCGCTCCCTGTGTTATCGCCTTGGGAACCTTTGACGGACTTCATTTAGGACACAAGGATGTTATCGGTAGCGCTAAGGAATACGCTGACAAGCAAGGTATTAGCTTGGCAGTGTTCACCTTTAGCAACCACCCCTTATCTTTAATTAAGCCCCAGCTTGTGCCCGTTGCTCTGCTCACTCAGGAGCAAAAGCACGCCTGCTTTGAAGAGATGGGTGTGGATTTACTACTGGACATTCCCTTTGATGAAGCTCTGGCAAATTTGTCTCCCCAAGAATTTTTACACAAGCTTAGTGTACTAAACTTTAGTTGTTTGGTTGTTGGTGAGAATTTTAGCTTTGGTAAAAAAGGCGCAGGGAATATCCAAACACTAACAGCTTTTACGCAGGCAAATGACTGCAAGCTTATTGTGCGACCTTTAGTCAGTGATAACGGTGAGGTTATCAGCAGCACTGCAATCCGCCATTTAATTGCAGCAGGCGAAGTGGCAAAGGCGCGTCATATGTTAGGACGAGCATATACTTTAAGCGGAACTGTTGTGTACGGAAACCAACGCGGAAATACAATTGGCTTTCCAACCGCAAATTTGGCGTTGAAAGCTACTAAGATTGCTGTGCCCGCAGGTGGTGTTTATGCAGTTAAGGTTTACTTTGACGGTAAATGCTATAGGGGCATGGGCAATATTGGTAAAAATCCTACCTTTGGCGACGTGGAAGAAGCACGTCTAGAGGTAAACATCTTTGGCTTTGAAGGCAATCTTTACGGCAAAAAGATTACCGTTGCTTTTCACCAGCGCATGCGTGGCGAAGTAAAATTTGCCAGTGTGGATGAACTGGTGGAGCAATTACATAGGGATAGAGAAGCTGTAAAAAATTTAACAAAACCACTTGCTTGAATACTTGGTAATGTGTTATACTTACAAGGTATGTGAACCGAGGCTTGGATGTACGCAACTCCGACGGCGTCTATGCTTTGGGAATTTTAAAATTTTAGGAGGCAACTAACAATGTTGACTAGCGAAGCAAAACAATCTATTATCGTTGACAATGCTCGCCACGAAGGCGACACTGGTTCTCCGGAAGTACAAATCGCTGTATTGACCGGCCGTATCAAATACTTGACCGAACACTTGAAAGAACACAAAAAAGACCATCATTCCCGTCGTGGCCTGCTGAAAATGGTAGGTAAACGTCGTGGTTTGTTGAACTACCTGATGAAAAAAGATATCGAACGTTATCGTGCAATCAT
>JAFTMR010000091.1 GCA_017452325.1 Phascolarctobacterium sp. | reverse complement strand
TTAGGAAATGGTGTAGTAATTTATCCTAAAGTTGTGCTGGAAGAAATTGCCGAAATGAAGGAGAAGGGAATTACCTGCGATAATTTAATGATTTCTGACCGCGCCCATGTAGTTTTGCCCTACCATTTAAAATTGGATGAGCTGCAGGAGGAAGCCTTGGGCAGCAGTAAAATAGGAACAACCAAAAGTGGCATTGGACCCTGTTATATGGATAAGGTTGCTCGTGTTGGGATTAGAATCTGCGATTTGCTGGAACCGGAAATTTTTGCGGCTAAGCTCAAGACCAACCTTACTGCCAAAAACGAAATGCTCACCAAGATTTACGGAGCAGAACCTTTCAATTATGAAGAAGTACTTGCTGAATACCTGCATTACGCTGAAAAGCTGCGCCCCTATGTAACAGATACAGGAGTGATTTTGGACAAGCTCTTTGCCGATAAGAAGAAGGTACTTTTTGAAGGAGCGCAGGCTACTTTTTTGGATATTGACCACGGTACTTACCCTTATGTTACCAGCTCCAACCCTACTGGTGGCAACGCTTGTACCGGTAGCGGCATTGGACCTAAAAGTATTGACCATGTTGTTGGCGTAGTAAAAGCATACACTACCCGCGTAGGTGAGGGACCATTTGTTACGGAGTTGTTCGACGAAAACGGAGTCCATCTGCGTGAAGCGGGGCATGAATACGGAACGGTGACTGGTCGCCCACGTCGTTGTGGTTGGCTGGATGCCTTTATGCTCCGTTACAGCGCTCGCGTAAATAGCTTGGATTATCTTGCGATAACTCGTTTGGATATTTTGGATGGCTTGCCTAAAATTAAAATGTGCGTTGGCTATAGGTATCAAGGTCAGGAATTGGAGCGTATTCCAGCCAGCTTGAACATTCTTTCCCAAGTGGAACCCATCTACGAAGAATTTGAAGGCTGGTTGACAGATATAAGTGGTACTCGTAAATATGAGGAACTGCCTGCTAATGCAAGAAAATATTTAGAACGCCTTAGCGAAGTTGCAGGCGTGAAGCTTGGCATGATTTCAGTTGGTCCCAATCGCGAGCAGACCATTGTTTTAAAAGAGTTGTTATAAAAAATAGAGGGCATCTCCTTTTGATGAATACCGATAAGGAAGTATTAAGAGCAAACCAACTTAACGGCTGACAGACAGGTTACAACAGAAAACGGGTAGGAAGTCAAACAATTCTTGCCCGTTTTTTTGCGCCCTGTGGAACGATAGAACGGCGTTTTGACGCTTTCGAGGGATTACCACACTTCTACGCTTTGGAAGCCATTTATATTAAGGCTTTTTGCTCCCCTAAATGTCCACGCTGAAGGAGCGAAATGTTACGCAATAGAACGCCTTTTTGCAGGGCGGTTTTGCAAAAACAATTGAAAGTACACTCGATACGTTTCTGATACTGCTCCGTAAAGGGCATTCAATTCACCCCCTTTCCTCCCGACAATGGGGTGATATAGCAAACACCCATACAGCACAAAACTGTACGGGCGTTTGAACAAAACGAATTGATAAAGGACGTTATGTGATTTGTGTGTTCATACTCATGGGTAGGAAGCCCCCACAACGGAACGATGCTTTTTTGACCGTAGGTTAGGTTAAGGCGCTTATTCTGGCTTACGAGCAATAAGAATATTCATGCAATGACGGTGTGGCGTATTACCGCTTGAGCATTCAAATTCTTTCTCTTGAAATACAGGAACATGCCAATCAGCATAGAGGCGTAAAAGCTCACCGCTGTACCAGGTATCATCATCACCATCAGAATCCGGTGGCACTGGAATATAGGGCTTTTGCACAAATACGTTGAATGCATTGAAACCACCTGAAACTGTATGTTCACGATAATCTTCAAACAATTCATTTCGCCATTCTGGAAGAATGTGATGGATAACTCCGGAACTATAAATGACATCATAGTTTTCCTTGATACGAAAGTGTTTGAGATCAGCTTGAAAATAACGCACATGCACGTTATTAGCCTCTGCCAATAGTCGGGCTTTCTACAGTCCTGCTTCCGTCACATCAAGAGCAGTCACTTCAAATCCGTTTCGCGCAAAAAATACTGCGTCCCGGCCTTCGCCACATCCAATTTCTAGCAACTTCATAGGGCGCGTGGGATAAGTCAATTTTAGCACTTCCTGCGCCAACGCATTAGGCTTGATACCCCAGTAAAAGCCATCTGTACGGTAACGCTGTTCGTAAGGGGATAAGCCTGCATAATTCGGCACAAATCCTATGAGCATGTCTACGCTGGTATCCAGTGTTGCTGCAATAATTGGTAACAGCAACGTATCTGGTATAGCTTGACCCGTTTCCCACTTGCTCACCGCCTGTGTGCTTACATTAAGTTGTGCAGCCAGCGTTTCCTGTGTCATATGCATCGCCTTGCGTAGCCTAAAGATGTTTTGTCCTAATGTGTTTTCTGATTTTTTCTTCATATGTATTCTCCGTTTCTAATAACAACTACTTCATCGCTACCCCATTATACCAAAGTTGCGAATGTTTCGGTATGGAGTAGCTATGGAAATAGGGAACGATTTTCAACCAGCGGTTGATTAAATCGATATTGCGCCAAACAAGAAATACAAATTGCTATGATAGTACAACGCTATTGGAACTCGAACGGACAAAGTTAAAGCCCTGCCTTTTTGTGCTTATCTGCAACAAATCACCTTTTTTTCGATTGGATATTGAGTATAGGGACAAGCATATTTTTTTGAAGATGTTGTTGGGGGAGGAAGGATTCTCTAGATTTTATTAAAGTATTACAAAATGTAAACTTGTTTACAAGAAAAACTCTTATAAACTTTTTTACGAGCAAAAAATAAAAAATATACAATTTTTTGTTGACATATAAAAAAATAAGAGTAAAATAACACTCAAGTAATTCATATTAATAAAATATGGATTAAAAAGAAGGAGATGAATTTATGAGACAGTATGCATTGGCAGCTAACAACATCATGTGTAAAATGCAAGCACAAGAAATGTGCTGTTCTTGTTGTGCGCAATTTTATATGTGATAAAAATATGGATGCCTGAATTTAATAAGTAATTCTGCAGGCCATAGGCCTGTTTTTTTATGTAAAAATCTCATTGTGAAAGGATGAAAGAAAATGGCACAAAGTAAAAAAGAATTAGTTTTAGCGGCGTTGAACAATAAACCGGTTGATAGAGTTCCTGTAGGTTTTTGGTTTCATTTTACTGAAGTTGAAGAACGTCAGTTAGGTTTGGAAAACAAAGAGATAGTTGAAAGAAACATTAAAGGACATTTTGCTTTTTACGATAATTTCAAACCCGACTTCGTAAAAATTATGAGCGACGGTTATTTTGGTTATCCTAATGAAAATTTGCGTAATGTAAAAAGCTTGGCAGATATTGGAGAAATTAAACCTCTTGGCGCAGAACATCCTTGGATTAAAGAACAAGTAAGATTGGTAAAAACTTTGAATGATAAATTCGGTAACGAAGTTCTAACCTTCTATAATATTTTTGCTCCAGTTAAGTACTTCCGCCTGTTACAAAAAGAAAACGAAAACGCAGTGGTAGCAAAGCTGATTGCTGAAAATAAAGAAGCCTTCAAAAAAGTTTTGGATGTAATTGCAGAAGACGTTGCAACTTTGAGTAAGCTGGTTATCAGCGAAGGTAAGGCAACGGGTATCTATTTTAGCGTACAAAATATTCCGGAGCCTTCAATTACAAAAGATGTTTACACGGAAATCATTGCTCCTGGTGAAAAGGCAATCTTAGCCGTAGCCAACTCTGTTAGTGAAAATAATATTCTGCATATTTGCGGCTTCCATGGTAATCGTAACGATGTTACTTGGTACACTGATTACGATGCAAAGGCAGTGAACTGGGCTGTTAATGTCGAAGGAGTTTCCTTAACGGAAGGCAAGAATATTTTTACTGGCAAGGCCTTGATTGGTGGCTTTGATAATACAGAAACAGGCTTCTTGTATAGTGGTACTAAAGAACAGATAGAAGCATTTACCGAAGGCTTGATTAAAGGTGCTGGTAAGGAAGGTATTATTTTGGGTGCGGATTGCACTGTTCCTAATGATATAGAGCTGCAACGTTTAGAATGGGTGCGTAGTAAAGCTGCAAGCCTATAATTTTTTTAAAACTAAAGCATAGTAAAATAGTCTTATATTTTAGGGGTGATTGATATGTTAGCCAAACTTTTGAGTAATAATTGGAAGAAACTTTTAGGTATTACTGCGTTGAGTGTAGTTACTGCTTTTGCTATAGCTGGTTGCGGTGGCAGTGATAAGCCTGCTGGTAATGGCAAAAAGGTTGTAACCGTAGCACATCGTTTTGATTATGTTCCCTACTGCTATGTTAATGAACAAAACAAACCGGATGGCTTTGAAGTTGCGGTACTGCAAGAGGTAAGCAAAAAATTACCTAATTATGAATTTAAATATGTTGCAACTTCTGATGACGACTTGCTCATTGGAGTGCAAAGCGGTAAATATAATGTTGGCGTTAAAGGCTCCTGGTATACTAAGGCACGCAAAGATAAATTTATTTTCCCTAAGAATTACATAGCGGCAAGTGTTATTGGTATTACCTTCCGTGCGGAAGATGCCGATAAGATTTCTGACCTGGCAAGCTTTGCAAAATTTAGCGGTAAACTTGTTCCAATAGCTCCGCAAAATGCACAATACGCAGTTGTTGAGCAATATAACAGGGAAAATCCTGACAATCAAATTAAATTACTGCCGTCTGAAAATTTTAAGGTTGCCGACGCTTACACTTGGGTTTTGGAAGGACGTTACGATGCATACTTAAATATTGAGCTGAATCACTATAATAATGTAGTTAAAGAGACCGGTAAGTATCATAAATACGCAGATAAATTAGCGTATGCACGTCACATGGCAATACCTACTTACCCCTTGTTCAATAAAAAGGATGCTCAATTTGCCGCAGATTATGACAAAGCCATTGAAGAGCTACGTAAAGAGGGCAAAATCTTAGAGCTGGAAAACAAGTATTTTGGTGAAGATATCTTTAAATATGTCAAGGGTGACGGAAAGATAGAAAAATAATTTGAGGAAGTGTTAGCAATGAGACCATTTGAACCGCATTTGATACCGGATTTTATGTTGGATATATTACCTTATCTAAGCGTAACCTTGGGAGTTACTTTGACAACGGTTGTTTTTGGGTGTGTGCTCGGAGGTGTCATTGCTTATTTAAAATTATTTGGGAACAAGTTGCAACGCTTGCTGGCTAATGCCTACACTTATAGTATGCGCTGCACACCATCTATAATTTTACTCTTCATAGTATTTTACGGGTTACCCAAATTTCTTATCGAAATGTTTGGTTACGATATCAATGATTTTAACAGGGCATTCTTCGTAATCATTACATTTACCCTTTTATTTGCAGCAAATATATCCGAAATTATGCGCGCTGCTTATATTGCTGTAGATAGAGGGCAGTATGAAGCTGCTGTAAGCGTGGGTATGAGTTCTTGGCAGGCTCACTATCGTATTGTTTTTCCTCAAGCTGCTGTAATTGCCTTACCTAATTTTGGAAATTCTCTTCTGAATTTATTGAAGGAAGGTTCTTTGGCATATACTGTTGGCTTAGTTGACTTGTTAGGAGCCGGAGAGTTAATTGTGGCTCGCGCTTACGGTGCTTCTGCTTTAGAAGTGTACATTGCGGTAGGTTTAATTTACTATGGCATTGCTATTGCACTTGAAAAAATATGCTTACATTTAGAAGAACGTTTTTCTCCACAAAAGATAGTTAAGGTATAGGAGGTATGCAGGATGGAACTGAATTATGAATTTATGGCAGATACCTTCTTTAAACTCTTTCATGCATTGCCTGTTACTCTGTCTATAACTTTTGTGGCATTACTGGCTGCAACTCCGATTGCCTTCTTACTGGCACTAGCCAGAATAAAAAAGATTAAATATTTACAGTTACCGATAAAGCTGTACATATCTTTGGTAAGAGGTGTTCCCATGATTGTCCAGATACTGGTTATCTACAGTCTGCTGCCAAGCTTACTAAACTATTTATTCAAAGAGCTGAACATTAGCTACAATATTTTTGATTTAAATACAATTTGGTACGCATATATTATTTTTACTCTTAGCACTTGCGCTATGTTAACGGAAGTTTTTCGCAGTGCTCTACAGAGCATTGACCAAGGACAGCTGGAGGCAGGTTACTCTGTTGGGATGAGTACCTGGAGAATTTATTTGCGTATCATTATTCCACAAGCTTTGGTGGTTGCGTTGCCAAGCTTATGCAATATTACTGTTAGTATTATCAAGAATACTTCCTTGGTATTTATGATGGCAGTTAAGGATATAACTGCTGTGGGAAAGATTGCTGCTTCTTATGGTTATAACTACATTGAAGCTTATATAGATGTTTTTGTAGTTTACATTATAATTTGCTCCGTAGTCCAAATCTTATTCAACGTTCTCGAGAAGAGCTTTGGTCGTTTTCGTCAGCGTGTTTTAAGTAACTGAGGTGGGAATATGTTAAAGGTAACTAATATTAAAAAGGCTTTTAAAGATAACAAGGTTCTTAAAGGCGTGGATATAGAAGTAAATAAAGGGGACGTTGTTGTAATACTAGGTGTTAGCGGCAGTGGTAAGACTACTTTGCTACGCTGCATAAATTTTTTGGAGAAGGCAGATAGTGGTCAGCTGGATTTTGACGAGCAGCATATTGATTACGCCAAGGTAACCGACAAGGAAATCAATGCTATTCGTAAGAAGACTGCCTTTGTTTTTCAAAATTATAATTTGTTCAACAATAAGACTGCTTTGGAAAACGTAACTGAGGGTTTAATATATGGAAGGAATGTTCCCAAGAGCGAAGCTGTTAGCTTGGCTAAGAAAGCACTAGATAAAGTAGGACTTTCTGAACGGTATGACTATTACCCCAGTCAATTGAGCGGCGGTCAGCAGCAACGTGTGGGTATCGCACGGGCTATTGCCATTGAACCGGAGGTTATTCTTTTTGATGAGCCTACCTCTGCTTTAGACCCGGAGCTTATAGGCGAAGTTTTGGGAGTAATAAAAAAATTAGCAGAAGAGGGGAAGACGATGGTTATTGTTACCCACGAGATGCAGTTTGCCAAGGAGGTTGCTACTCATGCTATCTTTATGGATGATGGCGTTATTGTGGAGCAGGGTAAACCGGAAAAGATTTTCACTAATCCTGAAGAAGAGCGTACAAGAAAATTTTTGCGTCGCATTCTTCCGGAATCAGAATATATTATTTAAAGCTAAGCTGATATGAGGGGGATTTATTATGGAATTTGCAACAAAATGTATTCACGCTATGGGGGAGAATGATTATACGGGTTCTATTACCGCTCCCATATATATTTCTTCGACATTTGCGCATCCCAAGCTGGGAGACACTACTGGTTTTAACTATACTCGTGAATCTAATCCAACTCGTGAGCGTTTGGAAAAGCTTATGACTGAATTAGAGGGTGGTGTAGATGCACTTGCCTTTGCTTCTGGTATGGCAGCGATAGATACGGTGATGAACTTGTTTGCTCCGGGAGAGCATATCATTACGGGAGATGATTTGTACGGAGGTTCCTTCCGTCTGTTTCGTAGTATCAATGCTAAAAATGGTGTAGAGTTTACCTCGGTACATACCTCCAGTGTCGAAGAGATTATTAGAGCCATTCGCCCAAACAGCAGGGCAATATTTTTGGAAACACCCACCAATCCTATGATGGAGATTTCTGATTTGCGTGCTATCTGCAGGGTTGCCAAGGAAAATAAGCTATTGGTAATTGTGGACAACACTTTTTTGACACCCTATTTCCAAAAGCCCTTGGAGTTGGGAGCTGACATTGTTATTCATAGTGGTACCAAATATTTGTGCGGTCACAATGATGTGCTGGCAGGCTTTACTGTTACCAATAACAAGGAGCTTGCTGAAAAATTACGATTGCTATATAAAACTACAGGCGCTTGTCTGGGCGCATTAGATGCGTGGCTTGTTATTCGCGGTATCAAGACGTTGCACTTGCGAATGGAAAAGCATCAGGAAAATGCTTTGGCTATTGCGCAATGGTTAAAGAGCCAACTAAAGGTAAATAGAGTATTATATCCTGGTTTGCCTGAACATCCCGGTTATGTAGAAAACTGTTTACAGGCAAGTGGTTTTGGTGGGATGATTTCTTTTAGCGTGGATACACCGGAAACAGCACGCCAAATTCTGGAAGGGGTGAAGGTAATTCAGTTTGCTGAAAGCCTTGGCGGTACAGAAAGCTTGATTACTTATCCAATCCGTCAAACTCACGCTGATTTACCACCTGAAGAATGTAAGGAGAAAGGTATTACAGATTGCCTGCTGCGCCTTTCTGTTGGCATTGAAGATAAAAAAGATTTAATTGCAGATTTAGGGCAGGCTTTTGCTAAGGCGAAGTAAGAGGTCTTTATGAAAAAGTACGATTTTGACAAGGTTATCGAGCGCAAGCATACAGGCTGTTTAAAATATGATTTTGCTGTACAGCGGGGAAGACCAGATGACGTACTACCATTTTGGGTAGCGGATATGGACTTTCCTGTAGCAGAAGAAATAAGTGAAGCCTTGGTAAAGCGTTGCAAGCATGGAATATTTGGATACAGCGAGGTTGAATCCGGTTACTTCGCTGCGCTGAGTGCCTGGTATAAGAATAATTTTGATTGGGTGGTGCAGGAGGAATGGCTGACCAAAACTCCCGGTATTGTTTTCGCATTGGCTGCTGCTGTAAATGCCTTTACCAAACCCGGGGAAGCGGTGCTTATCCAGCGCCCGGTTTATTATCCCTTTACAGAAGTCATTGAGGAAAACGGACGCAAGCTTGTAAATTCTCCTTTAAAGCTTGAGGAAGAATTTTACGAAATGGACTTCGAGGATTTAGAAAAGAAAATCGTTGCAGAAAATGTTAAGCTGATGATTTTATGCTCTCCTCATAATCCGGTAGGACGTGTGTGGAGTGAGCAGGAGCTTCGTGCTGTGGGGGATATCTGTCTTAAACATGGAGTAATCGTCATCAGCGACGAGATACATTCCGATTTTGTCTGGGGAGAGCATAAGCATACGGTGTTTGCCAATTTGGGAGAAGCTTATGCACAAAACTGCATTGTTTGTACCGCACCGAGCAAGACCTTTAATTTGGCAGGCTTACAGGTTTCAAATATCTTCATTCCCAACCCAAAGCTACGTCAAGCGTTTAGGAAAAGCGTTACTGCCGCAGGCTACAGCCAGTTAAATTCCTTGGGCTTAGTTGCCTGCGAAGCTGCTTATAAATTTGGTTCCGTTTGGTTGGATGAGATAAGGGCGTATCTTTACACTAATATTATTTTTGTAGATGCTTACTTAAAAACTCATCTTCCTAAATTAAGATTACTTCCGCCCCAGGGAACATACCTTTTGTGGATTGACTTTAGCCAAATCGGGATGACTGCCAGGGAAAGAGAGCAGTGGCTTTTACACGAGGCTAAGCTGTGGCTGGACGATGGTTATATTTTTGGTGAAGAGGGTAATGATTTTGAGCGCATCAATGTTGCTTGTCCGCGCAGTACCTTGCTGCAGGGCTTGGAGCAATTAAAAAAGGCTTACGATAAAATTGTAATTCCATAAAAAATAAGGCACGCATGCAAATCCCGAACGAGGGTATTACAAGCGTGCCTAAATTTTTAGTTATACAGTTTTAAATTACAGACGGTTGCTGCTGTTGAGAACGTTACGGATTTTGTGAGCAACCATGTCTTGGATCGCTTGGCGAGCCGGTTTCAGATATTGACGGGGGTCAAAGTCTGCCGGATGTTCCATCAAATGTTTGCGAACAGAAGCGGTCATTGCCAAACGCAGGTCAGTATCGATATTGATTTTGCAAACACCAAAGGTGCCAGCTTTCAGGAGCATGTCTTCGGGAACGCCTTGAGCGCCGTCCAGTTTGCCGCCGTATTTATTGCATTCTTCTACGAAAGCGGGGATAACGGTGGAAGCACCATGGAGAACCAAGGGGAAGCCAGGAAGCAGGTTGGAGATTTTTTCCAGACGAGCGAAGTCCAGTTCCGGTTTACCTTTGAATTTGTAAGCGCCATGGCTGGTGCCGATTGCGATAGCCAAGGAGTCAACGCCGGTACGTTCAACAAATTCTACTGCTTGGTCAGGGTCGGTGTAGGTAGCGTCTTTAGCATCAACTTTAACTGCGTCTTCAACGCCTGCCAGTTTGCCAAGCTCTGCTTCAACTACAACGCCTTTGTTGTGAGCGTAGTCCACAACGCGTTTAGTTAATTCAATATTGTCTTCAAAGGAGTGCTTGCTGCCATCAATCATAACAGAGGTGAAACCGCCATCAACGCAAGCTTTGCAGATTTCGAAATCTTCACCATGGTCAAGGTGCAAGCAGATGGGCAGGCCACTGTCTTCAACTGCAGCTTCAACCAGTTTCATCAGATAGATGTGGCTAGCATATTTGCGAGCGCCTGCGGAAACTTGCAGAATCAGCGGAGATTGTTCTTGCTTTGCTGCTTCGATGATACCTTGGATGATTTCCATGTTATTTACGTTGAAAGCACCAACAGCATATTTACCTTCATAGGCTTTCTTAAACATTTCGGTAGATGTTACTAAAGGCATTGAAATTCCTCCTTAAACTTTTTGTTTAGTTAAGTCAATTATAGCACACTATTAAATTTAATAGTATATGATTTTACGCAAATCTTCGGGTAAAGTTCTAGTGATTTCTACGGGCGTATCGCTAACCGGATGTATGAAGCGCAGCTTAAAGGCGTGGAGGGCATGGCGGCTCTGTGGCCCTGGTGTTCCGTAAAGATTGTCGTTAAAAAGGGGGCAACCAATATGAGCCATGTGCACTCGAATCTGGTGAGTGCGTCCCGTAAAAAGCTTTACCCGCACCAAGGTTAAATCCTTGCGTTTAGCCAGCATCTTATAGGAAGTTTTGGCATACTTACCATTTGCACTGACGCAACGCTCAATAATGCTTCCTTCCTTGCGGGCAATGGGAGCTTCAATAATACCTTCCTGCGCAGGCAAGTCACCTGTAATTATGGCAAGGTATTCCTTGTCCATCTGCTGTTGGCTTAGCCAATGCTGGACGATGGGTTCCTTAGCGAAGATTACCAGTCCCGAAGTGTGCCTATCCAAGCGGGAAACAGGATGAATATTTGCCGTAATCTTTTTGCGGGAGTAATATTCTGTAACATAATCGTACAGGGTACAGCCCCATTCGTTGACGGTGGGGTGCACCAGCATTCCCGCAGGCTTGTCGATTATAAGCAGGTAATCATCCTCGTAAGCTATGTTTCCTTCATTTAATATGAACCTATCCATCAGTGCTTGGGTTGTTCCGCATCCACGATGGTGATATTATCTAAGTGGTTCTTAACCTGACCGCGGATATTATCCAGATATTCGCGGTATAATTTTTTTTGCTCAATTTCTTCATCAATAGTAAGGCCAACGGTACGTTTTTTCTTGGCGATTTCATTGATGCGTTTAATGAGTTCGTTCATTTCCATTTTTATCACTCCTCGTATGACATTATAACAAAGCAAGGCCTTGTGAACAAGGCGTTTTACGTTGACTGATGTTAGGAAAAATGCTATTATGGAATGTAAGTTAATGAGATTTAGTTCTATATTGAATAATATTTTGAGGTTTTATTGATGAGTAAACAGCTTGATGCTTCACAAACCATAGAGCGTTTTGGTGTATCCCGTACTGCTTGGCGTATTGGGGTTATTTGTTTTTTTGCAGTCTTGGCATTGGTGGGTGGATGTTTAAGTTTGGTGAATGGCTCTACGGATATTCCCTTAAAGGAAATTATGGGAATCCTGGCGGCGCCCGGAACTGACCCCCACAGTATGATTATCTGGAATATTCGTCTGCCCCGTACCATTGTAGGTGCTTTAGTGGGTATCAATCTTGCTTTGAGCGGTGCCATCTTGCAGGCTATTTTGCGCAATCCTCTGGCTGACCCCCATCTGATTGGTATCTCTTCCGGTGCAGGGGTGGCAGGTGTCGTAATTATGATTCTGTATCCTACTTTGGAATATCTTATTACTCCGGTTTCCTTTATTGGTGCTATGGTGGCAGCAGTATGCATTTACATCTTGGCGTGGAAGAATGGTATCAAGCCGGTGCGTATCATCCTCGCCGGTGTGGCTGTCTCCGCATTTTTGAGTGCAGGCATCAGCGGGTTGATGATTTTTTACAGCGACAGGGTACATGGAGCTTTGACTTGGATGGTGGGCGGTTTGGCTGCCCGTAGCTGGCCCCATGTTTCCATCATCTTGCCCTATGCGGCAATTGGCTTAGTGCTCGCCCTGGCGAGTGCCGCTTATCTGAATATTTTACAGCTTGGCGACGAGATGGCGCGCGGTTTGGGTATCAATGTGGAAGTTACCCGCATTGTACTGACAGCAATCGCCGCACTTTTGGCTGCCAGTGCAGTTAGCGTTGTTGGCTTACTTGGCTTTGTAGGCTTGGTGGTTCCTCACGCTGCAAGGCTCCTTGTTGGCAGTGACTATCGTTATTTACTGCCTGCCTCTGCTTTTTTAGGCATAGCTACTATTACCATGAGTGACACCTTCGCTCGCGTAGTGTTTGCTCCCATTGAGATTCCTGTTGGTATTATTATGGCGTTCTTAGGTGCGCCCTTCTTCCTGTTCTTGTTAAGGAGGGAAATCTGATGAGCGCGATTATTAAGGCACAAAATATTTGTGTAAGCATTAACGATAAAGAGATTGTCCACAATCTGTCCTTGGAAATTCCCGAAGGCAAGGTAACTGCCATTATTGGTCCCAATGGTTGTGGTAAGAGTACAACCTTGAAGGCGCTTTCCCGCATTTTGCCTTACAAGGGGAGCGTAACCTTTAAAGGTTACGAGATGACCAGCTTCTCCCAGAGGGAGTTTGCAAAATGCCTTGCTATTTTAACCCAATCACCCCAAGCTCCCAGCGATTTGACTGTTAATGATTTGGTGGAGATGGGGCGCTTTCCTCATCGAAGCTTTTTGGGACGGGCAGGCAAGGACGATAAAGAACATGTGGAGTGGGCACTGGAGCAGACAGGTGTAACTGCAATGGGTGGTCGCCTGCTCAATACGCTTTCCGGTGGCGAGCGTCAACGTGCGTGGATTGCCATGGCTCTTGCTCAAAGACCGGAGGTACTGCTGCTTGACGAGCCAACAACTTATTTGGACATTTGCCATCAGCTGGAGATTATGCAGCTGATTGTAAGGCTTAACCAAGAATTGGGCTTGACCGTTGTAATGGTAGTGCATGATTTGAACCACGCCATTATGTACGCAGACCACGTTGTGGTTGTGAAGGCAGGTAAGCTTGTAACCAGTGGTGCGCCTCGTGAAATTATTACATCTGACCTTTTGGCAGATGTGTTCCGCGTTAAGGCAGATGAGTTTACGCTTTCCAATGACTTGCGGGCGCTTGTACCTGTGGATTTGTATAAGTAAAGCTTGCCATTAAAATTTAATAGAGAAAAACTAATGAAGTGAATTTGTAGATGTAGAAGCATCGCAAGTTCACTTCTTTTTTATTTTCCGAGAGTAAGTAAAAATAAAATCCTGTGGCTTATTTGGCAAGCTACAGGATTGAAAAGGCAATCTTAAAATTTAAAGCTGGTGTTTAAGTGTACCAAAAAGTATACCTTTCGGTACACGTTTTATATGAACATAAAAACACGAAATTTAATACTTTTGTTACAAAGATTATACACGAAAACAATTAGCTTGTAAATCAAAAATGAGCGTACTAAAAAGTATACCTTTTGGTATGCTTTGCGGGGGTAAGGTAGATGACCTCCATTATTGGAGGTGTTTGTGAGGTGTTATATATGGAAGAAAAGTTTAAGCTATTAGGGCATAGAGTGAAGTTTTTGCGAATGGATAAGGGGATTTCACAAACTAGGATGGCAGAGCTGATTGGTCTTTCTCAAACCAACTTGAGCAATATGGAAGCAGGCAGGACTGCCATCACTACGCAGAACCTTTTTAAAATGAGTGAGATACTTGGATGTAGGATGGCAGATTTCTTTACAGACTTTGACGGTGGGGAGTATGGAGCTCCTAAAACTAAAGGAGATGGTACCGCTAAGCATACCATTGAGCTAGAAGAGGCGGTACAGATTTTGAGACTGCTTAAAGCAGTAGATGTGAAAGGTCTCTGACTTGGCGCCCCTGAGGATGACTTGAGGGATTAGGTTATATAGCTACACAGAGTAGCTTATAATAAATTTTATTTCTTACTTGGTTTTATACCAAAAAATATTTTAATAAGGAAGGCGAAATTATGAGTAAGAAAATGTTAAAAAAAAGTTTAGCACTGGGCGCATTGATGGCTATGGTTATTACTGGTAGTGCGTTTGCACAAGATGTAAATGCTACTACCTTGGGCGGTTATGGAATTACAGATGCTTATACTAAGACGGAAGTTGATACTAAAATAGAAAACAACAACGAAACTATTCGTGGAGAAATCAACACCGCAATCGATAATAACAACAAAGCCAATAATACTAGCATTCTCGCAGAAGTAAATAAAGCAATTGACGATAACAATAAGGTAAACAATGCTAATATTCTTTCCGCAGTGAACACAGCAATTGACGATAACAACAAAGTTAATAATGAAGCGTTGCTTGGTGTTGTTGATACTAAAATAGAAAACAACAACGAAACTATTCGTGGAGAAATCAACACCGCAATCGATAATAACAACAAAGCCAATAATGCTAGCATTCTTGCAGAAGTAAATAAAGCAATTGACGATAACAATAAGGTAAACAATGCTAATATTCTTTCCGCAGTGAACACAGCAATTGACGATAACAACAAAGTTAATAATGCTAACTTGATAAATGTTATGAATCAAAAAGACAATGCTGTAAAAACTGAACTTGAAGGCAAACTTACTGTTGAAGAACAAGCACGCATTGCTGGCGATAAAGCTAACGCACAAGCTATCTCCGGTCTTAACCAACGTCTTGGCAGTTTGAACGGCAAAATTAACAAGGTAGGTGCAGGGGCAGCAGCTTTGGCAGCACTCCATCCGTTGGATTATGATCCGGATGATAAGCTGACTTTCTCCGCAGGTATGGGTAACTACGCAGGCGAAAATGCAGCTGCTTTAGGTGCGTTCTATCGTCCTAACGAAAAATTCATGGTAAGCCTTGGTGGCACTATGGGCAATGGTGAAAATATGGTTAACCTCGGCTTGTCCATTGGTTTGGATAAACCTAATGGCTTGGCTAAATTAAGCAAACGTGAACTTATCCAAAAAGTTAATGCTGTTGAAGCAGAAAATGATGCACTTGAAGATAGAGTAGCAAAACTGGAAGCTTTGGTAGCTCAATTGGCAAGTAAATAGAATCTTTGGTGGCGAAGTAGACACCAACTGGCAATGGAACCTGGGCGTACGCTACAGCTTCTAATTTCATATAAAAATTAACGGACTGGCCGTTTGGCTAGTCCGTTTTTTTATGTAGTTATTGTTTCACGTGAAACATTTTGTAAAAGGGGACATGTACGTTGAAAATTTTTATATAAATTTATAACTTTAAAAAGTCTTTGTAAACTTCTTCTGCATATTTGAAATCAATAACTGTTTTAAGATAACCAGGCTTTTTAGTTTTGGTTGAGTATAGCTCATTCTCTTTTGTCTTTTGGTTATAAAGAATTGAAGCGTTTTTGAGAATAAGCTTTCTGTTTTTCTTGATATACTCATATTCTTTTTCCATCAAAATTTTATAGTTAGTATCTGTTTCTGTTGCAAAATGATAATATGTTAGCATATTATCAGGGACTGGAATCATATTACTGAGTTTTAGTGTTCCTTTTAACTCTAAATCTCCTTTTGCATTTGCGACGATAATTCTAATTATCGGGATTATACTTTTCCTAATACTTCTGTTACCATCGGAAACGATGTAATCGCTAGTTTTTGGGGACGATAGGGGAACATAATACTTATACTCATTTATTGAGAGAACAATACCAAGATACTTTCGGGAAAAAGAAGAAGTATTTTCTTTGTTATCAAATACATTAGATAATTTAGGATAAGTACGCAGAAACTCAATATAATGTTTATCAATGGTATAAAATTTTAAATCCATAATTGTTCCTTTCGAAATAAAAAAAGAGTAGACAGTCGGTACTGCCTACTCTGATTTTACAGACTCCCACTTATTGGTAGGGAAACACCTGATTTATACAGGCTCTCACTCGTTTGGTAGAGAAACACCATAGCGCAGATATATTATCCACAATCAAATTATACTTTTTAATTACTTAAGTGTCAATAAATTTAAAGGGTATTTACATCACTCTTTTAATTTTTTCGCGTCCTCTTGCGTAATTTTAATGTAGGTGTTTCCATCTGCGTAGCTTGCCAGCTCGTAAGGTTGGTAGATTAAATAAACCGTTTTATCCTTATCGATGTAGTAGCTGTGGCTGACGCGGTCAAGTTCAAAAGGTTTAGCCAATGTTACGATTTCGTCACGTTGATTGTAGATGTTTAGCTCATTATCGTTAATTTTTTTGATAAGGCTTTTAACATTAAGGTCAGGTACAAAATGCTTAAGGTTTACTAGCTTGCCAGAATGTTTGTTAAAAACGATACCGCTTGTATTATACATGCCATGAGCGGCATTTTTAAAATACCACCAGTAGGTGAATACAATGGAAAGATAATCCTCGTCTTGATACATTACCTTGTAATCCACAACACCCTGTACGTAGTTATGATTGTTAAATACCTTTTTATAGGCAATCACCTTTTTGCTGATGAAGCGATTGATTTC
>JAFTMR010000090.1 GCA_017452325.1 Phascolarctobacterium sp. | reverse complement strand
CACGACGAAGAAAAAGAATGCTTCGCTCTGCGTCCGATGACCTGCCCTTTCCAATACCAAGTTTACCTGAACCGTCAACGTTCCTACCGCGATCTGCCCATGCGCTTAGGCGAAACCTCCACCCTATTCCGTAACGAGGACTCCGGCGAAATGCATGGCTTGATTCGTGTACGTCAATTCACTATCTCCGAAGGTCACTTGATTATCCGTCCTGACCAATTGGCAGAGGAATTCCGCGGCTGCTTTGAGCTTGCTAACTACTGCCTGGAAACCTTGGGCTTGAAAGAGGACTGCTCCTTCCGTTTCTCTCAATGGGATCCTGCTAACACTGATAAATATGAAGGCACTCCTGAACAATGGGAGCACGCTCAAGGCGTAATGAAAGAAATTCTTGATGACCTTGGCATTGAATACAAGGTTGGCGTTGATGAAGCTGCCTTCTATGGTCCCAAGCTGGACATCCAAATTAAAAACGTATTCGGCAAAGAGGATACCATCGTAACCATCCAAATTGATATGCTCCTTGCTGAAAAATTCGGTATGTACTACATTGACGAAAACAATGACAAGGTACTGCCCTATATCATTCACCGTACTTCCATGGGCTGCTACGAACGCACCTTGGCACTGCTTATTGAAAAATATGCAGGCGCACTGCCCACTTGGATGGCTCCGGAACAGGTACGCTTCCTGCCTGTAACTGAACGTGCTGTGGATTACTGCAAGGGCTTGGCAGAAAAGCTGGAACTGGAAGGCTATCGTGTAACTGTTGACGCTCGCAATGAAAAGATTGGCAAGAAGATTCGCGAAGGTCAAATGGAAAAAGTGCCCTATATGCTGGTAGTAGGCGACCGCGATATGGAAAACGGTACTGTTTCCCCGCGTCATCGTGCAGAAGGCGATTTGGGCGCAATGAACTTTGAAGAATTCGCTGCTATTCTCAAAGAAGTTGTAGATACCAAAGCTAAAAAATAATAGTTGATTTTTACAAGAGCTGCTCGTGTTGGGCAGCTCTTGTGTGACTTTCAGGGAAAGCTTCCATTTTAAAATACTTCTTGTCAAAAAAGAAAAGAATTCACAAAAACAACAAATAATAATTATTGAAAACTCTTTTCAAAGATGCTATAATGAATTCAACAAAAGCCCACGAGCTGGGTTATAAGGAGGAAAAATTATGAACAACAAGGTTTACAAAGTATTTAATGATCAAGTACAAGCTGAGCTTTATTCTGCATATATGTATCTGGCAATGAGCCTCTATCTGGAAGACCAAAACTTTAAAGGCATGGCACACTGGATGCGCTTGCAATATGAAGAAGAACGTGAACACGCTTTCCGTTTGGCTAAATTCATGCAAGAACGTGGCGTAAAACCGGAACTGCTCCAAATTGATGCTCCGCCGGCAGAATTCGGCACTCCGTTGGAAGTATTCAAGAAAGCTTTGGAACACGAAAAATATGTAACCAGCCGCATTCATGCTATGTATGAAGTTGCAATGGAAGAAAAAGATTACGCAGCAATGACCCATTTGCACTGGTTCATTGACGAACAAGTTGAAGAAGAAGACCAAACCAGAGACATCGTTGACAGATTGGCAATGGTTGGCGATAACATGAACGGCCTGTTCGTAGTAGACGGTCAACTGGGTGCAAGAAAATAATAGTTGACATAAACTAAACATTATGGTATCATAGTCCAGTAAACAAAGCAGAAGCCACTCGCTTCTCACCTTGCGGTCGTTACTCGACAGGGTTGGATATGATATTTTCGCGGGTGGATTTTAATCTGCCCGCTTTTTATTTTAGTTAGCGTTCTAAAGGACGTGGAGGTGAATTGTCATAGGCAAAGAAGACTTGCGTATCAATGAAGAGATTCGTGCGCGCGAAGTACGTGTTATTGCAGATGGGGGCGAACAGCTTGGTATTATGTCCAGCCGTGATGCTCTTAAACTTGCAGCAGAACAACATCTGGATTTAGTAGAAATTGCTCCTACCGCGAAACCGCCTGTATGCCGCATTATGGATTACGGCAAGTATCGTTACGAGCAGCAAAAACGTGAAAAAGAAGCCCGTAAGAAACAAAAAACCTTTGATATTAAAGAAGTAAAACTTCGTCCTGGTATCGAAGAACATGACTTCAATGTTAAGTTTAAGAATGCTGTTCGCTTCTTGGACGATGGTGACAAAGTTAAAGTTACCATTATGTTCCGTGGTCGTGAACTTTCTCATCCTGAACTTGGCGAAGTGCTGCTGAATAAAATGGCTGAGCAGCTTAAAGACAAGGCTATCGTTGAAAGAGTGCCAAAATTAGAAGGCAAAAACATGATTATGATTGTTGCGCCGAAACCCAGCAAATAGAGGAGGACATTACAATGCCGAAAATGAAAACTCGCAGATCCGCTGCAAAACGTTTCAAAAAAACCGCTTCTGGTGAATTCAAACATTTTAAAAACTTCAAAAGCCACATTCTCGAACACAAATCTCCTGCGCGTAAAAGAGCTCTGCGCAAAGCTGCTTTAGTACATAAAGCTGACCATGAACACGTAGCAAAAATGCTGCCCTACGCATAAGCAAGAGATTAAAGGAGGATACTAACAATGGCAAGAATTAAAGTTGGCGTTACTGCACATCGCCGTCATAAACACATTCTGAAATTAGCTAAAGGCTATCGTGGTGCTAAATCCAAACAATTCAAAAAAGCTAACGAAACCGTTATGAAAGCATTGTCCTATGCACATCGTGACCGTCGCGTTAAAAAACGTGAGTTCCGTCGTCTGTGGATCGCTCGTATCAATGCTGCAACCCGTGCTAATGGCATGAGCTACAGCCGTTTCATCAACGGTTTGGCTAAAGCAGGTATCGAAATGAACCGCAAAGTTTTGGCTGACATGGCTATCTATGATGCAGCAGCATTTGCTAAATTGGTAGAAGCTGCTAAAGCTGCTCTCTAATTTTAAATTCTAAAGACCATTCTCGAAAGGGAATGGTCTTTTCTATTTTCAAACCATACAAAAAGTGTTATAATAAACTGTTAAAATTTGAGCATAATCTGGAGGCGCTATGAACATAGGAGATAGATTAGAGGCTATTGGCAAACTGGTTCCCCAAGGCTGTGTTTTGGCAGATATCGGTACTGACCATGCCTATTTGCCCGTATGGCTGTTGGAGCAGGGAAGAATTGCTTTTGCCATTGCAGGAGACATTGCTGAAGGCCCCTGCCTTGCTGCTAAGAACACTGTGTCCATGTACGGAATGAAGGGCAGGGTTGAAGTGCGCTTGGGAAGCGGTTTAAAGGTACTGCAGCCCAAGGAAGCGGAATGTATTGCCATTGCCGGTATGGGAGCCTCTACTATGATAGAAATTTTGTCTGAGGATATGCCCTTGGCTGTGGAGGCGAAGCGCTTAGTATTGCAGCCTATGGCTGGCGCTGCTTCCTTGCGCAGATGGTTGTGCCAAAACGGCTGGTGCATCGTTGCAGAGGATTTGGTAGAGGATGGTCGTCATCTTTACGAAATCATCGCAGCTGAACGTGGAGCAAGCGCAAGCTTTTCAGACGCAGAGCTTGAGATTGGCCCTAAGCTTATGGAAGTAGGGCATCCTTTGCTAGCCAAGCAGTTTGCCCGTCAAATTGATGGCTATAAAAAACTTTTAACTAATATGGGCAAGAGCGAGCAGGCAAAGCTTAGCGAGAAGTATCTTGCTTGGGAAAAGTTACTACAGGAATTGGAGGCGTTGGCAGATGCTTGCAACTGTAAATGATTTAGTAGAATTACTGGAAGAGCTGATGCCTTCCTCTTTGGCAGAAGACTGGGATAATGTGGGCCTGATGCTTGGGCGTAGAGCTAAGACTGTTAAAAAGATTTTGCTTGCTTTGGATTTGACCAAGGAAGTTGTGGAGCAGGCTATTGCTCAAAAAACGGACCTGATTATTACCCACCATCCTGTAATCTTCAAAAAGCTTAAATGCGTAGTGGATAATGATTGGCAGCAGGATTTACTTTTAACCTTGGCAGAGAATGGTATTGCTGTTTATAGCGCTCATACCAACCTTGACTGTGTAAGCGCCGGTGTTAATGATGTGTTGGCAAAGCTGTTAAGATTAGAGGACATAGAAACCTTGGACGATAGTAACAGCTTGGGACGCATTGGTACAGTGGCGAAAGCTTCTTTAGCAGATTACGCTCTGCTGGTGAAGGAGGCCTTGCGGGCAGATTACCTTGCTGTGGGCGATGCAGGCAGGGCAGTACATAGGGTTGCAGTATGTGGTGGTGCAGGCAGTGACCTGATTAAAATAGCTTTGGCAAAAGGCGCTGATACTCTGGTGACAGGCGATGTGAAGTATCACAGTGCGCAGGAGGCAGTGTTCAGCGGTTTGAATATTATTGATGCAGGTCATCAGCCAACGGAGCTGCCTGTGCTTGACAAGCTGGCAGACCGTTTATCCCTGCGTTTAGCAGAACGTGAGATAGATGCAGTTGTAAACGTAGCCAAGGAAAGCTTGCTGCTACGTCATGTGTAATTATAAGCAGGTGAAAATATGATTAAAGATTTTAAGGCAGGTGTCAAAATTATTCAGCCTGCGTTGGTCAGAGTGCAAAAGATAGGCAATTCTTCCAATGGTGGTGTGTTTGCTCGTGGCTTTTTGGAGGATAACAGTGGCAGGATAGCCTTTATCTGCTTTGAATCCGGCTTGGTAGATAAGCTGCGCCAGATGGAGGGGGTAGAAGCCTTTATGGTAAGCGGTGCCGTTGATATCAATAAATTTTCCAATGATATGACCTTGCAGGTAGTGGTACAAAAGTTTGATGACCTGCTTCCGGAAGATGATATTACTAATCTTTTGCCCAAGGGCAATTTTAATGAGCAGGAATATATTACCCGCTTGCAAAATTTAATCAAGACAGTCCGCAATCCGGGGCTGCGTGCCCTGCTGGAAACTATTTTCAGCGGTAATATTTATGATAAATTTATTATGAACCCCGCCGGTATGCGTATGCACCACGCTTATATTGGTGGTTTATTACAGCATTCTGTGGATGTGGCAGGAATAGCCATTGCCTTGGCGGAGCAAATTGGTAATGTGGATAAGGACTTGATTGTAGCTGGTGCGCTTTTACATGATATTGGCAAGCTGAGGGAAATCTCTCCGCAAATTGGCTTCCCCTACACAAATGAAGGTCGCCTGCTGGGACATATCGCCATATCCGTTATGATGGTGCAGGAGGCTGCTGCCAAATTAAAGCTGCCTGCTGCCCGCTTGGAACAGCTGCAGCATATTCTCCTGTCCCACCATGGTGAAAATGACAAGGGTTCACCGGTTGTTTGCGCTACCAAGGAAGCCTTCATAGTCCATTATGCGGATGAGATAGATGCCATTATGAACCAGTTTAACACCTACGACGATAAGGGTGTGTGGGAGTTCAACAAGATGATGCAGCGTTATTTATTACATGATAAATAATAAAATTACAGGGCTTTGACAAAGAACTGTAACGTAATTTACAGTAAAGTTGCTAAAGAAACCGTTTTGACGTTAGTTTGTGGATTTGTTGGCATAATTATGTAAATCTTTTGTGAACGCAGTGAATGAAGCTTGCATTATGTTATAATAGCTATAGATTATAATGTCAGGGGTGATATTATGAATAAACAAAAAATTTTGATTGCCGATGATGAAGCTCAAATCAGAGAAATTTTGCGCATTTACTTTGAAAAAGAAAATTTTGAAGTAATTGAAGCAGAAGATGGCGCCGCTGCTATTTTAAAGGTGCAATCTGAGAAGCCTGATATTTTGCTGCTTGACATCATGATGCCGGTTCTGGATGGTATCGAAGTATGTAAACAGGTTCGCAAGATGACAGACCTGCCCATTATCATGGTTACTGCTAAGGACGAAGATGATGACCGTATTGCAGGCTTGGAAATTGGCGCAGATGATTACATCACTAAGCCCTTTAACTCTCGCGAAGTTGTAGCTCGCGTGAAAGCAGTTCTGCGACGCTCCGGTACTCAGGAAAAGAAAGGCGATGCATCCCGCATCACCTATGATGGACTTATTGTTGATATGGATGAGTATCAAGTAACTGCTTTTGGTCACAAGATGACCTTCACTACTAAAGAAATGGAACTTTTGTGGTGCTTGGCTTCCAATCCGGGCAAGGCTTTCTCTAGAAACCAGCTGCTGGAAACCATTTGGGGTTACTCCTATTATGGCGATACCCGTACTGTAGATACGCATATCAAACGTATCAGACAGAAATTAAATATTCCTGCTGATTCTAAATGGGACATTACAACCATTTGGGGCGTAGGATATAAATTTGAGGTAAAAGAGCAATAAATGAAAAAATCACTCAGTACACGTCTTATGTACAATTTCATGACGATTATCGTCATAATTGTAGTGGGTATTACTGCAGGTATCTCGTATCTTATTGCCGATTATTTCTTTAAAACTAAAGAGCATGAGCTGGCAGATAAGGGTCACGAAATGGCTGAGACCATCGAATATTTTATTCGTATGGACGACAGGGATACCCTCTATCGTTATATTGTTGCAGTTGACAGATTGGTTGGTGCGAGGATATGGCTTTTTGACGAGAACTACGGATTGCTGGCGGCTTCCTATGCTAATCGTAGGAAGTCCACCGGTAATGATGAAGCTTTGAGCTATTTTTTCGATGAAAACAATACCATGACCAGTCTTGAGAGTGAGGGAATGGCTCTTTTAGATAAGGATGTAAAACGGGGGAATATCTCTGATAAGATTAGGCTTATTCTGAAAGATATTTATTCAGGGAAGTCCGTAAAATCACAAATTTTCCATCCCTATTATAAAGAGCAGGTTATTTTAGTTGGCGTGCCTTACATTGACCCATTTACCAAGGCGCGCGGTGCGCTTTTGATGACGGAACCATTAAGTGGTTTTGACAAGTTCCTGCGCAATATTTATATTTACACAGTTATTCTGGGGCTTATAGCTCTTATTTTCAGCTTGTTTATCGTTAAGAAATTTTCCAAGACCATTATTAAACCTTTGATTACCATGAAGGAAAGTGCTACGGCAATGGCAGCCGGCGATTATTCCATGCGGGTAGAAGTAAAAGGGGAAGATGAGGTTGCGGAGCTTGGCAAGGCGTTGAATTCTCTTGGCAGTGATTTGAATGCCTATGTAAACAAGATGGAACGCACAGAAAAAATGCGTCGTGATTTTGTGGCGAATGTTTCTCATGAGCTGCGTACACCGGTTACCATTATTCGTGGTTATAATGAAGCTATTTACGATGGTACGGTAACCGACTCGGAGGTTGTACAGCGTTATCGCAAGCTTATAAATGAAGAGACTATTCGTCTTGAAAGAATGGTGCGTGAATTACTGGACATCAGCCGTCTGCAAGCAAGCGACGAAATTGCCCAGCATAATATGGATGAATTACCTTTGGCAGTAATCATCCGTAATGTTGCCGAAAAATTGATGATTAAGAGTGCAGAAAAGCATGTAAAATTCAGTGTGGATGCTGATGATGATATCAAAATTTTAGGCAATGGTGATCAAATGGTACAGTTAATACTTATTTTAAGCGATAACGCATTGAAATATTCGCCAGAAAATGGTATTGTATCATTAGGTGCGAAAAAATTAGAAGATGGCTCCGTCCTTTTGACTGTAAAAGATGAAGGCCCCGGTATTCCACCGGAGGATATTCCCTTTATCTGGGAACGTTTCTATAAAGTAGATAAATCACACTGCCGTAATGTTCCCGGCACAGGTTTAGGACTTGCAATCGCTAAAGAGATTATTCGCATGCACGGTGCTCAAGCCGAAGTAAAAAGCGAGTGTGGCGAAGGCGCTACATTTGAAATTAAATTTCCAAAGGATAAGGTAGTATAATGTTAAAGTATTTTTGTCCCGATTTTAGAATCAAAAGCCTGTATGACCTTTCTCCGAAATGGTTGAAACGTAATGGCTATAACAAGATTGTTGTGGATGTTGACAACACTATGATTCCTTATGATAAGACTGTAGTTGGTCCCCGTATGATGACCTGGATTCGTCATATGCATCAACAAGGTATCAATGTTGCCCTCATTACCAACAATGGTGGCGACCGTATGAAAGCTATTGCACGTCAAACCCAATTGGGTTGCATTATGCGTGCAATGAAGCCGTTGCCGACTTCTTACAAAAAAATTGCTCAAGGCATGGGTGGCGGTAAAATCTTGTTTATTGGCGACCAACTGCTGACCGACGTTTTGGGTGCAAAATTCTCCGGTCATCCGGTTATCTGGTGTGAATCTCTTGGCGGACCTGAACACTGGTTAACTCGTTTCAATCGCAAAATTGAAAGATTCATTGCTAACCGTTTGATTAGCAGTGGTAGAATGCCTAAGGAGCGCGTATTATGAAAATAGCCTTGCTGCAAATGGAAGTTTTGGAAAAAAACAAGGAAGCTAATGTAGCTCACGGTTTGCAGCTGGTGCGTCAGGCAGCAGTCAATTACGACTTGCTGGTGATGCCGGAAATTTGGACCACCGGTTATTCTTTGGGACGTTTGTCCAAGGAAGCCGAAACAGTGGATAGTGAAGTGTTAGCAGAAATCTGCAAAATAGCTGCTCAGGAAAAATGCAGTATCGTTGCAGGTTCTGTTCCTATGTCCAGGGATGGCAAGGTTTATAATACTTCCGTTGCTATTAGTAAGGATGGTAAAATTGTTAATTTGTACGACAAGGTACATCTCTTTGGCTTGTTCAAGGAGGAGGAGTTCTTTGCTCCGGGTAATAATTTCCAAGCCTTTGATTTAGATGGTATCTGCTGTGGTTCAACTATTTGTTATGATTTGCGTTTCCCTGAATTGTATCGTCATTTGGCATTGCAGGGAGCAAAGATTATCTTCTGCCCTGCCGAATGGCCCTCAGCCCGCGGCGATATTTGGCGTCTATTGGCGCAAGCTAGAGCAGCTGAAAATCATATTTTTGTAGTGGCAGTGAATTGTGCGGGAACCTTTAAGGGTGCCCCCTTCTTCGGTCACTCTATGCTGGTAGCTCCCAGTGGTAAAATTTTGGCTGAAGCTGGCGAGCAGGAAGAGACTATTTCCTGTGAAATAGACTTGGCTGATATAGATAAGGTGCGCAACAGGCTGAATGCTTTGGCTGATGTGCGCAAGGAGCTGATTCAATAATGAATTACAGAAGTTTTTTGACCGGAATAGCAGCCGGTCTACTTTTGTTTGTGCAGACAAGTGTGGGCATTGTAGAAGCTGCTGTCCCTGCCGATGCACCCAAGGATATAAAATATATTTTGGGTTTTTATTACGGCAATGGTGAAAACATTTTAATAAGAGAAAACAAGGGGCGTTTGGAACTCCTGTACCGCTATTCCATGCAGGATAAATGCTTTGATTTGGCAAATGTATATCCGCTTGCTAAGAACCATTTTGATTCTTATACCATGGTGGAAGCAGGACCGATGAGTAATACAGAGGTGGGCGTTAAATTTGAACGTGACCCTGATGGTTACGGTATTACCTGCAGAGTAGGTGGCAATCGCTACAGCCGTTATTATTTTGGGCAGGAAACCGGTGAGAAGGCTAAGCCCTTTCGCTTTCCTCCTGTAAGTAATTGGGACGAGCTGCGCAAGCAGGCTGATGAAGCTGTAATGCCTGCTACCTTGGCTAGCGGTGAAGCAGTTACTTTAGTGGATGTGGCGACTGTTCCGGGCGTAAAGATAGATAATGTGTATGCAGGGGCTGATAATATTTTTAGTGCGCCCTTATACACTGTTAACAAGCTGTACTTGGGAAGCAGAGCGGTGGAAGCACTTACCAAGGTGCAGGAGCGCCTGGCTACCAAGGGCTATGGCTTAGTGGTTTGGGATGCTTATCGTCCTTGGGCTGTAAGCAAGCTGGCGCATTTGGCCTTGCCTGCGGATAGAAAGTTTATGCTGGAAGACCCTGATTTAAAAGGCAGCAAGCATAATACGGGCAATGCGGTGGATGTAAGCCTGTACGATTTAGAAACAGGTGAAGCTGTAGAAATGAACAGTGGCTTTGACGAGCCTTCCATGCGCCAATACGCAAGCTACCCCGGTGGCACAGAAAGGCAACGTTATTTAAGAAATATGTTGCGCGAAACCATGGAAGAATTTGGATTTACAGGTATCGAGATGGAGTGGTGGCACTTCGAGTACGACGCGTCGCGTACTTTCGCACATCTCAATATACCTTTAAACGCGCTATAAGCACCGTTATACTTTGTCACAGTTCGCTTACTTGCTCGACGTACGTCCAGTACGCCATCGCTTCATAAGCTTCACTGTTCCTCGTCTTCCGGCACTTCTAACGCGTTTTCATTAAGATATTTAGATTGGAGACATAATCATGAACGTATACGATTGCGCAAACGACTTGGCAAAAGCAATGCGCGAAAGCCATGAATTTAAAAAATTAAAAGAAGCTAACGAAATTTTGGCTAAAGACCCCGAAACTAAAAAATTGGTTGATGAATTCCTCCAATTGAGCCAAGAAATTGAAATCGCTAAATACCAAGGTCAAGAACCCGATAAGGAAAAAACTGAAAAGCTGCAAAAGCTCTACGGCGTATTGGGCTTGAACCGCGATGCTATGGAATATCTGAACAACTTTATGCGTTTCCAAATGATGATGGCAGATATTTCCAAATCCATCCAAGACGTTGTTAAAGACGTAATGGGAGAAAAATAATGGCGTACGATAAAATGCAGGAAGCCTTTCGCGGCTGTACTGCACGCCCTCTGTTAATTGATGAACCTATGAGCCGTCATACCTCTTTTAAAATTGGCGGCCCTGCAGATTTAATGGCTATGCCCTCTGACGAAGGGGAACTATGTGCCTTATTAAAACGTGCTAAAGAAAATAGCATTCCCGTTACCTTAGTTGGCAACGGCTCTAATCTTTTGGTGCGTGACAAAGGCATTCGTGGTTTGGTAATTAAGCTTGGCAATATGCTCAATACTATCGAAGTGGATGCAAACAGCATTACCTTTGGTAGTGGGGTGTCCCTTGCCCTCGCTTCCAAAAAAGCTGCAGAGCTTGGCTTAACAGGTATGGAATTTGCCGTAGGCATTCCCGGAAGTATTGGTGGTGCTGTGTATATGAACGCAGGCGCCTATGATGGGGAAATGTCTAATGTTGTAACTGCTGTGCGCGTGGTTGACGGTGATGGCAATGTCAAGATTTTGACCAAGGAAGAAATGTGCTTTGGGTATCGTAAAACCGTATTGCAGGGTAGCGGGTTAATAGTTACTGCTGTAACGGTGTCCCTAGCAGAAGGGAATGTGACAGAGATACTTGCTAAGATGGCAGATTTTAGTCAAAGACGTACCAGCAAGCAGCCCTTGGAATTACCCAGTGCTGGCAGTATGTTTAAGCGTCCCCCCGGATATTTTGCGGGAACCCTCATTGACCAAACAGGTCTCAAAGGCTATACTGTTGGCGGCGCGCAGATTTCTACCAAGCACGCAGGCTTCGTGGTAAATATTGGTGGCGCTACTGCGGCTGACGTTTTGCGGTTAATAAAGGACGTGCAGGCTAAAGTAAAGGCTGCCCATGGGGTGGAACTGCATCCGGAAGTGCTCATTATTGGTGAAGCCTAAAACTTCCATAAGTTTTTTGATAAAGGTATGAACCCAGCTTAATTGTTGGGTTCATTTTTTACGTTGACTGTATAGTCACTAAGAAGTAAAATATTTACAGAAATAAATAACTCAGGAGAAATAGAATGCAAGAATTAATGACGGAACAAGAGATACACCTTTTTGGTTTGCAAGTGTTGATTCAATTCTTGGAGGGAAAGGGTTACGAGATTGAGTTTGCTCAACCGGAAAAACACAGCCTGCCCCATGTTGTTGCCAAAAGTGGTGACCAATTGACTTTCATCATCGCTGCCACCGATGTTTATCCTAATAAGGGAAAAATTAGTGATGCTGATAAGGCTGCGGTATTGGAACACGCTAAGCAGTTTGATGCGCAATGTGCTTGTGCGTATTTGGGGATTGCCAATGCCGTAGGTGTAGAAAATAAAGATAAAGAGCTGATGGGCAAGGCGTATAAGGATGCACGCTTTGTAACTGATTTTGGTGGATTAGAGTTTATTTGCTTCGAAAATTAAGCTGTCGAGGTGTGGAAGATGAGTTTGCTACAAGTTGATAAAAGTAAATGTTTAAAATGTGGTATCTGTGTGGAGTGTTGCCCTTCTTGCATTATCACCATGGGTGCAGAGGGACCGGAGTGTAATTTTGATCGTGGCTGCATGAGCTGTGGTCACTGTGTTGCATTGTGCCCCGTTGGTGCTTTGGATAATAAATATACTCCGTTGGAAAAGCAACGCCCCGTTACCAAGCCCATGCTTGATGCAGAAACCGCTTACGAATTTATGCGTATGCGTCGTAGTGTACGCGCCTTTAAACCGGTTGCTCCTAGCGAAGAAGATTTAACCAAGCTTTTAGATATTACCCGCTACGCTCCTACCGCAGGCAATAGCCAAGGCATGTACTATGTGGTGGTTCGTGATGCAGAAAAAATTAGAGCTATTGCAGATGCTGTTGCTGACTGGATGGAAGAAGAGATTGAAGCTGGTTCCGAAAACAAGCGCTACTTTATGACTGTATTACGTGCTTATCGCGAACGTGGACAGGACATTATTGCTCGTAAAGCGCCCTGTCTGGTATTTGCTCTTGCTCGCCGTTTAAATACAACCGGCGTAAGCAATGCAGAACAATCCTGGGCTTATGCAGAACTGTTTGCACCTACCATTGGTCTTGGCACTACTATTGCAGGCTTTATCCAAACCTGTGGTATTGCAGGCTATAAGCCTTTACTGGACTTGATTGACCTGCCTCCCAAGCATAAGGTTGTTGGCTGTATGATGGTTGGCTATCCTAAATACAAATTCAGACGTATGCCCGAACGCCAACATTTAAAAGTGGACTTTAGATAAGGAAAAAATAAAGAGTTCTGAGAATATCTCAGAACTCTTTTTGTATGTGTAGACTAATTATCAAATCTTTCGGGGAAGAATATTTCCAGGGTTTCATCATCGACAGTTTTACCAAAGCTGTTGCCTACGAGGAAGAAGATTAAGGATACGCCAATACCGATTACGATTTGGTGTAAATCAAGAACTTTAATCTTCATTGCCATAGTTGCGCAGTAAACGAGTACACCGCCTACCATGGCTGCAATGGCACCATTCTTATTAGCCTTGTACCAGAACAAACCAAAGATGAGTACCCAGAAGAAGGCAGTTTGCAAACCGCCGAAGGCAAACATGTTGATAATCCAGATTACGCTGGGCGGAGTGATGGCAATTGCATAGACAGCCAAGCCGAGGATTACGGTTGCTGCAAGGCTCAGATTACGCACGCTATCGTTGGCAAGCTCTTTGCCCTGGCTAGCCAAATGGTTCATATATACGTCCTTAATGATGGAAGAGGACGCTGCCAAAAGCAGGGAAGAAACGGTGGAGATGGTTGCAGCAATAGGACCGATGATGGTAACGCCAGCCCAGAAGGGGCCCATGCTCTTAACGATGGTGAGTGGGGTGATATTATCAACGCTGCCACCGTAGCTTGCCAGGTCACCGGTAAGGATACCCTTGCTCAATACACCGATAACGGTTGCAACCAGGGTCATAGCACCGATTACTACTGTACCTATAACAATAGCTCGATGGAGGGCTTGGGTGTTTTTAAAGCTAATGCCACGTACAACGGATTGAGGCAATGCCAAAGTACAAATACCAACTAATAACCATTGGCTGATGTACAGGGATATGGGCATTTTACCGCGGGAAAGGGGTTCCAGCATATCCGGATGGTTAGTGCTGATATGCTTCATAATGTTATCGAAGCCGCCACCAGTTTCCATCATTGCACCAAAGAGCAGGCACATACCTGCAATCATGGCAATTGCACAAAAGGAGTCGGTGATAGCAACGCCTTTGAAACCACCAATGGTGGTATAGAATACTACGATAAGACCGAAAAGACTTAAACCTGTGAGATAGGAGTAGCCCGTTACTGCTTCGAACAGTTTTGCTGCACCTACGAATTGTGCAACCATGGTAGCGCAGAAGAAGCCCACGATTACTACAGCAGCGAAGTTCGCCAGAAAGTTGGATTTATAACGAGCACGCAACACGTCAATGACGGTTACTGCATCAATACGACGGGCAACAAGGGCAATTTTTTTGCCGAACACACCCAAAACCAAGAAGATTACTACGACCTGAACAATCGCCATGTACAACCAGCCGTAACCGATTATCCACGCCATACCCGGACCACCTACAAAGGTACTTACGCTACTGTAGGTGGCAGCGGTGGTCATAGCTAAGACAAAGCCGCCCAAGGTACGTCCACCAATGAAATAATCCTTGGCAAAGTTCTTTTGACGGTCATCTTCTGATGATTTTTGTACATAAACGCTTATGAGCAGCATAAGCACGAGGAAAGCTAGAACAGGAATAAGATTGATGATACTACTCATTTACCTTCCTCCTTATCGTCTAAGTCAAAATCCACAAAGACATATTTGGTGAGGTATAAGGTTACCAGGATGGCAAAAATCCAAGTTCCCAAACATCCTCCCCATACCCACAGAGGAGTATGTAAATAAGAGATATTTACATCTGCAAGGCCAAAGCCTGCAACCCACCAGAAAGCGATTACGGCGATGGTGGCAAGGATGGTTGCCTTCGCTTCGCGATTAGCCTGGCGGAATTTTTCGCTTCTTTTCATCTTGAAAAAAGCTCCCTTCAAAAGTGTACACGGTGTATAGCACTCGCGTCGCTTTTATTTTGACATACTTTGCGAGAATACGCAATATTTTTGTGCTATAATATAGTGCATAAAGGATGATTAAAATGTACAATTTATTTACACAATGGTTGACTTTAGGTGTAATATTCTTCATGGCAAATTACGCCTTGAATTTTATAGAGGTTGTAACCTTGGGCGGATTAGTGGCAGGCGCCTTTATATTGGCGGCTTGGACTACCCTGGTGGAGCGTTTGGCGCGTAGTTTGCCCAGCTTTACAGGCAAGGCTGCGGTGTGCGCGGCAGTGCTTGTAGGGGTACAGGCTTTGGGCGTAGTGCTGCCCGGGTATGGTATAGAAGTTACAGGGCTGCTGGTAGGGTGCTTATTGCTCTACGGCGCTCTTGCCATATTTATAGGAAAATTTTTAGACAGCGAGGTATAAGGATGCAAATTAAATTGATTGCCAGTGATATGGATGATACTTTATTGAATAAGGAGCACAAGCTTTCCCAGCGGAATGCTAAGGCGATTCAAAGTGCCTTGGAAAGAAATATTATCTTTCTGCTTGCTACAGGCAGGATGTACTGCTCTGCGCGCCCCCACGCGTTGAAGATGGGACTTGATGTTCCCCTTGTAACCTACAATGGTGCTTTGGTTAAGGGTAGCAAGAGCGGTGAAGTGTTCTACGAGCATAAATTAAACTACGATACTGCCAAGGAAGTGCTTGCTTATTGCAAGGAGCATAAGTATTGTGCACAGGTTTATATTGGTTATGACATCCTTGTAGATAAAAAGGGCAAGTGGTCCGATATGTACGCCTTCATTATTGGAGTACCTATCACTGAAATTGGGGAAGAGCTTTACAAAATTACGGAGGCTCCCTATAAAATTTTGGTAATGACCGAGCCGGAAGACTTTGATGCTGCGTGGAAGAACTTTGCCGAGAAGTTTGCAGGCAGATTGGTTGTGACCAGCTCCCGAGATAATTTCTTGGAGCTGATGGAACCGGGCGTAAATAAATGGGAAGCGGTAAAGGCTGTGGCGGCAAGCTACAATATTAAACCGGAAGAGATTATGTGCATTGGCGACTCTAATAACGATATTGCCATGATTAAGAATGCGGGTATTGGTGTGGCTGTTGCCAATGCTAAGGATAGCGTGAAGGAGCAGGCGAAAATTGTTACTGCTTCCAATGATGATGACGGTGTTGCCTTAGTGGTAGAAGCAATTTTAACTCAACAGATTACTGTTCCCGAAGAATAAAGGTAGATTATGGCGATTATTCCGATTTTTATCCCCCATGCCGGCTGTCCCCACCAGTGCGTGTTCTGTAATCAAAAGACCATTAGCGGGCAAAGGACGGCGGCGGTGGAGGGTGCTAAGGAGCAAATTAAAAAGTGGTTAGAGTGGGTGAAGCCTTCTGTGGAAAATGAAGCAGCCTTTTACGGAGGTTCCTTCACAGGCTTGGACATTGCTCTGCAAAAGGAACTGCTTGCTTTGACGGACCAGCTACGCTCTCAAAAAATTATTGGTAGTGTGCGCCTATCTACCCGCCCTGATTATATCGACGCAGAGCGGTTAGCTCTTTTGCGTGAGCATGGCGTGCAGCTGGTAGAGTTAGGAGTGCAGTCCTTAGATGATGAAGTGCTCATTGCTGCAGAACGTGGTCACACTGCGGAGCAAGTTGCAGAAGCAGTTTCTCTCTTAAAAGAGTACGGCTTAAAGGTTGGCGTGCAGCTGATGGTGGGGATGCCCAAGCAAGGTTTTGCCAGCGTTAAGGAAACTGTGGAACAAGTAGTGCAGTTACAACCTGATGTTGGTCGTATTTATCCCTTGCTTGTGATTCAAGGAACCCCGCTTGCAAAGAGCTATGAGCGTGGGGAGTTCGTGCCTCTTACTTTAGAAGAAGCAGTGCGTCAGAGTGCTTACGTTTATAAAAAGTTGTCCGTAGCGGGAGTGAAGATTATTCGCGTAGGTTTGCAGGCAGATGATGAGCTGTGCGCTGAGGGAAACATTCTGGCAGGACCCTTCCACCCGTCCATGGGTGAGCTTGTGCAAAGCTACCTGCTCCGCGAAGAACTTACCCCTCAAATTTTACAAGCTGCTCGCGATGGAGAGGGCGTTATCATTTCCTGCCCTCGTAAATTAGAATCCAAGCTTCGAGGTTTGAGGAACTCAAACGTTATTTATTGGAGAGAACTTGTTGCTCCTAAGGAGCTTACTATTAAGAATGCAGAAGTTAGCGAAATAAAAATTACATTTATTCCAAGCAACGATTTGGAAAAAGCAGCGACACAAGATTAAGAAAATATCACAAAGCGAGGTCTGAGCTGTAGTATTCTAAGCTTATGAAAGATGCTAAGAAGCGAATAGCGAGCTGTGATATTTTCTGCCAAAAGGAGCGTCGCGGTTTCCATGTTGCGGGAATATATGTAATTTTTTATGTCGAAGTTTTAAATGCTACTCTATGAAGGGGTAGCATTTTTATTCTAGTGATATTTTTCGCTTAAACTATATCTTCTCGGTTATAAAGGTTGAGAATACAGTAGGAAATATGATAAAATAACAAGATACAATATATAGAATGGGTGATTCTGCGTGCGCTTAAAGTCCTTTGCGACCTATGGCTTCAAATCTTTTGCCGATAAAACTGAATTAACTTTTGACAAGGGTATTACTGCTGTTGTTGGGCCTAACGGTTCCGGCAAGAGCAATATTTCTGATGCCATTCGCTGGGTGTTGGGCGAGCAAAGCGCTAAGTATCTGCGCGGTAGCAAAATGGAGGATGTAATTTTCTCCGGTAGCAGTAAGCGTAGACCCTTGGGCGTGGCAGAAGTAACTCTGAACTTTGACAATAGCGACCGCGCTCTGGATATAGATTTTGAAGAGGTAAGTCTTACCAGGCGTTTGTTCCGCAGTGGTGACAGCGAGTATTCTATCAACAAGAAGAGCTGTCGTTTAAAGGACATTGTGGACCTGATGGCAGATACTGGCTTGGGTAAGGGCTCTATGTCCATCATTGGGCAAAACAAGATTGATGAAATCCTTAACAGCCGTCCGGAAGAACGCCGTACTATTTTTGAAGAGGCTGCCGGCATTGCCAAGTACCGCCTACGTAAGAAGGAAGCAGTACGCCGTTTGGATGACACCGCTCTGAACCTTACCCGTATCAACGACATTAAGACTGAGGTTGATAATCAGGTAGGACCCTTGAGCTTGGCAGCAGAAAAGACTGCTCAATATAATGAGTTGAGCAAGGAATTGCGACAATGTCGTTTAACAGGCTTCATGCGCAAGATAGATAGCATTGAAGAGGTACGCAAGCAGTTAGATGAAAAGAAGGCTAACTTGGAAGAGGATTTTTCCAAGCAGAGCGCCATTTTACATACAAAGGAAGCTGAACATACAAGATTACAGCTGGAGCTGGACAGATTAACCGAAAGCTATGCTCAGTTGCAGGAAGAAATTAAAAACAAAGAGACTGCTCTGGAAAAATTACGTGGTAAGCAGGGCGTACTTGATGAACGTATCGCCCAAAGTGAGCGTCAATCCGAGCGCTTGGAAAAACGTAATAACGATTTGAACCAGCAGGCAGATGCTTTAGAAGGTGACATGCAAAAGCTGGCGGTGGAGTTTGACGAGCTGGAGAAGGTGCGTGCCGCTGCCGAAATCAATGTAAAGAACCTTACTGAGGCCAAGGAAAACCAAGAGCGTGCCTTGGAAGAAGCCAAGGCGCAAACTGAAAACATGCAGTCTGATTTATATGCAGGTATTCAGGAGCTTATCAATTTGCGTAATGACCTGAGGTCCTTGGAGCAGGAACAGGAGAACCGCGTGCGCCGTCGTGAATCCTTGAAGCATAGCATTGAGGAAGCGGAAGCCGCAGTTAGCGCTTTGGAAGAAGAATACCGCAATGTTCTGGAAGCCCAGTCCCGTAATAATAATGAAGGACAGCTTTTAGCAAAAGAAGCAAATGCCCTGCAAAGGGAGCTTTCTGAGCTGGCAGGACAGTTGAAAGGTGTTTTGAATAGCCAACAGCAATGCCAACGTCGTTTGACTGCTGCAGAAACCAGGGAACAAGCTCTGCAGAAGATGCAGGCTTCCTACGAAGGCTTTGGGCTCGGCATTAAGACCGTACTGAAAGCAGAGGAGTATTGGCACGAGAACATTATTGGTGTAGCGGCAGAGCTTTTAAAGGTAGAAGATAGATATGTTGCTGCTTTGGAAACGGCTTTGGGTGAAGGTGCCCAAAACATTGTTACCAGAGATGCGGCAACTGCCAAAAGCGCCATTGCCTATTTAAAAATGAATGGTGCCGGCAGGGCAACCTTCCTGCCCTTGGATACCATCAAACCTCGAGGCCTTTCCTTTGAAGAAGAGCGCCTGGCTACTTTACCGGGTGTGTGCGGGTACGCCGTAGATTTAGTTAAATATGATAAGCAGGCAGAAAACGCCATCCGCTTCTTGCTGGGGCGCGTACTGATTGCAGAAAACATAGACGCCGCTTTGGCAGCAGCTAAGGCAGGCAAGTTCCGCATTAGGGTAGTTACCCTTGAAGGTGACGTAGTGAATGCGGGCGGTAGTATGACAGGTGGCAGCCGTAAACAACGTGAAGGCTACCTTAGTCGTGCTAAGGAAATTCAGCAGACTGGTGCAGTGGTTGAAGAGCTACGCAGGGAAATGCTGAACTGGCAGGAGCAGCTGGAAGAGGTAGAGGCTGCCCAAAAAGCTTTGCAAGAAAAATTGCAGGCTGCTACTGATAAATTACAGCAGCGTAAATTAAAGGCTAATGAATTGGAACTGCAAAACCAACGTCTGGGACAGGACAAGGCGCGTGAAAACGAAAGGCTAGCCCTGCTCTATGATGATAGAACTGCAGTTGCCAATGAGTATATGGCTAATCGCGATAGGGTTAAAATTTTGCGTACTAATGTGCAAGAAATGGAAGCCAAGGATAGCGAAGCCAAAAATATGCTTGAGAATTTGCAAAAGCAAATTGCAAGACAGGGTAGTGAGCTGACTGCAGTGGATAACCAGCTGCAGGATGCCAAGATTAAATTAGAAACCTCTGCGGCTAAGACAGATTTTATGAGCGAGCGTATGAAGAACCTGGATGGTGATACCCTGCGTTTGCGTAATGAAATCAAAGTAAATATTGAGGAACAGGAGCGCTTGGCTAAGGTTGTTACCGACTGCAATGGGGAGAAGGTAAGGATTAAGGAAGAAAGTGATTCCTTGATGCAAAGTCTACAGGATATTGTAGGTGGCAAAGACCGTTTTGCAGAGGAGCGCGGTGCCCTCAATGCACAGCAGCAGGTGGCAGAGCAAGAGATTGCTGAAGCCAAGAAGCAGGTTAATAGCAGCGAAAGCAAGCTGCGTCAGATAGAGCTGGAAATGACAAGGCAGAACAGTGACTATGAACATGCCTTGGAGCAATTGGGTAGCGAGTATAATCTGGATGTGGCGGCGGCTCGTAACGAAGAGCTGCTGGAAATGGATACTAAGGCACTGCAACGCCTGGAAAGCAGGCTGAATGTGAAGATTGCCGACCTTGGCCCCATTAATCCTGCCGCCATAGAGGAATACCAGGCGGTTAAAGAACGCAGTGAGTTTTTGGCGAAGCAGTACAGCGATTTGTGTCAGGCTAAGGAAAACTTGGAAGCGGTTATTAGTGAAATCAATTCAGGTATGACCAAGAAGTTTAAAGAAGCCTTTAACCAGATCAATGTGTACTTTGCTGATTGCTATGTAAAACTTTTTGGTGGTGGCACTGCGCTGTTGAAGCTGTCCAATCCGGAGGACATCTTAAACTCCGGTATTGATATTGAGGTGCAGCCTCCCGGCAAGCGTTTGCAGAGCCTGTACCTGATGTCCGGTGGTGAACGTGCTTTGACAGTTATTGCTTTGCTTTTTGCATTGCTCAGCTATCAGCCGTCCCCCTTCTGCATTCTGGACGAGATAGATGCGGCGCTTGATGATGCCAATATTATGAGATTCTCTAATTTCCTGCGGGAATACGCAGCTAATACACAGTTTATTATTATTACTCACCGTAAGGGCACCATGGAGTGCGCAGACATTATGTACGGCGTAACCATGGAGGAATCCGGTGTATCGAAATTGCTTTCTGTAAAGATAAGCGAAAAGGAGTAGTTGAAGATGGGATTTTTTGAGCGTTTAAAAGAAGGTCTTAGCAAAACCCGCCGCAATTTTACTGAAAGAATCCAGGAACTAGTAAGCTTTTCTGCTTCCATTGACGAGGATTTTTTAGAAGAGCTGGAGATGATTCTGCTTTCTGCGGACGTGGGCGTTAAGACTACTGAAAAATTGATTACTGCAGTGCGCACTGCAGCGAAGAAGAATGAAATTAAGGGTACCGAAGAGGTTATTCCCTTTTTGAAAAAATATTTGGCAGAGATGCTGGCGGATAGCGGTCAGCGTACCCGCATTGGCGCTAAGCCCACCGTAATCTTAGTTGTGGGTGTTAACGGTGTAGGCAAGACCACCACCATTGGCAAGCTGGCAAATTACTTCACCCTGTTCAAGTACAAGGTGGTGTTGGCGGCAGGGGATACCTTCCGCGCTGCAGCTTCCGAGCAGCTTACCATTTGGGCAGAGCGCGCAGGCTGCGACATCGTTCGTCACGCAGAAGGTGCTGACCCGGCGGCAGTGGTGTTTGACGCTTTGAAGGCAGCCATCGCCCGCAAGGCAGATATTCTCTTCATTGATACTGCAGGCCGCTTGCACAACAAGGCTAATTTAATGAACGAACTGGAGAAGGTTCACCGCATTATCAAGCGTGAGATTCCGGAAGCTCCCCATGAAACCTTCCTGGTATTGGATGCTACTACCGGTCAAAACGCAATCAACCAAGCTAAGGTATTTATGGAAACCGCAAATGTTACTGGCGTAGTGCTTACTAAATTGGATGGCACTGCTAAAGGCGGTGTGGTTATCGCCATCAAAGAAGAGCTTGGCTTGCCTGTAAAATGGATTGGCGTAGGCGAAGGCATCATGGATTTCCGTCCCTTCGAGCCGGAAAAATTTGTAGAAGCTTTATTTGAAACTGACAAGTAAAAATACTTGACACCATAGGACTTTTCCAGTATAATGGCATAGTCGGATATTTTGAGTGAGGAAAGAACATTGTTAGAGCAAGATTTTGAGCAAAGAATGAGGCTGGGCAGACTGTTTGATATGTACGGCGGCCTGTTAACTGAAAAACAGCAGCAATGCTTAAAGTTTTACTTCTATGATGACCTGTCCTTGACTGAAATCGGCGAAGAGCTAGGTGTTTCCAGACAGGCGGTACATGATTTGCTAAAGCGTGTAGAGCAGACACTGGAAAAGAACGAGAAGAAGCTTGGGCTTCTGGCTCGTGATGAAGCTGATAAGGAGCGTTTGCGCTCTGTAATAAAATTGCTGGCTGATAAGAAGCCGCAGAATGAAAAAGCCATTCAAATCCTAAGTGAGATGTGTGGCGAAAGTAGGTAAGGTTAAGTAGATGGCTTTTGAAAATTTATCTGAAAGATTACAAAATGCTATAAAGATGTTCCGCGGTGCCGGTAAAATCACTGAAGATGATTTAAAGGCGCCCTTACGCGAAGTGCGTATGGCTCTTTTGGAAGCCGACGTAAACTTCAAGGTAGTTAAAGATTTCATCGGCAAGGTTAAGGAACGTGCCTTGGGTGCAGAGGTTAATGAAAGCCTCAACCCCCATCAGCAAATCATCAAAATCGTTAATGACGAGCTGATTCAATTATTGGGTGGTACTCAAAGCAGATTGACCGTAGCTCCCAAACCGCCCACCATCATTATGCTGGTTGGTTTGCAAGGCGCAGGTAAAACCACTACCGCCGGTAAATTAGCTCACTACCTGAAACACAAGAAGAACAAGAAACCTATGCTGGTAGCTGGTGACGTTTACCGTCCTGCAGCGATTACCCAATTACAGGTTTTGGGTGAACAGTTGAAGGTTCCTGTATTCACCTTGGGTGACAAGGTTTCCCCGGTAGAAATTGCTCGTCAAGCAATTGACAAGGCTTTCTCCTTGGCTTGCGATACCATCATTATCGATACCGCAGGTCGTTTACATATTAACGAAGAGCTGATGAACGAGTTGCGTGACATTAAAGGCACCGTTAACCCCCACGAAATTTTGCTGGTAGTTGACGCGATGACCGGTCAAGATGCTGTAACCGTAGCAGAAAGCTTCAACGGTGAGCTGGGCATTGACGGCTTGATTGTAACCAAGCTGGACGGTGACGCTCGCGGTGGTGCAGTGCTCTCCGTAAAAGCAGTAACCGGCAAACCGGTTAAAATGATTGGTATGGGCGAAAAGCTGGACGCTTTGGAACCCTTCCATCCCGACCGTATGGCATCCCGTATCTTGGGCATGGGCGATATCCTGACCTTGGTAGAAAAGATTCAATCTACTACGGACTTGGCTAAAGCCTTGGAGATGGAGAAAAAGCTGCGCAAGGATGAATTTACTCTGGAGCAATTCCTTGACCAAATGCAACAGGTTAAGAAGCTTGGCTCCTTGGAAACCATCCTGGGCTTAATCCCCGGTATGGGCGGCATCAGCCAAAAGCTGAAAGAAGCTAATGTGGACGAAAAAGAATTTGACCGCATTGAAGCAATCATCCGCTCCATGACCCCGAAAGAACGTCGTAACCCTGACATCATCAATGGCAGCAGACGTAAACGTATTGCAGCAGGCTGTGGCATGCGCGTACAAGACGTTAACAAACTGCTGAAAAACTTTGAAGAAAGCAAAAAGATGATGAAGAAAATGCAGGGTATGGCAAAATTTGCTTCTAAAGGTGGATTCAAACTCCCCTTTACACATTAAATAAAAAATAACTTTGTGAGATATTTCGTTAAGGAGGTGAATTTAACATGGCAGTTAAAATCCGTTTGATGCGTATGGGCGCTAAAAAAGCTCCTTTCTATCGTATTGTTGTTGCTGACGCACGTTCTCCGCGTGACGGCAGATTCATCGAAAGCATCGGTTACTATGATTCCACTAAACAACCGGCTGACGTAAAAATCGACGCTGAAAAAGCTGTTGACTGGATGACCAAAGGTGCTCAACCTACCGACACCGTTAAATCCTTGTTCAGCAAAAACGGCATCATGAAACAATATGCTGATTCCAAAGCAAAATAATTAGAGAGGCGTGACCTACATGAAAGAATTGGTAGAAGTAATGGCCAAGTCTCTTGTAAGTAATCCGTCTGCAGTAGTCGTGGAGGAGGAAACTACCGGTACAACAACGGTGCTTCGCCTCCATGTTGCTTCTGAAGATATGGGTAAAGTTATCGGAAAACAGGGCCGTATCGCCAAAGCGATCAGAACAGTTATGAAAGCAGTTGCAACTCGCGAGAATGTAAAAGTTATCGTTGAAATTATTTAAAATTAAGGATGGTATCACTAATGGATAAAATGTTTGTTAGAGTTCCTGTTGCAGTTAAAGCTAAAGTAACCGAAGATTTAAAATTGAAAATTATTGGAGATCTCCAAAATACTATAAAACAAATGGAATTGGACCTTGAACAATTCGAGTTCCAAGCTAAAAAAGCTCTGCACCAAGCAGCTAGCGATTTGAGCGTGCTTCCGGCTTTGCGCGAACAAATCGATGCAGAGAGAAATAAAAGAATTGCTGCTAAAAACGATGCAGAAGCTAAGCTGAAACGTGCAGAAGCACTGGAGCTTGGCGCTGAAATCGGCCATGGTACCTTGGAACGTACTGTGGAAATTACCATCGGTACCAATCTGGACGCACTTATGGGCGCAGAGATTCTTACCGAAGATGGTAAAGTAATTGCTTTCCGCGAATAATGGATAAAGAAATAATTATCGGTAAAATTGTCGCTCCGCACGGTGTGCGGGGCGATATTCGCATTATGCCCTTAACAGAAAAGCCGGACTTGTTCTTAGATTTAGATTATCTGCTGTTAGAGGGTGGCAAAAAATTAACTGTAAAAAGCGCCCGCTTTCACAAACGTATGGTACTGGTAACTACTAAGGAAGTTACTACTATGAACGATGCAGAGCTGTTGCGCGATAAGCACATCTACATCAAAGCAGAGGACTTGCCTGCACTGGAAGAGGATGAATTCTATGTAGCTGACCTGGTTGGTATTCCTGTTTACGATTTGGAAGGCAAACAGATTGGCACTTTCAAGGATTCTCTTTCTACCGGCAGCAACGATGTGTACGTTATTGCTGTTCCCGGTGCTAAGGATATTTTGGTGCCTGCTTTGAAAGAGTATTTTAAAGAAATCAACCTTGCTGAAAAGCGCATTGTGGTACAATTACCGGAATGGACTGATGAAGAATGAGATTTCTCTTTATAACATTATTTCCTGAACAAATTGAGCAGGCTGTTTCCCACAGCATTATCAAGCGTGGTATTGATAAGGGTTTAATTGAAGTAAGCTGTATCAATCCACGAGAGTTCACCACTGACAAGCATCGTACTGTTGACGATACTCCCTTTGGTGGCGGTGCAGGGATGGTCTTGAAGCCTGAGCCTATGGTGGCAGCCATCCGCAAGGCGAAGGAGCAGCTGCCTGACGGGCGGGTTATTGCCATGTGTCCCGGCGGTCGCACCTTGAAGCAAAGTATTGTGGAAGAATACGCTCATAGTGGACAGGATTTAATTTTTGTATGTGGTCACTACGAAGGCTTTGACGAACGCATCTTTAACTGGGTGGACGAGAAGCTTTCCATTGGTGATTATGTGCTGACCGGCGGCGAAATGCCTGCGCTGATTATTATGGACGCAGTAAGCCGCTTTATACCCGGAGTGTTGGGCAAGCTTGCCAGTGCAGAGGAAGATTCCTTTAGTACGGGCATGCTGGAATATCCCCAATACACACGCCCTGTAGATTTTGAAGGCTTGGTAGTGCCGGAGGTTTTACGCAATGGCAACCACGCGCTTATCAATCGCTGGCGCAGAAAGAAATCCTTGAAGGCAACCTATATACTTCGTCCCGACCTGCTTTCCCAAGAAGTTCTTGATGCCATTCATGGCAAGGTTCCTCGTGATATGAAGAAGGATGAGAAGAAGTTTTATGCCGAAGTAAGGGAAGAATTGGCTCAGGAAGCCCTAGAAGCTCAAGAAGATAATGAAGGTGAATAAGATGGCTGATTTGTACGTAGGCCTTGTTCATTATCCTATTTATAATAAGCGTATGCATGTTATTGCCAGCGCTGTAACTAATTTTGACATTCACGATATTTCTCGCACTTGTCGTACCTATGATGTGCGTCGCTACTACATCATCCATCCCTTGGATGTGCAGCGTGACATTATCAAGAAGATTATCGGCTACTGGCAGGAGGGGTACGGAAGAACCTATAATCCTGACAGAAGCAATGCTCTTGATATTGTGTGCTGGCAGGCAGATATTGAAGCTGCTGCTAAAGATATTGAAGTGCAATGTGGTAAGCGTCCCTACATCGTAACCACTGATGCGAGAATTTATCCTAACACAGTTTCCTACGGCTTTATGCGTAAGCAGCTCAAGGAAGGTGACAGGCCAATCCTCCTACTTTTGGGTACGGGCTTTGGTATTGAAGCAGAAACCATGAGCAAGTTTGATTATATTTTGGAGCCTATTTACGGAGCTTGCGATTATAATCACCTGTGCGTACGCAGTGCCGCAGCTATAATTTTAGACCGCTTGGCAGGCGAAGCCTGGTGGGAAAAAGAGTAGAATTTCTGTTAACTTTTATGCAAAATTTCATTGCATTATAAGTATATATGTGGTACAATACACGTTGTGTAATACGGACGGTCCGCTGTGGAGTTCGCACATGAACGTCTATGATTTTAGGAGGCAAAAATGAACATTATTGAAGTATTGGAACAAGAACAACTCCGTTCTGACATTCCCGAATTCCGCGCAGGCGACACTGTAAAAGTTCACGCAAAAATCGTTGAAGGTAACAGAGAACGTATCCAAGTATTTGAAGGCGTTGTAATTTCCCGTAGCGGTTCCGGCGTACGTGAAAACTTCACCGTTCGTCGTATTTCTTATGGTGTTGGTGTAGAAAGAACTTTCCCCGTTCACAGCCCGCGTATCGATAAAATCGAAGTGGCTCGTCGTGGTATCGTTCGTCGCGCTAAACTGTACTATCTGCGTAACCTCACCGGTAAAGCAGCTCGTATCAGAGAACGCCGCTAAT
>JAFTMR010000089.1 GCA_017452325.1 Phascolarctobacterium sp. | reverse complement strand
ACGAAGTGCAGAGTTCGGTTTTTTCGGGGTAGTGGTGTAAACACGGGTGCACACGCCACGTTTTTGCGGGCATTCTTTCAATGCCGGAGCAGTAGATTTAGCTTTCAAAACCTCTCTGCCTTTACGTACCAATTGGTTAATAGTAGGCATATCGGCACCTCCTTTCCAAACAATTAGATTTTAATGATTATAAAAATTTAGCTTTCGCTAAACCCTTATCAAGGATTAAGTATTGCGGCTGCCGCTGCCTTAACGTGAATCCCGCAAGCTCTGCCCAGCTCGTGCATGGTTTCTACTTCAACCAGTTTCACAGCTTTCTCTTCGCAAAGCTCTGCAAGTTTTTCAGTAACACGCTCATCAGCATCCTTCGCAATATACACCTCCAAGGCATTGCCCTTAGCAACGGCCTTTTCAGTCTGCTTCACGCCAACGGTACGCTTTTCAGCTTGCATTAAATTGTCAAGCGTCATTCGGTTACCTCCTTCACGAGAGCATAGTTAGCCCTAACACTGCTATATTGTAACATCCGTAACAGTGCGTGTCAATACTTTTTTACAATTTTTTTGAGCGTCCAAACAACGCATTTATGCACGTCTTTCTTTCCACTAATCCGTGTGTTTCATCAAGGTTTTTTCTAAGAAGTTTTTAGCTTGCAGGGACACCTTTCCTCCATCAAGAAGGTATAAATAAAAATGAAAGACTCCCCTTCAACAACGAAGGAGAGTCCTGAAAAATACATAACTTTTTTGAAACACTACCTGAGCATACTACGATTAGTAATGCCCATACCTTTATTTTCACACATATTCTCATCTGCCATTGCCAACAAAGCATGGTAATCACTGGAATGTTCCGGATAGAAGGAAGCACCAACAGTAAAACTTAATCTAATCTGTTCGCCTTCAACTTCTATTTTAGTATTGCTCATCGTGTACATTACTTCATCAAAAGCATTGTGTAATTCTTCCTTGGACTTGGCGCCATAAACGAAGACAGCAAACTCATCCCCGCCAAAACGGCAGCACACCTTATTAGCTACACCCCAATTCCGAATGACATCAGCAATAGCACACAGATATTGATCCCCTGCTCCATGACCGAAGGCATCATTAACATATTTTAACTTATTGGCGTCAATAAAATACATACCTGCGCAACCCAATACTTCCGGCTTCTTGAACAAGCTTTCCAAACGCTCGAAGAAGCTTCTTCTGTTGAGTAGTCCGGTCATCACATCAGTATCACGCTCTCGGGCCATAACGCTCATTTCCATAAAGCTATCAGTTACATCCATAATAACACCTATAGTTGCGTCAGGATATTCTGTCTGCTCCAACCTAATGTAGCGCTCTGCCCAAGGTAATCTATAAACCCTGTGACTTTCGTCAACAAGATTCTTTTTAATTTGTTCTAGCTTTTCTTCAAATAAATTTCTATTGGCAAATACCGCAAAATGCTCCTTGCCATCTAAACATAGTATGGCTGCCAGATTACCAGTTTGGGCAACACGTACCATACCATTACGATACTCATATAAACCAATGGGTACATTTAGCTTGTCACACATCTCAAAAGCACGACGAGTATTTTCTTTCAAACTATCTACCATGGTATTGATATGTTTAGAAAGCTCTACAAACTCAGGTGTTGCATTAACATTTACCCTGGTATTTAAATTACCGTTGGTTATTTCATTCAAGTCTTCATTAACTGCTTCCAAATCATTTATAACATAGTACTTCAGGTATTTGGAAATAGCCATAATAATGACGGTTGCGCCCAAAGCCAGATAACACATCAAAATAAAAGCATTAAAATTAACTTTGCTGTAAAGGTCACTGGTTTTAATCAGCTTAGCAAGCTTCATCTGCCCACTCAAAACCATACTATCCATAACCACAAAATACTCTTCAGCGTTCAAGGTGCAATTCATACCACTTTCCAGCTCTTCAAAAGAGTCAGGTTCAATACCAAGAACACTTATATTTTGCCCGATAAGATTCTCATCCGTAGAAGCCATAATCTCATTGGTCTTTATGTTCATAGCTAAAATATTAGCGTTAGTATCCAATACAATATTATGGAAGATTTGTGATAGCTCGGTATGTGACAAAACCTCCGTCAACCATGGGGGCCTTCTACCGATTTGCACAAAATGTTCCTTGCAGGGCATCCATACCGCGGCGTACTGCATCATTTCCCCTGTAGCAGTATTAGGCATAAAATCCTGAGCCAACTCAATATTTTTATCAAGCAGCATATCTTTAAAGAAGGCAATCTGCTCACCGGAATTAACGTTATAACCAATATACTTAGGCTCAGTTCCGGAAATAATAACACCATTTTCATCAAAGATATTTATTTCATCAATCTTCAACATGCTGGCAAGCTTCTTCAGTCTTTCAACGGAACCTATAGACGACCTATCATGCTCGATAAACTCTGCAGCAATCCTAGCTCGCAACCTACCGTTTTCTTTGAAATTAAGCTTCATCTTTTCGATAACAGCTTCATTGGAATCTAAAATATGCTCTATTTCATTGAATATGGCAACAGAACTATCATGAAAGTACCCTCTTGCGATGTGCCTTTGTACAAAAAAGTTCAGAACCAAAGAAAAAAGAGCAAAGCCAAAAATCACAATATAAAGTCTGTTTCTTAGAATCTTATTCATCTGAAAAAGGACCTCCCTAAGAAATAAATAAATAAATAAATATTT
>JAFTMR010000088.1 GCA_017452325.1 Phascolarctobacterium sp. | reverse complement strand
TTTGGAAGGCAGCAGCTTGGCAACAGTGGCTTACGCCTTGGTACCCATGCTGTTAATTGCAGGGATTACCTTGCCGGTGGCAGGCTGGTTTTTCAGAAACAAATTATAATGAAGCAAACTTTGGCAAAACAAAAGAGGCTATCTCGCAGGAGATAGCCTCTAAATTTTTTTACGTGTTTAGTTTTAGAACATTCTGCGCTTCCACAGAAGGTAAGCAGCTGCGCCGGAAACACCCAGGGCAAAGACCAGCACAATGGCAAAGCCCCAAGGATTATTGGCGAAGGGAACGGGTACGTTCATACCCCACATACTGGAAACCAAGGTGGGAATCGCCAAAACGATGGTCATGGTCGCCAAGAATTTCATGACTAAGTTCAGGTTGTTGCTGATGATGCTGGCGAATACTTCCATCATACTGTTAAGAATATGGCTGTACATTTCAACCATCTCAACCGCTTGCTTGTACTCGATGATTACGTCTTCCAGCAAATCCTCGTCTTCTTCGTAAAGCTTAATCAGATGGCGGGATTGGGTAGCGCTGCGCAGACGAAGCAGTTTTTCCATTACAATATAATTACTACGTAGGGAAGTGGAGAAGTAGGTCAAGGATTTTTGCAAGTCCAAGAGGTTGAACAGCTCGGAGTTTTGCATGGATTGACGCAGGTGTTTTTCCAATTCGTCCGTTCTGCGGATGATGATACGGATATATTTAAGGTAGAGAGTTGCAGATTTAAAAAGAATCTGGAACAGGAAACGAGTTTTTTTGAAGGTAGAAAAGAATCTGGAGTTGTGAGCACCAAATTCTGCGGTAACAGCATTGGGTTCCAAGCAGATGGTGACAAGGCAGTTTTCGGTAATTATGATGCCCAAGGGGAGGGTGTCGTAATCTTTGTTACTGCGTAGAAAGGGAATGTCAACCAAGACCAGCATTTGGTCATCTTCAATTTCCATACGAGATTTTTCTTCTTCGTCAAGGGGGGCAGTGAGGAAATCCATTTGGATATTGGTTGCTGCCGCAATTTCCTGTAATTCTTCGATAGAGGGAGCCACAACATCAATCCAGCAACCCTTTTCGAGTCTGTCAATTTCTAATTCGTCAAGACCGTTGTCGGTGCTTTTCATGATTTTATACATCGTGGTTTCCCTCCTTTCTTTCTAAAAGCGTGATAAGCACCGTTATGCTTTGTCGCAACTCATTCGCTTGCTCGACGTACTACCAGTACGCCATCGCTTCACGAATTTCATTGCTTCGCGCCTTCCGGCACTTCTGACGCTTTTTAGCTTGCTTAGTTGTTATTGATTAAATGTTAGACAAGATAGCTTTAGCAAACTGGTCGCCACAGCTGGTGGTACGTGCACCGCAACGAATACCCTGCAATCTGGAAGCAGCTTCCTTAGCGTCCATACCTTCAACTAATCTGCTGATAGCTTGCAAATTACCGGGGCAACCGCCTACGAAAGAAACATTGTGCAGTTTGCCATCAACAATTTCAAAATTTATAACTCTGGAACAAGTTCCACTGGTTGCAAAAGAAATCATAACAATCTCCTTGGGAAAAGATAATTTTCACATTGAATAAAATAAAATTCGACATAAATCGGCAAAATCCTCTTGTTTGTTCCGATTTTAACAAAATTTTACTGTTGATGTCAATTGGAGGATATTTTGTGAAACAATACTTTTATTTATGGGGGAAAGTTGTTATAATAGCAGTAGTTTATTACCGTAGCTTTTGTAGTATGGTAGCACCGCAGGGCGGTATATTTTTTTAATCATGTGTGTAGCATGGAAGAAAGGTAGTGTAGTTATGTCTATTCAATTAGTTATCGTGTGTTTGTACATCGCAATGCTCTTTGGCATAAGCTTTTGGGTAAAGAACAGAGCCTCTAAAGGCTCTACTGCTTATCTGCTGGCAGGTCGTAAGCTGAGCAGCGCTTTGATCGCTGTTAACATTACGGGCTTGGCAGTAGGCGCAGCTTCTACCGTAGGCGTAGCTGAAAGAGCTTTTTCTATTGGTATGGCTGCCGGCTGGTATAATGCAGCTTGGGCAGCAGGCGCTGTAATCATGGGGTTGTTTGCCGCAGGCAGGCTGCGTGCCATGAAGGTTTCCACTATTCCGGAGTTCTTTGAAAAATATTATGACACCAAAGGACGCGTAATCAGTGCAGTTGGTCTGGTGATTATTATGTGCGTAATCACTGCCTTACAATATTTGGCAGGTGGCGCGATTCTTTCCAGCTTGCTTCCGGAAGTATTCAGCTTCCAAGGCGGTATGCTTATGAGTGCAGTAGTATTCATTGGTATTACCCTGATTGGTGGTTTGTGGTCCAGTGGCTTGTCCAACATTATTAGTGTTACTTTGATTTATTTGGGCGTTGTTTATTCCTGCATTAGCGCTGTTAATAATGTTGGCGGTTGGGATGAGCTTGTTGCTAAGCTTCCCAATGCAGAAGTTATGGTTGATCCCCTGGCAGGTATTCCCCTTGTTGTCATCATCAGCTGGTTTGTTGTTATGATTACTCAAGCTATTACCGCTCAAGGTCCCGTACAAATAGCTTGTGGCGCAAGCAGTGTTAAATCTGCGCGTAATGGTTTCCTGTTGGGTGGCCTTTTGATTTTCCCCGTAGGCTTCCTGTGTGCAGTACTTGGTTTGGTTGCAAAGGTTATGTTCCCGGAAATTCCTGTGGAAAAGGCTGCTATGGCAATGCCTAAGGTTGTTATGAGTCTGAATCCCTTTGCCTCCGGTGCTACTTTGGCAGCGTTGTGGGCAGCGGATGTTTCTACTGCTTGTACTATTTTGCTGGGTGCAGGCACCTTGTTCTCTCAGGATATTTATAAACGCTTCATTAATCCTTCTGTAAGTGATGATAAATTTGTTACCATAAATCGTATTACTATTTTTGTAATTGGTCTTGTTACTCTGTGGTTTGCTTTCAATGCAGCAGGCATTCTGAAAACTATGATTGCCGGCTTGTCCATGACTACTGCCTTGACCTGTATCTTCTTCTTTACTGTATTTGCTCCTGGCGTTTGCCGTCGTAGCAGTGCTTTCTGGACTACCTTGGTTGGCATTGCAGGTATCGTGCTGTGGTATATGCCCGGTGATGTTTTAGGTTGCATTAAGCCTATCTTTAAGGAAGTAGTTTATTTCGAATGGGTAATTTGTATCATTACCTTCTTGCTCGTTCCTTTGTTTGACAAGACTAAGATTAAAGAAGTAGAAATGGTTGAAGAGGATTGATTTAGATGTTAGAGAAAAATCCCTTTAGTAGTATTGATGTTGGGCGTGCTGCCTTGCGTATTGCTCTGACTGCAACGCGCGGGGAGGAACAGCAGGTTAAAGAAATTTTGAACGCTCAGGGTATTCGTGCAGCGGCTGTAGATTTTGGCGGCGATTTTATTCCTTCTGTGGTGAAAATTATGGAGCGTGCTGTAGTAGCTGCCCAGCGCCAAGGTCTGGTAAATGAAACCCATGTGGGAGCAGGCGCAGTTGCCGGTGCTACCCACGCTGCCTTGGAGCAGGTGAAGAATAAAGCTGTAGGTTTTAATGTAGGTGGCAAAATAGGTATTGCCCGTTGTGGGGAACATATTTGTGTAGCCATCTTTATGGGGGTGGGTGTGCTTAACCTTAACGAAATGTGTGTTGGCTTAGCCCATCGCTCCGTTCCCAAAGGGGAGTAGCTCTTAGTTTAGAGGAGAATTCATGAACATTATTGATATTATTGGACCTGTGATGATTGGCCCTTCCAGTTCCCATACGGCAGGGGCAGTTCGTTTAGGCCTTTTGGCAGCAGGTGTTTTAGGTGCTGTTCCCGTGCAGGCAGAAATCTACCTGCACGGTTCTTTTGCAGAAACTTATAAAGGTCATGGTACTGATATGGCGCTTTTGGCAGGGCTGATGGGTTGGCTGCCCGACGATGCCCGCATTCCCGAAGCGGATAAGCATGCGGCAGCGGCCGGCTTAAAGTATAGTTATGCCAAGATGGATTTAGGTAGCCTGACTCATCCCAATACGGCGCTGTTTAAATTGACGGCGGCAGATGGTAGCCATTGTGAGATTGTTGGTTCTTCCGTTGGAGGCGGGCAGGTACTGGTTACCAGTATTGACGGCTTCCCTGTGGAACTAACCGGTAAATTGCCTGCCATCTTAACTGTACACGAGGATAAGCGTGGCATTATCGCCTTGGTTACCAGTACTCTTGCCAATGCAGGGGTGAACGTGGCGACCATGCGCGTATTCCGCAGTAACAAGGGTGGTCTGGCTTCCATGGTTATTGAATGTGACGAAGCTGTACCCCAAGGCATTATCAACCTGATTGCCGCGTTACAGCAAATTCATTCTGTGCGTTTTATTGCCAGCGTGGCGTGAGGTTAAGTTATGAAAAAGGATAAGCTTTCTTTGAATGGATGGATTGCTGAAGCGGAAGCTCAGGGTAAATCCATGCAGGAGTTTTTATTAGATTACAATGCCAAGGAGCTGGAATGCTCCAAGGAAGAGCTGCTTGCTAAAATGGAAGCAATGCTTGTGGTAATAGAGGAATCCATCAAGTTTGGCTTGACGGGTGTGCGTTCCCATAGCGGTCTGACCGGTGGGGATGCCAAGCGTTTGCTGGAAGCTTCCGAGCAAAAGCAGTTCAACAATATTTTAGGCGATAAGGCGAAAGATGCTATGGTTTATGCTATGGCGGTTTCCGAAGCCAACGCTGCCATGGGGAGAATTGTGGCAGCGCCGACTGCGGGAGCAAGTGGCGTGCTTCCAGGAGTGTTCTTCGCTTTGAAAAAGCATTACGGTTTGAATGACAAAGTTCTGGCAGAAGGACTGGTAGTTGCAGGTGGCATTGGCCTTGTTATTGGTGATAGAGCTTCCTTGGCGGGAGCTACAGGTGGTTGCCAAGCGGAATGTGGTAGCGCTGCGGCGATGGCAGCAGGTGCCGCAGTGGCAATGCTAGGTGGCACCCCTAGCCAAGTTGGGCACGCAGTATCCATCGTTTTTAAAAATGTTTTGGGACTGGTGTGTGATCCGGTTGCCGGCTTGGTGGAAGTGCCCTGCATCAAACGTAATGGTGCTTGCGCCCTGCAGGCTTTGGCGGCGGCAGAGCTGGCGCTTGCCGGAATCAGCAGTTTTATTCCTGCGGATGAAGCCATTGACGCCATGAAGAGCGTAGGCGATTTGCTTCCCTGTGCCTTGAAGGAAACTGCGGGCGGAGGTATGGCAGTAACTCCCACTGCTTTAGCGTGGGCTAAAAGATATTTTGCAAAATAAGAAGATAAAGGAGAAATTATCATGCAAGTAATCTCTACTGATAAAGCACCCCAAGCCTTGGGACCTTATTCCCAAGCAATCGTAGCAGGCAATACCGTATATTGCTCCGGTCAAATTGCTATTAATCCTGCAACTGGCGAATTGGTTTTAGAAAATATTGAAGCAGAAGCTGAACAAGTAATGCAAAACATTGGCGCAGTTTTGGAAGCAGCAGGCTGCACCTACGCAAATGTTGTAAAAACCACTATCTTCGCAACCGACATCAATGACTTCGCCGCTGTGAACGGAGTGTATGGCAAATACTTCCAAGTAAATCCTCCTGCTCGTTCCTTCGTGCAAGTGGCTGCTCTGCCCAAAGGCGTGCACGTGGAAATCGAAGTTATCGCTGTGAAATAAAATTGTAATTTTTTTAGAAAAAACTATTGACGCAGTGATTTTCTTATAGTATAATAACACCTGTCGCCAAGCTATTGAGTTTGGAATGATTTGGTGGCTATTGTGAAGCGGTTAACACGGTGGATTGTGGCTCCATTACGCGAGGGTTCGAATCCCTCTAGTCACCCCACAAATGTTAGCAGCGATAAAATCTTGGGGCGTAGCCAAGTCGGTAAGGCACGGGACTTTGACTCCCGCATGCGTTGGTTCGAGTCCAGCCGCCCCAGCCAAGTGATCCACTAGCTCAGTCGGTAGAGCACCTGACTTTTAATCAGGGTGTCCCGCGTTCGAGTCGCGGGTGGATCACCAAATTGCAAATGACCGTCTACGAAAGTAGACGGTTTATTTTATTTCCAACAAGTTTGCAGTTAGCAGTTGTGTGTGATATAATTACAAATGGAATGCGGGTGTGGCGGAACTGGCAGACGCATCAGACTTAGGATCTGACGCCTTACGGTGTGCAGGTTCGATTCCTGTCACCCGCACCAAATTTAAAAGTCAAGCGCTTTGTTGTTCACAGAGATGTAAACGACGAGGCGCTTTTTTGTGTGGCTATTTTGTTTGGTAAAGGTTATAATTAGGGTAATGAATTTGTGGAGGTTGTTATGGATATAAAAACCTTTTTAAATAATCTGCAGGCGTATCACGCTCCCTTGGTATTTAATCCTTGGAGCGAGTTTGATACTAGCTGCGACATTGGCGAGCAGGCACCTGTAATCCGCACTAAGAACTTAGAACGTTACTTAGAGCTTCGCACTAATGCCCATTATCTTTTTATTGCGGAAGGCTTGGGCTATCAAGGCGGTCACTTTAGCGGTATCGCTATTACTTCCGAAAGAATTTTGCTTGGTCATCATCCTGATGTTGATTATAAAAGTGTGTTAGGTGACTGGAACTACCAACGTACCAGTGACCCTAACAGCTCACTTTTGAATAATAGTCAAAAACAAAAAGGCTTTAACGAGCCGACGGATACTGCTGTGTGGAATGCGCTGAACCGTCATGGCTTGGCTGCCTTCGACGTCATTCTGTGGAATATTTTTCCCTTCCATCCCTATAAGGAAGGGAACCTGCTTTCCAACAGAACTCCAACCAATACGGAGCTGGACGAGGGCATTGAATATGCCAAGATGCTGATGGAGCTTGTACCCGGTATGAAGGTTGTTGCCATTGGGCAAAAGGCGGCAGGAACTCTAGCGCGTTATGGTGTGGACTGCCAAGCAGTTCCTCATCCTTCCATGGGTGGTGCTAATCGCTTCAAAGCAGCGGTTGCAGAAATTTTTGCAAATGAGAAATAGGTAAGATGAGTCTTAATAATTTGAATCGTAAACAAACTTTAGATATTGCTATGGTCTTGGGCAAGGTGCTTTTGAAAAGCGGTGCAGAAACCTCTCGTGTGGAAGATACCATTGAGCGTTTTTGTAATAAGAACCATTGCTACGGAGTCAATGTTTTCGTAACGCCAACTGTTATCGTGCTTGGTGACGAAGAGCCTGACGGTTACAGTTGCGTTAGCCGTATCCGCTCTCGCAGTACCAATCTGCAAATTGTCAGCGAGGTTAACGACTTTATGTACAACCTTGACAAATGGGAACTGGATTACCAAGAAACCATGGATTTTTTTAACGGAAAGCTTACAGAAAAACCACCGTATAATGATAAGCTTATCTGCATTGCCAGTGGTCTAGCCTCCGCAGGCTTTTCCGGAATGTTGGGCGGTAATAGTCATGACTTTATCGCTGCCTTTGTTACAGGCTTTGTAGCAATGCTGGTGCTGAAGCTTTTAGGTGGCTTCCGTCCCAGTGCTTTTTGGGAAAACGCTTTGGCTGGTGCGTCCATTGCTGCCGTAGCCATTATGTGCTGTGCGGTGAGCGTGCAATGTACTATGGATAAGATTATCGTTGGTGCGGTAATGCCTTTCGTTCCGGGGGTTGCCTTTACCAATGGTCTGCGTGACTATATGGCGGGGGATCTGGTTTCCGGTAATTCCCGCGTGGCGGAAGCAGTGCTCTTTGCTACGTCCATCGCCATCGGCTTGGCATTTGTATTGCAAGCTTGGCATAAATGGGGGTGGAATTTATGGTAATGGGCTTATATGAATCCTTCGTTTACTCCTTCTTGGCAACCATCGCCTTTGCGGCCTTGTTCCAAGCTCCCAAAAGAACTTTGATTATCAGTGGTGTCATCGGTGCCATTGGTTGGGTTGTGTTTGTATATTTACGTCAGCATTTGGAATACAATTCCTTTCATTCTAATTTTATTGCCACTATGGCGTTGGCTTTGGTGTGCGAGCTTTCTGCAAGAATCTTTAAGCAGCCTGCCACTGTGTTCCTCATTCCGGGGATTATTCCCTTGGTGCCGGGGCTTGGTATGTATCAGGGCATGAAGCAGATTATTGAAAAAAGCTTTGGTGATGGCGTAAACATCCTGCTGACAGCGGGAACTGATGCGGCGGCGATTGCTTTGGGCATTATGTTTACTGCCAGCATCTTCCGCGTGTTGAAGATTAGTGCGACTAAAAAGTTTTGGAACAAGTAAGGTGTAAAAGGAAATGAGTTTATTTGAATTATTGTTGGTTTCCGTTGGGCTGGCAATGGATGCTTTTGCAGTTTCTATTTGCGGAAGCATGGCGCTTGCTCCGGAAAATCGATTGAAGGGTGCCTTGCGTTTTGGACTTTGGTTTGGCGCGTTCCAAGGGCTAATGCCCTTTCTTGGTTATTTGGGAGCAGTGTCCTTCCAAGGTTATATTGTAGATTATGACCACTGGATTGCTTTTGCTCTCTTGGTATACTTGGGCTGGAATATGATTGGTGAAGCGACGGAAGCCTGTAGCATCAAGAAAAGTTACACCAATAAGGAGATGTTCATTCTTGCGGTGGCAACCAGCATTGATGCTTTGGCAGTGGGCGTAAGCTTAGCCTTTTTGCAGACCAATATCTGTATGGCGGTTGCGCTTATAGGCGTCGTAACCTTTGCCATCTCTACTTTTGGCGGTATCACAGGATTTAAGCTTGGTTCCGCTGTTGGCAAAAGGGCAAATATTTGTGGCGGCGCGGTGCTTATCTGTATTGGGATAAAAATTTTACTGGAGCATACCGGTATTTTGTGATTGTGAGGTTAATGGAATGAAGGTTGTAAATAAAGAAAGAATGTTAGCAGAGTTCAAAGAGATTGTAGCAGTGCCCTGCCATACTTTGCAGGAGCGTTCTGTTTTTGAAATGCTGCGTGCTAAATTGGAAACTTTGGGCTTTACTGTGGAAGAAGATGACGCAGGAGAAAAGCTGGGCGGCAACTGCGGAAATCTTTGGGCGTTCTTGCCTGCCAATAAAGAAGGAGCAGTAAGCGTACTGCTTTCTGCGCATATGGACGGGGTGGAGCCTTGCGGCGGTACTACTGTTGTGCAAAAGGACGGCGTGCTTTACAGTGATGGCACTACCATTTTAGGTGGCGATGACAAGGCTGGCGTGGTAGGCATTTTGGAAGGCGTACGCATGTTGGTGGAAGAAAATGCTGAACATGGTGATATCCAAATTCTCTTTACCATTGCGGAAGAAGGCGGCGTAAACGGTTCCCGCTGTATGGACCGCAGCAAGCTGAAAGCAGAAGTTTCTTACGCTTTGGACGGTGAAGGTGCTCCCGGAGAAATTGTTATTGGTGCGCCGGGACAATATAAATATAAAATTAGCGTGCATGGCAAGAAAGCACATGGCGGCGTAGAGCCTGAGAAGGGCATCAACGCTATTATGATTGCGGCAAAGGCTTTGGCAGAAGTTAAGCGTTATGGTCGTATAGATGAAGAAACTACTTGCAACATCGGCATCATCGGTGGCGGCGTTGCTACTAACGTGGTTCCTGACTTAGTGGAAATTGAAGGCGACGTGCGCAGTCGTAGTAACGAAAAGCTGGAAGCAATCCGCGAAGAGGTTGTTTCTACCATTTGCAATGCTGTAGAAAAATTTGGCGGTAAGGTAACTGCGGAGGTAGAGCACAAGTACAGCGGATTCTTTATTGATACCAACAGCACCGTTGTAAAATTGGCAGAACGAGCTTGTGAACTGCATGGTTTTACTCCTGATATTACCCAGACCGGCGGTGGCAGTGATGCTAACTTCTTTAATGCCTATGGCGTGCCCTGCGTAATCTTGGGCGTTGGTATGAAGAATGTACACACTGTTGACGAGTTCCTGAAAGAGGAAGACCTTTATAATTCTGCGTTGATGGTGTACGGGATTTTGCAAGCGGCTACTGAAAAAGCGAATTTCGGTACTTCTGACTAATTCTGACGTGAAAACAATGTTATGAACAAAAAGGTGTTCTCGAAAAATCGGGAATGCCTTTTTTATGCACTGTAAAATTTTGTGATATAATGTTATAAAAAGGTTACGGAGGAGAAGAAATGATTTGTTACCATGGAAGTGACACAGTTGTAGATGCTCCTAAAATTTTAGAAGCAAACCGACCGCTTGATTTTGGTGGCGGATTTTATGTGACTTCTAATAAAGAGCAAGCATTAGCTTGGGCTAAAAGAGTAGCCTACAGAAATAACTCTAAAAAACATTATGTCAATGTTTACGAATTTGATTTAGAAAAAGCAGAACGAGAAGTTACTGTTATAAAGTTTGAAAAAGCTGATAAAAATTGGCTTGATTTTATTTGTGCAAATAGAAGCGGACGTAGTTTAAATAATTATGATATTGTAATCGGTCCTGTTGCTGATGATAGAGTTTATCGTGTAGTGATTTTGTTTGAAAATGGTGACATAGATAAAGAATCTGCTCTCAGAAGATTGAAGACAGAAGTTTTGAGTGACCAGATATTATTTCATACGGAAAAAGCTCTTAGCTTTTTGGAATTTGTTAAAGCAGAGGTAATCACTAATGACTGAAAGAGATTTTGAAATAATGCTCTATGGAATTACTGCCAATGTGATTGAAAAAATTGCAGAGCTTAATAATTGGACAGAGGATGTTGCGATGGAACGTTTTGCCCAATCTAAGGTTTACTCTTATTTGGAAAGAGAAAAAACCAAGGTGTGGCATTATAGTCCTTTGATGTTGGCACAGCTCTTTAATGAAGAACGGGCAGGTAAGTTTTCATTACCGGAGGTGTAATGTGAGTAAGAATTTGGAATTTAAAGTATTTTGTTTTGAAGCGTATCGCGCGGAAAAGAAACTTACTGGTTATGATGCGATGGAGCTTTTTAAGAAGTATGGAGTGCTTCAATATTTGGACGAGTGTTATGATGTTTTGCATACTATTGGTAGAGATTATTTAGTAGAAGATATTGATATGTTTATTAACACACGTAAATCAGCTTAATAACAAAGGCGTTCTCGAAAAATCGGGAACGCCTTTTGTCATAAGTAAAAGTGAGTATTCAAAGTTTTAAAGGGTTATTCGTGAGGGTTTGGTTTGAGAGCTTGGGACAAAATTTCTTTTTGTGTTTAGGGGATTATGATTAATAATATAGTAGGTTAAAATTATAATTCTAAAAGTAATCGCCAGAAAATGCGTACTTTTAACAACGGTTAATAGGTTAAATTTAAAGGGTAATCCTTGTAAGAATGAGCCGCGAAGCGCCAATGCGAAAGTCACTCGATGTGAACTTTCGCTTGTTAGGGGGGGACAAAGTGCTATAATATTTAAAAATTATGGTATTAAGGGATGCGGTGTCGTGAAAAAAGAATACTTAAAATTGCTTGGGTCAATATTTTTGAAGACAGTATTGGTTTTTGCTGTATTTTTTATTTTGAGATGTTTACTTACGGAAATAATATATCTAAAATCAACAAGACCATTGCTTATATCAAGTGCTCTTATCATTTTAGGTGGATGCTTTAGTTTAAGTCAGAAGAAATATTATACGAGTGTTTTTTGCATGCTTGGCTTGTTCTGTTCAGTTTTGTACATAAAGGTTTTGTCATCAGAAGCACTTACTTTGGCAAGTTATAACGAGTTGGTTAGTTTTGCTGTTGGTATAATTAATGCAGTTTTAGTATTTTTTATGTTAGCAGGAACATCAATGTTTTCTAAGCTTACGAAGTGGTTATTAGTGATAGTGATTTTTTTGCCTGTGATG
>JAFTMR010000087.1 GCA_017452325.1 Phascolarctobacterium sp. | reverse complement strand
TATTGCAGATAGCTACGGCGCTCCTGTTTATGCAACTGCTTCCGGTTATGTGGAATATTCCGGTTGGTACTATGGCTATGGCAAGTACATTCGTATCAATCATGATTATGGTTACAAAACAGCGTATGCTCATATGGCAGAGCTGTATGTAAGTCATGGTGATTACGTTACTAAAGGCGAAGTAATTGGTGCTGTTGGCAGTACTGGTTATAGCACCGGTCCTCATTTGCATTATGAAGTTTTGTTGTGGGGGCAAGAGGTTAATCCTCGTGAATTGATGTAAGATTTTGTTGTTGTAAATTAAAGATTCTTCTGTGATAGAGAGGTAAGTTAATGTTTCAACAAATTCGTCAAGTTTTGAATTGGGTGCTGGATTCATTGCATAACGACAGTTCTTATACAGTGATGATGGTGCCTGACAATGGCAGGGAAATTAAAAAGCAAGCCATTGGTACCGAGCATTTTAAGAAAATTGCTTATATCGCCGGCGGTGCTGCATTGTTTTTTGTGGCTAGCCTTGGAGCGACATATTATTTGGTTTCTCAAAGCAATGCTAATGCTGCGGAATTAGCAGAGTTCCGCCGTACTAAGCAGGCTCAGGAACAAAAGTTACAAGAGCTTTCTGCCATGGCTGAAAGTGTACAAAAGGATATGGCTGCCTTATCTACGATTGAGGAGCAGGTTCGTGACCAGATGGAACAGGCTGGCTTGGAAGTTCCTGCACCCGTGGCAAGCAAGGAAGAACAGCAGCCCGGCTAATTTTAAGTAGGGGGATAATGACATGTTTGGCTTTGGCAAGAAAAAAGAAGAACAGAAACAGGTAGAAAACGCAGTTGTAGTTTCTAACCCGGAACCTGTAGTTGTGGTTGAAGAAGTAAAGAAACCCGGTTTTATGAAGAAAAAGGAGTATGGTAAAATGGAATATGAAGTATTGATTGGTAAGAACACTGCTATCAACGGTAACATCAACATCAATGGCTGCACCCGTATCGATGGTGTAATCGACGGAACTTTGGCTGTTGACAGTGACCTTTTTATTGGTGAAACCGGTGTTATCCGCGCAACCGTATATGCACAAAATGCCAATATTTCCGGTACTGTAACTGGCAACATTGTTTGCCGCGGTCGTTTGGAGCTTATGTCTACTGCTAAAATTACCGGTGATATTAAATGTGGTACCTTGGTTATTTCTGAAGGCGCTGTGTTTAATGGTAAATGCGGCAGCATTGAAGCAACCGAGGCTATTGCGGAATAGGCTTTATAGGAAATGCAAAACATACTCGTGTATAACGGGTATGTTTTTCTTTATTTTGGAGAAGGTTCATATTATAATAAAATGGTTACAATAAAATTTTTAGTGAGGTTGTAAAATGCGTTTAAGAAAGAAACCTTGGATTGAGAAAGCAATGACTGAGCTTATCGGTAATTATGTACTAATGCATGATTTAGAACAATATAAGGGTAGATGGCAGGAGCTGTTCCCTGGCAAAAAATTGTGTTTGGAAATTGGTTGTGGTAAAGGTCGCTTTACTATTGGTATGGCAGAGCTGTATCCGGAGAAGGCTTTTATCGGCATTGAAACCCAGCACGATATTGCTTATTATCCTGGGAAGACGGCCAAGGATAAAGAACTGGACAATGTACGTATCATCTGTGCTAATGCTGAAAGCTTGAACGAATGGTTTGAACCCGGAGAAATTAAAGAGCTGTATTTAAATTTTAGTGACCCCTGGCCTAAGGCCCGCCATGCTAAGCGTCGTTTAACTCATCGTGGCTTCCTGGCAAAATACGCACAGCTTCTTGGTCCTGGTGGTCATATGCGTTTTAAAACTGATAACAGAGCTTTATTTGATTTTTCTGTAGAGGAATTTAAGGAGTTTGGTTGCGAGATTATTGCTTTGAGCTACGACCTGCACCATTCCGAATACGATAATCCGGTACAGACTGAATACGAGCAGAAATTCAGTGCCCTTGGCACACCTATCAACTTCTGTGAAGTGGTGTTTAAATAGTTTCTAATGATACTCTTGCGCGTGTTTTTGGTGTGGAGTGAAAATGATGAATGAAAAGTTCTTGTTTTGGGAAAATCCTAAGCAGGCAGTGTGGCATACCATGCTGGCTTTACTCCTTATTGGCTGTATTAATATTTTTAGTGCCAGCTACATAAGAGCGGAGGCAGATGGTAGCAGCACGTTCTTTTACTTAACTAGATATATGGCCTATTCCCTTCTTGGCTTGGGGGCAATCTTTGTGGTGCGTAAGTTTAACTATCGCCACTTGCTAAGCAAGAATGCAATTGCCTTCGTCTATCTGAGTACCTTGATGATGCTGTTATTGGTAGATTTTATAGGTCTTGAAAGTGGTGGCGCGCGTCGTTGGCTAGGTATTGGTGGTTTGACCATACAGCCTTCGGAATTTGCTAAGCTGGCAATTATTATGTTGTGTTCCCGCTATTTGGGAATGCACCTGAAAAAGGGCAAGGCTGTCAGCTTTCTTGAAGGTGACGGCAGAATGTGCCTTTTTGCAACCTTTGTTTATGCCTTTTTGGTATATAAACAGCCTGATATGGGTACAGCTGCCATTATCGGCGCGTTGATGTTCTGTATGTACTTTGTGGCAGGCTTGCCTTGGAAACAGGTTGGTACCGTATTCTTTGGTGCTGCGGTTTTAGCAGTGTATTTAGTGAATTCTGCCAGCTATCGTGCTGACCGTATCAAGGTGTGGCTTAACCCCTGGATTGATGAAATGGGTGACGGTTACCAAATGGTACAATCCTTGCTTTCCATTGGTAGTGGTGGCTGGGTTGGTACTAGATGGGGCGAAGGTTCCTCTAAGTTCTTCTATTTACCGGAAGCACATACAGATTTTGCCTTTGCTGTTTTCTGCCAGGAAAATGGCTTCCTAGGTGCGTGTCTGTTAATGCTTGTCTTCATATTTTTAGGTTGCGCTTTATTAAGAATTGCTGTTTGTGCCAAGGATGAACGTGGTTTCCTGCTGGCAGCAGGCGTCAGCATTTTGATTGTAGGTCAAGCCGCCGCTAATATGGCGATGGTTTGTGGCGTATTGCCTGTAATTGGTGTACCTTTGGTGTTCATCAGCTATGGTGGTTCATCTTTATTGATTACCATGGTTGCCATTGGGCTAGCTCTTTCTGTATATGATGATGAGGTGGAGCGCGCCGCAAGGGAGGCTATCACCCAACCTGTAGACCGCAGAAACGATTTGCGGGTTGTGAGCAGGAGGTGGCACCCCTGATGAGAAGCATGCGAGAAACGAGAAAGCGTTACGCTATTTTATGCGGAACTATAGTTTGCCTATTTATTGCTGTGGCTTTACGCTTGGCTTGGTTACAGCTGTGGGATTCAGAGCGGCTGACCAAACTGTCGGAACAGCAGCTAACTGCAGATATTACCCGTAGTAACCCTCGTGGCAAGATTCTAGACCGCGATGGGGAGGAGCTTGCCGTAAGTATTATGACCAGCTCTCTGTATGTTGACCCTATGGAAATGGTGGATACTCTAAAAGGAAAAAGACAGCAAGAGCCTATCCGCGATGTAAAACGTCTAGGGGCGGAGCTGTTGGGTCCTGTATTGCAGATGGATGTAGAGGAACTCTACGAAATATTTAACTCCGAGGGCAGGTTCCTGTGGGTAAAGCGTACCTTGGAACCCAAAGAAGCTGAGGCTGTTAAAAAAATTATTGAAGAAAATAAGCTTCCCGGGCTACATTTCTTGGAAGAAAGCAAGCGCTACTACACTAAGAAGGGTGCTGCTGCCCAGGTGTTGGGTTTTGTAGGAACCGATGATATCGGCTGGAGCGGTATTGAATATACCTTGAATGATATTCTTAGTGGAGTGGAGTCTAGACACGAGGGCGTGTTCAACGCCTTAGGCGGACAAATGTTGGGTAAGGATGCTAAAAGTGAAAAGCAGGAAAACCTTTTCAGTGTTTACTTAACCTTGGACAGCAAAATGCAGTATGTCCTAGAAGATGCTATGGACGATGCAATTAAGCGAACCAAGGCGAAGGGCGCTACTGCTATCATTATGGATCCTTATACGGGAGAAATACTGGGTATGTCCAGTAGACCTAATTTTGACCCCAATAAGTATCATGAATATAGCCCAGAGGCTTGGAGCAATAAGGCTGTTTCTATGATTTACGAGCCAGGTTCCGTTTTTAAACCCATTGTTGCTTGTATGGGTATGGCTGAGCAGCTGATTACTCCGAATACCATATTTAAAGATGATGGCAGAATACAGGTAGCTGACCGCGTAATCCACAACTGGGATTACAAATGGGAGCTAAAGGGAAAGGGAGAGGTTCCTTTCAGTGATATTATAAAGTACTCCATCAATACGGGTATGGTGCAATTAGGAATGGAGCTTGGCGCACACAAGCTTACCAATTATAGCAAGCTTTTTGGCTTTGGCGCGCCTACCGGTATTGAACTGCCCGGTGAAGAAAGTGGTATTCTGTACAAGGCAGAAGAGATGTATAAGCCTGATGTTGCTACTATGGCTATCGGGCAGGGCATTGCTGTAACCCCCATTCAAATGTTGCGTGCCATTTGCGCTATTGCCAATGGTGGCGAATTATTGCAGCCATACATCGTCAAAAAGATTGTTGCCCCCAATGGCGATATTGTTCGTGAGGGCGAGAAGAAGGTTATCCGCCAGGTTATCAGTAAGGATACTGCAGCGAAGATGCGTACCATGATGGAGCAAGTTGTAGAAGAAGGTGGCGGTAAGAGCGCCGCTATCAAAGGTTATCGTATTGCGGGCAAGACCGGCACCGCAGAAAAGCTTGCGGAAAAAGGCGGTTATGAGAAGGATAAGTACATAGCTTCCTTCGTAGGCTTTGTGCCTGCGGATAAACCATTGTATGCAATGCTGGTAATGATAGATGATCCGCAAGGAGCCTTTTATGGCTCGCAAGTAAGTGCGCCTATCTTTCGTGATACCTTGCAGCAGATTCTAGTTGCTAAAGGTATTCAGCCTATTAGCGGGGAAGGCTTGCCTTCCTTCGAGCAGCTGGAACAGGTGGAGGAGCAAGCTAAGAAAAAAGAAGCTTCTGTGCCTCAATTAACCTTGCTTGAGAATGGCAAAATAAAATTGCCTGATTTCAAAGGCGTAGATATGCGTCGGGCAGCGGGGATTATTCGCCAAGGGAGACTGCGTCTGAAACCTTATGGTAGTGGATTTGCTTATGAGCAAAAACCCGCACCGGGTTCTGTCGTGGCAGAGGGCGAAACAATTGAAATATGGTTTAAATAATTTTTTGCCCGCAGGAGGAGAATGCCCCCTGCGGGTAGAACTTTCCTAGTGGTCTATAATGTTCTTAAATAAATTTTTAGGAGGTTGAACTATGTTATCTGATATTGAAATTGCTCAACAGGCGAAGATGTTAAAAATTACTGATGTAGCTGCCAAGCTTGGCATTCCTGAAGAAGACATTGAAATGTACGGTCGCTATAAGGCTAAATTGTCTATGGACCTGATTCGTAGAATGGAAGCTGAAAAACCGGGGAAACTGGTTCTCGTTACTGCAATCACTCCTACTCCGGCAGGCGAAGGCAAGTCCACTACTACTGTTGGCTTGGCACAAGGCTTGGCGAAAATTGACAAGAGCGTTATCGTAGCTTTGCGTGAACCCTCCCTTGGTCCCTGCATGGGTGTTAAGGGCGGTGCTGCTGGCGGCGGTTACTCCCAAGTAGTTCCTATGGAAGACATCAACCTGCACTTTACCGGTGACTTCCACGCAATTACCTCTGCTCATATGCTCCTTTCCGCAATGGTTGACAACCATGTGCAACAGGGCAATGCTTTGAATATTGACCCGCGTCGTATTGTTTGGAAACGTGTTGTTGACATGAACGACCGCGAACTGCGCAACATCGTAGTTGGTTTGGGTGGCAAGGCTCATGGCGTACCCCGTCAAGACGGTTTTGATATTACCGTTGCTTCCGAAGTTATGGCAATCCTCTGCCTGGCAACCAGCCTTCGCGATTTGAAGGAACGCTTGAGTAGAATTATCGTTGCTTATGACTATGCAGGCAAGGCTGTTACCGCAGGTCAAATCAATGCTCATGGTGCAATGGCTGCCCTTTTGAAAGATGCTGTTAAACCTAACCTGGTACAAACCTTGGAAAACGTACCCGCAATCATCCATGGCGGCCCCTTCGCAAATATCGCTCATGGCTGCAACAGCGTAATGGCAACTAAAACTGCTATGAAATTGGCAGATTATACCATTACCGAAGCAGGCTTTGGCGCTGACCTTGGCGCAGAAAAATTCTTTGATATTAAATGCCGTTATGCAGGCTTGAAACCGGACGCTGTTGTTTTGGTTGCTACTGTGCGCGCGCTGAAAATGCATGGTGGCGTTCCTAAATCTGAACTTACTACTCCCAATGTGGAAGCAGTTAAAAAAGGTATCGTAAACCTTGAAAAACATATTGAAAACGTACAAAAATTTGGTGTGCCCCTGGTTGTTGCCATCAATATTTTTGCTCAAGATACTCCGGAAGAACTGGAAGCAGTACGTGAACACTGCGCTAAACATGGCGTAAACGTAGCTCTTTCCGACGTATTCGCTCGTGGCGGCGAAGGCGGTATTGAACTGGCGAAAGAAGTAGTTGCTTTGGTTGAAGGCGGCACTGCCAACTTCAAGCCCATCTACGAAGACGAAATGCCTTTGAAACAAAAAATCGAAACTGTTGCAAGGGAAATCTACGGTGCTGACGGCGTTAACTTTAGTAACGAAGCTGAAAAAGCTTTGGCAGATTTTGAAGCTATGGGTTATGGCAACCTGCCCGTCTGCATGGCGAAGACCCAATATTCCTTCTCCGATGACCAAACCTTGCTCGGTCGTCCCAGTGGTTTTAAAATTACCATTAAAAACTGCCGTATCTCTGCAGGCGCAGGCTTCATCGTAGTTTTGACCGGCGATATCATGACTATGCCCGGCTTGCCCAAGGTTCCGGCGGCGGAGAAGATTGATGTTTCCGATGACGGAGTAATCTCCGGTCTTTTCTAAAAATCGTTATAAGCACAGTCTAACTGTGTTGGAACTGCGATTGCTTGCTTGACGTACTTCAAGTACGCCGGCGCTGCACAATCTTGTTCCGCCTTGTTATCCAGCACTTCTAACGATTTTTTAAGGAGTATGTTTATTATGACTACTATTCTAATGAGGGGCAAACCCGTAGCAGATAAATATAGAGAACTTATTACCAAGAAAATTTCTGATGCTAAAGAAAACGGTAAGCTGGTAACTTTGGCGGTCATCGTTGTTGGTGACGACCCCGCCTCCCACGTTTATAAGAATCGTCTGGTGAAGCTTATCGAAGACCTTGGTGGTCAAGCGAAAGAACTTCTGCTTCCTGCTGATACGGAAGAAGAGGAAGTTATCAACGTCATTAAAAAGATGAATCGTAATCGCTATATCACCGGTATTCTGCCCATGATGCCCATGCCTAAACATATTAATGGTGATGCAGTGGGAGCTGCCATTGCTGCCAACAAGGATATTGATTGCTTGAGCTACGATAATTTAGGTGGGTTCTTTGCAGGGAATAATCCTTATGCTGCTTGCACTCCACGTGCTTGCTTGGCAATCTTGGAGCATTATGGTATTGAGCTGGCAGGAAAGAAGGTTGTGGTAATTGGTCGCAGCAATGTGGTGGGCAAGCCTGTGGCGATGCTGCTTTTGCACAAGAACGCAACCGTTACCATTTGCCATTCCAAAACCCAAAATCTTGCGGAGCTTACCCGTAAGGCAGATATTGTTGTAGCTGCCGTTGGTAAGGCTTGCTTTGTAACACCTGATATGGTTAAAGAGGGCGTTGTCATTGTGGATGTTGGCATCAATTCTGTTGATGGTAAGCTGGTGGGGGATGTAGACCCTGCCGTTGAGGCGAAGGCCAGTGCCTTTACTCCTGTTCCCGGAGGAGTTGGTGTTGTCAGCAATATGATGGTTATGGACGCTTTAACCCGTCATATTTAAGAGGTGGAGAGATGCAAAGAATTTTGTGGGCAGTTCTCTTAATCGTTTTTACAATTTTTATCTTCTTTAGTTCATCCCTACCGGCAACGGAATCTGCTAAGATGAGCGGTTATGTAGTAACTGTCTTTAATGCAGTTTTTGAAATGCTGGGTATGAGCTATGACGGCAACCTTGAATATACAATTCGTAAGCTGGCGCATTTTATGGAGTTTGGCGGGCAAAGCTGGCTCCTTTGCAAAACCTACAGTGAGTTCTACGTTTCTAAACGCACTTCCACTGGTTATATTCTGTTCTTTGGTTTGCTGACTGCAGTGATTGATGAGTATATCCAGTTCTTTACTCCGGGACGCGAGTGTCGCGTAACGGATGTGTTATTGGATTTTAGCGGAACCTTTTGTATGTGGCTGGCTTATCGTATTTACCAATGGACTAAGTAAAACGCTATACAGCACTTCTGACGCGTTTCCAAGATTTTTACAATAAGTATATTGCGTAAATAAATCCCCGTTCATATTTGTGAACGGGGATTTCTGGTTTTTTATAGGCTTACTGCAGCACAGTAACTTGGGTTACACGCAAGCGCGCTTCCACAATTTCCACCAGGTCACCACCACTGGTTTCTACCACGTTGGCGGCAAGGATGCTTTCCATGGCGGTGCGTGCTTCTTCCGCAGTGATGTCAGTACGAGGGTCAGTTACGGTGATTACCTTGGTATCACCTTCGGAGTTTTTAAATACAAGTTCTAAAGTTTGTTCCATAGTTGTTCATTTCCTTTCGTTTGTTATAATTGAGCGTTATAATTGTTGCCCCCTTTCGTCACGCTACGCGTGCTGCTTTCTCAAAGGGGACAGCTTTTGTTTTAGGCTTCCCCACTGGGGAAGCTGTCAGCGTAGCTGACTGAAGGGGGATGTGTTTACCTGCGCTCCCACATTATGAGCTTGAGCAGGATGCGTGCTACCGCACGCCAAAACTTGTTCCACATAGGCAAGGTCTTAGGCTTCTACAAGCTCACTGCGGTCATTAAGGGTGATGTTCACCAAGGGACTTGCCATCAAGCTTGCCAGTGCGTTACCGGCGCTGAACAAATTTTCCACGGTGGAATCCTCCTTAATCTCGCTGTAGGTACGGCTTTTAGTGCGTGTGCTGCCATCGGCGTTCACACCGTCTTCCACGTTGGTTACTAAGCTGCGTTTGATGAGTTGTTGGTTAATAGGCATAAAATTTCAATCCTTTCTGTGTTGGGTAATTTTAAAACAAGAACTTTACTACCATGGTTCCCTCATTGGGAGTGTAGTGTACATAAATCTTTTGAGCATTGCCTACGGTTTTGCTGGCAAGCTTGTGCAGTTCATCTTGGGTGATGAGTTTGGGTTTGTTGTTCACAGGTTGGGTCAGCTCCTTTCATGATATTACCCCCCAGTCATTGCTGCGCAATGCCAGCCCCCACTTTCAGGGGGGCAATAATACCGTCCCTGAAAGGGAAGGGGGACCGCTTTAGCGGTGGAAGGGTGTAGGTGTTCCGCGCGGTTTGAATTTCACCTCTCACTATAAGAGTTTACATGAGCGACCCCAAACGGCAAAAATGAGCAAAAAATATTTTTTAAAATTTTCCGAAGCCAATAAAAATAAAAAAGCAGTCCTAAAAGTTGACTGCTGTAAAAATTTTTTTATTATGAATTTGCCGTTTTAGCTTTCTGATGTAAACTCTTATAGTGAGATTTTCTTTTTTGCTCTCCTTGCT
>JAFTMR010000013.1 GCA_017452325.1 Phascolarctobacterium sp. | reverse complement strand
AGAAAACCAGCATGTTAATGCCGGTGATGTATTAGTACGTTTAGATGACACTGCTTTGATGGCGACTATGATGCAGATGAAGGCAAAGCTCGATAATGCAGAGGCCAATTACAAACGCTACGAAAAATTAGTGAATAGCGGAGCAATATCCCGTTACGAATATGACAATATGTATGCAGATTATTTGGTGGCAAAGACCAATTATGATAAAGCTGCCTCCGATGTGCAGGATACAATCATCAAAACTCCCATCGAGGGTTATATAATTGGTGAACCTACTCCCGTAGGGCAAACTATTAGCTCCGGTATCAGCGAACCCCAGGTGATTATGTCCGTTGCAACCTTAGATGATATGCAAATCGAGGCAATGGTTGATGAATCTGACATTGGTCAGGTTAAAGTTGGGCAGAAGGTTAATTTTACCGTTGATGCTTATCCTAACGAAACCTTTAGTGGTAAAGTGCGCCTCATCTCTCGTAAGGCAGAGACAGAAAATAATGTTATCTACTATAAAGTATATGTGGATGTTGATGATTCTAAAGGTAAGCTGCTTCCGACCATGACTGCTCGCGCTGACTTCATCATTGCTGGAGCGGATAATGTACTGATGGTTCCGTTGAACTGCATTTACTCTGATGGCAAACGTCGCTTTGTTAAGGTTTACAACACCAAGACCAAAGAGAGCAGAGAAGTTGATGTTAGACTTGGCTTGAGTAATGATAGCGAAATAGTTGTAGAAACTAATGAGTTGCAACCGGGCGAAGTTTTGCTGGTGCGTAAGGCTGTGGCAAAACAGAGTGGTGTTAGACCCGGTGGCGGTGTAAGAATTTAAGCAATCGCTCGAAAAAGGGAGTGACTGTATGACTACTTTGATTGAATTAAAAGATATAATGAAAACTTACGTGATGGGTGACAGTGTTGTACATGCTTTGAACCATGTGAACGTACAGATAGATTATGGTGAATTTACCTCCATTATGGGTGCGTCCGGTAGTGGTAAATCTACTATGATGAATATCTTGGGCTGTTTGGATAGGCCTACTTCCGGTGAGTACTATTTGGATGGCAAGGAGATTGCCGGCTACAATGATGATGAGCTGGCCCACACCCGTAATGCTAAGATTGGTTTTGTGTTTCAGAATTTTAATCTTTTAGCGAAGCTGACGGCACAGGCGAATGTGGCGTTACCCCTGATTTACGCAGGTGTTGGCGAAGAAGAACGGATGGAGCGTGCTAAGAAAGCTTTGGAAGCAGTTGGCTTGGGGGATCGCTTGGACCATAAGCCCATGGAAATGAGTGGTGGTCAACGCCAACGTGTTGCCATTGCCAGAGCTTTGATTAATGATCCGCCAATTATTATGGCGGACGAACCTACTGGCAACTTGGATACTAAGTCCAGTTACGAGATTATGGATATTTTTAAGAAGATGAATGAAATGGGCAAGACGGTGCTGATGGTTACTCATGAGCCTGATATTGCTGCTTATACTAAGCGTATCCTGGTAATGCGCGACGGCAAGCTGGTGAGTGACGAAAGGAGGTAGTGCTATGCTTAACGAATCCATTAAAATGGCTTTAGACGGAATGGTTTCCAATAAGCTGCGTACCTTCCTGACCTTGCTAGGTATTATCATTGGCGTTGGTGCTGTAATTGCTATGGTAAGCTTAGGCTTTGGTGTTAAGGAAAATATTAAGGACAATATTTCTAAGCTGGGTAGTAATTTGTTGATGGTTTCTGCCGGAGGACGTACTGCTAGCGGTGCTCGCTTGGCTGCTGGTGAGGGCGCACGTCTAACTTTTGAAGACATGCAAGCAATAGAAAAGCAGGTGGATGGTATTTCCGGAATTTCTGCCAGCGTGAATACCAGTTACCAACTGGTGGCAGGTAACCAAAACTGGACCAGTCGTGTGGAGGGTACAACCCCAAGCAATTTTTATATCCAAAACTACGAGCTGGATGACGGCAGACTTTTTACGGAACGTGATATGAACAGTCGTGCCAGAGTGTGCGTCATTGGTAAAACTGTTGCGGATAATTTGTTTCCTGGTGATGACCCAGTTGGACAAATTATGCGTATTAAGAAGGCTCCCTTCCAAGTTATCGGCGTGCTAAAAAGCAAGGGCTCTTCCGGAATGGGAATGGACCAAGACGATATTGTCATCATTCCTTTGACCACAGCACAAAATCGTATGATGGGCATCACTCACGTGCAACGCATTACCGTTCAGGCGGAAAATGAAAACGTAATCAACGATGTGCAGGCAGAAGTGGAACAAGTACTGCGTACTCGCCATAAGATTAAAGAGGGCGATTATGATGACTTTACTATTAGCAATATGGCTGCTATTATGGATACAATGATGGAAACTGCCAACAGCATTACCTTGCTCCTTGGCTGTATTGCGGCAATCAGCCTTTTGGTTGGCGGCATTGGCATTATGAATATAATGTTGGTTTCTGTTACGGAGCGTACTCGCGAAATTGGTATCCGTAAGGCGTTGGGCGCAACCTACAATAATATTCTGCTACAATTTCTGATTGAAGCAATGGTTATCGGTGTTGTGGGTGGTTTTGTTGGTGTAGCACTGGGTGTTGGTGCTTCTTATGGCATCAGCCACTTTGCCGGTTGGAACACAGTAATCTCTTGGTGGGCAATTGTGATTGCAGTTGTGTTCTCTGTAGGCATTGGCTTGTTCTTTGGCATTTACCCCGCTCGCAAGGCAGCGCTTTTGGATCCCATCGACGCATTGCGTTACGAATAAAATAGGAAGTTTGATAATGGAACAAAATAATTCCTCGCATAAATCTTCATATAAAGAATATATGCAGGCCTTCTTGGATTATCTGAGAAGGCCTAAAACTGTTTTTGATTTAAAGGATAGAGCCAAGGCTGCGGTAATAATCGGTTTGGTAATAATTCTCCTGCAAATGGTTGTTGAAAACTTAATAAATTGATATAATAAGCTGATAGAAAGTTTTTAGGAGGCTGTTGGTTGTATGAAAAAATTAGGGATTTTAGGGGGAACCTTTGACCCTATTCATACGGGACATATTTGTTCTGCTCAAGCTGTGTATGAGCAGCTGGGGTTGGAAAAGGTTTTGTTCATTCCTGCATATATTCCTCCTCATAAATTGGATCAGGAATTTGCTCATGCAGCAGATAGATTCAATATGACCATACTGGCAACAGAGCCCTATGTTTATTTTGATGTTTCGGATATCGAGCTAAAACGTAGCGGAGTTTCCTACACTATTGATACAATGCTTGAGTTGAAAAAGCTCTATCCGGATTACGAACTGTACTTCATTATAGGTGCTGATTCCGTTCCCTTGCTACACACTTGGGATAGAATTTATGATTTGTTTGAACTGGTTACTTTTGCTGCGGCCTATAGACCTGGGTACAGCAATGTTATTGAAACAGCCTGCGAACAATTAGGGAATATTGCCCGGGAAAAGATTGTTTTGCTTGATACACCGGAATACGCAGTTTCCTCTACAGAAATTCGTAAGCGTATTCGCGAAGGCGCAAGCCTCGAAGGTATGGTGCCTGCTGCGGTGGAAGAATATATTAAAAAGAATCAGCTGTATCTGACAGCTGAATAAAGGAGTATCATTATGTTGAAGCTAGAAGAATTAAAAAGCATTTTAAAGGCGTCCCTACCTTTGAAGCGCTACAAGCATTCTATCGCAGTTTATGAAACTGCGTTGGAGCTGGCTTCTGTTCATAAATTGGATATGCAAAAAGTTGGTATCTCTGCCTTGTTGCATGATTGTGGGCGTGAGATTCCCAGTCGTGACAGCTTGGCAAAAGCTACTGAGCTGGGGATTATGGTTGACAAAATAGAGGCTAATCAGCCTATTCTGCTCCATGCTAAATTAGGAGTATTTTTTGCGCGTAAAAAGTATGGCATTGAAGACCAGGAGATTTTGGACGGAATTTTGTACCATACTACGGGTGCACCTAATATGTCGCCTTTGGCAATGGCTGTGTATTTGGCAGATCTGCTTGAACCCACAAGGGATTTTCCAGGTATTGACGATTTGCGCAAGCTTGCCAAAGAGAATATGGAAAAAGCAATGATGAAGTCCTATGGCAATACCATCCGATACCTACTAGAGTATGATTTGCTTATCCATCCCAATTGTATTTGCGGCTATAATCAGTTGGCAGCAAAATATAAACGGAAGAAATAAAAAGGAAGGATAAGTTATGGAAGAAAATAATTATCAGCATGAACCTGCTCCGAAGCGTAAGCTGCGTTGGGGTAAGCTGTTAATCATAGTCGTTGCTTTATCTGCCTTGGTGGCGAGCTTATTCTGGGGAAGTGTCTGGGTATATAGGAATTTAATTAATCCACCTACTAGGGTTGTTGTTAATATGGAGCCCGACCAAGATGGAACGAGCGAAGCAATGGTGGTGGATGAAGAACTTGGCGAGCGTATCAATATCTTGCTTTTGGGTATTGATGACGGTGATAGTGAAGCTGCTGCTGACGAACCTAAACGTACCGACGCTATTTTACTCTTGAGTGTGGACCCGGAAAAAGAGAAGGTTTCCGTACTTTCCATTCCTCGTGATACTAAGGTGGTTTTACCGGGGCATCGTGACCCTGATAAAATAAATGCTGCTTTTGCTTATGGCGGCGCAGTGATGACTAAGCAAACAGTACAAAGCTTGCTTCAGATTACTGTGCACTACTACGCGTGGGCAAATTGGCGTGGTTTTATTGAAGTTGTAGATTTAATTGGCGGTGTAGATTTATATGTAGAAAAAAACATGTACTACGAAGATCCCTACGCCGATTTGGTTATTGACATTAAGCATGGTTATCAACATATGGATGGCGAAACCGCCGGTAAGTATGTGCGTTTTCGTGGTGATGAGTTAGGAGATATTGGTCGCGTACAGCGTCAGCAAAAATTTTTGCGAGCTGCCGCAGAGCAAATGTTTTCCTTCCAAAACATTACCAAGATTGGCGCGATTATGGATACCATTGATAAATATATTGACACAGATTTAAATACTGTAACTATGCTCAAGGCAGCTAATAGCTTTAAGATTTTTGGCGATGATAAAATTAAGACCTGTATGCTGTATGGTCGATTCGACGATGAAGCCGGCGTTAGCTATTGGGCAACAGATAGAGCTTCTGTTCATAAAGCTTTGGATGAATTAGAGATTCCCTACAAAGGAAAAGTGAAGGAATAAAAGGAGGTTATAATTTAATGAATACTAAAGAATTGGCAATGAAGATTGCAGCTTTCGCTAGCGATAAAAAGGCTAATGATATTTTACTTTTGAATATGGAAGGCTTGTCCCCCGTAACTGATTATTTTGTGATTTGCAGTGCGTCCAACAGCATGTTGGTAAAAGCAATTGCAGATAATATTGAAGATAAACTGGCTGAGGAAGAAGTTTTCTTCCTGCACAAGGAAGGTTATTCTGATGCTCGTTGGATTTTGATGGATTATGGTGACGTTGTAGCGCACATCTTCTTGGAAGAAGACCGCGATTTCTACAATTTGGAACAATTGTGGGCAGATGCTCCCTCTGAGGCTTTTGTGGAGAATGAAGAATGATTGAGAAGAATACACAACAGGCTTTAAAATATAAGCCCGGTGATGTTGTAACTTTAAAAGTGGCTCGTATTGGCGAGATGGGTGCGTTCCTTGACGCAGGCACCGGTAATACCAGTGATGATATTTTGTTGCACAAATTGCAGCAGACCGAAGAGGTTAAGGAAGGCGACAAGGTAAAAGTTTATTTATACCTTGACCCTAATAAGCGTTTGACCGCAAGTATGAAGCTTCCCAAAATGCGGGAAGGTCAGCTTGGTTATGTAAAAGTAATTAGCGTAACCAGAGATGGCGGCTTTGTAGATATTGGTGCGGAACGTGGTGTGTTCCTCCCTTACAGCCAAATGCGTGGTCATGTTAGTCCTAACCAGTTGGTGTGGGTAAAGCTTTATCGCGATAAGAGCGGTCGCCCTGCTGTAACCATGCGTGTGGAAGAAGATATGCAAAAGGCTTCCAAACCGGCAGAAGGATTAAAGGTTGGCGACAATGTTACCGGTACTGTTTACAACATTTTGCCGGATGGCTTCTTTATTTTTACTAACCAAAGGTTTATTGCTTTCATTCATCGTAGCGAGGTTCCTGGTGGGCGCTTGGACTTTGGTCAAGAAGTTACCTGTCGTGTAACCTTCATTCGTGAAGATGGCAGACTTAACTGCTCCATGCGTTTGCAAAAAGAAAATGCTCTTGTAGCAGACGCAGAAGAGATTTACAATTTCTTGGTAAAACGTGGTGGCAAGATGCCTTACTGTGACAGCACTCCGCTGGAAATTATCAAGCAAAAATTTGGCATCAGCAAGGCTGCCTTTAAACGCGCCCTTGGTCATCTGATGAAACAAGGCAAAATCCGTCAGGATGACGGCTGGACTTATCTCGTAGAAAGCCCTGAGCAAAAATAAGAAAAACACCTAGCTTCAGGGCTAGGTGTTTTATGTTTTTTAGAGGTTTAGGATGGAAATTTTAGTTTTATGCGTGCCTGCGTTGGCAATATTTTTGGCGTCTTTCTTTGCAACAGTTACTGGCTTTGGCTTTGGATTGATTGCTATTCCTTTGATGTCCTTAGTCATACCCGTCAAGGTTGCCATAATTTGCGGGCTGATTATTACGGTATTGCTGCGTATCATCACCATGTATAATACGAGGAAGGTTTTTTCCTGGGATGTGGTGTTGACTACTGTGCTTGGTAGTGCGATGGGGATGTTGCCCGGAAGTTATATGCTAAAGATTATCTCTTTGGCACATCTAAAGATTTTTTTAGGGTGCGTCTTACTCATGGCTACCTATCTTATGGGCAAGAAATACCAGCTTGAAATTAAAAATAAAACTTTGGGGCGTTTGACCGCTGGCTTTTTGAGTGGGTTCTTTGGTGCGTCTACCAGTGTTGCCGGACCGCCACTAGTAATTTACTTTCTAAATGAAGGTACGGAAAAGGACAAGATGCGCGCCAATATGATTTGGATTTTTGGTATCTCCTTCGTGGGAATGTTAATCGTAAACTTCTTGATGGGGAATATGAATAACATTACGGATTGGAACGTCCTCTTGCCAATGATTCCTGCAATGATTGCGGGTATTGTTCTTGGCGAAAAATTCTTTAGTTATTTAGACCAAGCTTTATTCCGTAAGCTAGCACTAGTCATTGTATGTGTTGGTGCTGTACTAATGCTTATTTCCGGCGTGAGGGAGATAGGGTGGTAATATATAATGAAGAAAATTTACTGCTGACTTCGAAAGAGGTCAGCAGTTTTTTGTTTGTAAATGTTTCACGTGAAACATTTTGACTTGGCAAGAAATAAGTGCTTGACAGTAAAGTCGCTATATGGCTTAGAATTCTGTTAAAGATAATATAAGTTTCTTCTTAACAAATATAATAATTATGTTTCACTCTCGCTCCTAAGTGATTTTTATAAAATATCGTCTTGGGGTTTACTCCCTTTTTACAGGATTGTTAATAACCAAATACTGACTATATTTCATTAAGAACATTCCACCAATAAAATACACATCACTACATCAACCTTGGTCTTGCGATTGGGCGTGTGGGTCTTAGGATGGTATTTTATAAAATTATTAGGAGTATCAAATAAAAATTTGAAGGTGACAAAAATGTCTTTCCAAATTAAGCGGCTTTTGGGGTATGTTTTGGGCTTTGTGCTCTTCTACGCTCCCTTTGCGCTGTAAGGTTCCTGCTAATGTGGAGGAACTACGCTGTGAAATTGAGGGTTTAGAAAATTTCGCATCCCAAGGCAGCAAGAAGGGTGTATGGAAGAAGCTTTCTCCGGGTGATATTTTACAAAAAGTACAATGGGGTGACTTTGTTCCTTTGAATCTGGAGCTTGCCGTTCCGAGGGAAGATATCTACAAATATGATATTGCCAAAGGGCAGTTACGCTTCTCTAGCAAGGGGAAGAGCTATGCTACATTGGACATTAAAATTATAAATTCAAGATACAAGTAATACTTATTCCGATTAAGAGTAAAATTTTATCTAAAACAAGCAAAATTTTTTCCAAAAAGTGCTTGACAATATAGCGGGTATATACTTTACAGTATGATTAAGGAATAAATCAATATTTCGTATAGAAAGCTTGCGGTAAAACTTTAAGGCAGTTCTAAGATGTTACAACGGCTTTACTTAAAAACTACAAGTCTTTTTATATAGCATCAGCTACCTGCCGGCGACGGAGGGTACTATGACAAATAATTCTGTTTATGTGAGAGTGGCAGAATTGTTTTTATCGCACCTTGGGTTGTGGTTTCATGCTTGCCGAAACTAATAGCCGTTTCTAGAGCAGCAGGCGAAATATTGGTTTCCTTTAACAAGAGAACAAGCAAACTGGACATTTGCTTACGCATAGAAAATGCTGTTCTGATATAAACTGAAATTATACTTATCCTTCTCCTCTCTCTTAGTGCATTCTGTAGGGGTGCAGCAATGCCGGAATAAGATGCTATCACTAATTTGTGATGAGCATCTTATTTTTTTGTAACGTTAGTTTAAGCCCCTTGACAGTAAAGTCACTATATAGGCTATCATTTTCTTTAAAGCTGGAGCTGTAAGCTTAAAGATCTATTGCGGTTGTAACGTTTAAATTTATAAACTGGGGGCTTGATCATGAAAAAGTTGTTAGTATTAATCTGTTGCTTAGTTTTTAGTCTGATGCTTGCCGGTTGCGGTAGCAAGACGGATGCAGAAAAGAAGGTTTTGCGAGTAGCTACTACCGCCAATTTTCCTCCTTTTGAGTATTTTCAGCCTAACAGTGGGATTCACACCGGCTTTGATATTGATTTGATGCGTGAGCTGGGCAAAAACTTGGGTTATGACAAGGTAGAGTTTGTGAATGTAGATTTCCCCAAACTTCTGGATGGACTGGAAGCTAAAGAATATGATGCGGTAATCTCCGGTTTGGCAATTACACCGGAGCGTGAAGAGAAAGCTGCTTTTACTAAGCCGTATATCTCTGATGGCTTAACTATTGTGCTTCCCGTTGGCACCAAGTTCCCCAATGAGGTGGAATCTTTAAAAAATAAGAGAGTTGCTGTGGAAAGTGGCAGTATCGCTTTTGATTGGGTGATGGGTCATACCCACGCTAGCAATATTGTTGTAACTGACAGTACCGAAGAAGCTATTAAGGCTGTGGTGGAAGATAGGGCTGATTGCATGGTAGCTTCTAAACTGGCAGTTGCCTTTTTGCTTGCTCATGGTTTTAGTGATAGTGTACGTTTTGCCGGCGACAATGTATTGGTGGAGGATAGGATTGGTATTGCAGTTAATAAAGAGAACACCGCCCTGCTGGAGCAGTTTGATGCAGAACTGGAAAAATATCGTAAGACTCCTGCGTACAAACAATTGGTAAGAACATATTTTGGTAGTGTAAGATAAGAAGAAGCCTTCTATCCCTAGGATAGGAGGCTTTCATAGTTCAGGAGTAATTTTTATAAGGCTCTTCAAATTTTGACTCTTGCGTATATACTAGCTATATGCTTTATAATCTGACTCTGATAAATTGATTTACGGTGGTGTGTTCATGAAGGAGAAAGGTAAAAAAAGTTTGCTTATGCTGGCGGTGCTAAGTTGTAATTTTTGGAGTAACCAGCAAATTGGGCTAGCCGCTGAGAATTTGCAGGAGTTTGTTCTGGACCCGATGGTGGTAACTGCGCAAGGCTTTGCCACTAAGGATTTGGATACTCCTGCTTTAGTGGAAGTGTTTAACGAAAAAGAAATAGAAGACAGTGGTGCCAACAATGCTTACGATGTATTGCAGGATACTCTAGGGGTTACTGCTTCTTCCTACGGCTTTAACGGAACCAATCAGGGGACTATGACATCTAAAATTATGATTCGTGGCGTGCAGGATGGCACCTTAGTTCTGGTGGATGGCGTGCCTATGAATATGGACGGGCGTTATAATTTGGATGATATTCCCAGTGATGCCATCGAGCGTATTGAAGTAGTGAAGGGTGGCGGCTCTGTTTTGTACGGCAGTGAAGCTACTGGCGGTGTCATTAACATTATCACCAAGAAGCAGCTGCGCAACAGGATTAAGGTTGCAGCGGGTAATTACGGCAAGGAGCGTTACGACATCAGCGTGGGTGCAGGTAAATTTAATTTACTTGCCGGCTTGGAAAATAGAGGCAAGGCGGATGACATCAAAGGCCTTGCTCCGGGGGATGAGCCTGAGACAGAAAATGTTTATGACTATGGCAAGGGAGAGCGTCAAAGTATACGTTGGAACTATTTGTTAAGCGATGGCCTGACCTTTACCCACGCCTATTCGGAAAATGAAAATAAATATTTGCGTAGGAAGGCTGCTCTTAATACTTATAACCGTATGAATCAGTACACCAACATAGATAATAGCTTTTTGCTGAACTACGACAAGAATGGTTGGCAGGCATTTATTTCTTATGGAACTCAGGAGAAGGATAATGACCAGGTGGATATTAAGAATAGTGGAGAAAGAACCTACACTGAAAATTACAACTGGCGCAAAGGTCATAACACCAATTTAAAATTACAGAAACAGTTTGACATTGGCAAGGACAAGCTGCTGGTGGGGGTAAGCTATCAGAAAGAGGACATGGATACTCACAGTGCTTTGAAGTCTTCTAGCCCCGAAGTGGATAGTAATTTGCGTAGGGATAACTATTCTATTTTTCTTTCTTACGACATGGCATTGGGTGAGCAGAGCAATTTTATTCTGAATATGCGCGAGACCTGGGTTACTAAGAATGAAGGCAGGCAAAGGGAAGTGCTTAACGGTACACAGCACTTTACCAAGAATGATGATTTAAGTAAGTTCACGCCAGAAGCAGAATATATTTACCGTATCAATGAGGAGAGCAGTGTTTATGCCAAGGCGGGTAAATCCTTTAAGCTGCCAACCATGAGCCAGATTTATGGCAGTGGTGTGCTGCGTCCTGCTTTGGACTTGAAGCCGGAAGAAGGGACTCACTACGAAATAGGTTACAAGCTGAACGCGGAGAAGAGTGCTTGGCGTATTGCTCTTTTTAATTACGAGGTGAAGGACTCCGTTGAAGCAGTAGAGTCTGCCAGTGGCATAGGCTATGATTATTTTAATAAGGACGTGCGCAATACGGGGATAGAAGTTGCCCTGACTCTTGCTCACAACAATAATTGGACAAGCCGTTGGGGAGTAACCTATCATAATCCTCAAGCGAGGGACAATAATCCTAAGGGCTATGGCGACAAAGCTTGGCATGATTATGGTAGCAGGTATCAGTTTAATGGTGCTCTTAGCTATGTGGATGCCAAGTTCAGCAGTACCATAAAGGCAAATTTTGTAGGGGACAGAACATCTGATACCAAGGAGCAGCGCCACATAAAGCCCCAGTTATTTACGGATTGGCATTTTTCCTACCAGCCCGAGGAAAACCACAAGGTGTTTTTACACATTAACAACATCTTGGACAGAAGAGATATTGTATCTACCGGTAACAGCAATTACTATAATTTAGGACGTAACTTTATGCTAGGGTATGAGTATCTTTTCTAGAAGCAATTGCAAAAATTAGAAAGAGCGTTGTCAAAAGGCAACGCTCTTTTTGCGTTCCCAAATGTTTCACGTGAAACATTTTTAGGAGGGGGACATAAATTTTTAAAAAAGTTCTTGAATGAGCAAGTACTCATATGATATGATTAGGTTACGAAAGCAAAAGGCTTTCATTTATTTTTAGATTTTATATGAGCTACTGCTCACATAAGTAAGCTTGCGGGAGGTGTTATATATTAATGAAGGAAGTTGTTAAAAATCCTCATGAACATTGCCATGAGGAACATAAGCATCATCATCACGAAGGTGGCTGCTGTGGCGGACATGACCATCACCACGAAGAGCATTACCACCACGAGCACGAAGAGAAAGAACACAAGGGAAAGAACTTTAAGGTTTACCTTGTGAAAAATTTAGATTGCGCTAACTGCGGTGCTAAAATTGAGCGTGCCTTGAACGAGCTGCCAGAAGTGGAAGCGGCAACCCTAACTTTTACAACCAAAAAGCTTAAAGTAACTGCCAAAGATTACAAAGGCTTACTAGAAAAAATGCAAGCTATTTGCGATAAGATAGAGGACGGCGTAGTGCTGGAAGAAGGCGGCGACAGGGAGGCGCTTGTTGCGAAGGAGAAGGCTGCTCAAGCAGAAGCTTCCTCTAATAACAAGCAGGCACTTTTGGAAATAGTAGTTGGCGGTATTATCTTTATCGCTACGGAATGGCTGGGTGTTGTTCCCGAAGCTTATCATCTATACGCTTTAATCTTTGCTTACCTGCTTTTGGGTGGACGCATTGTGTTGGCGGCGGTGAAGAATATTGCTAAAGGTAAAGTTTTTGACGAAAACTTTTTAATGACCGTAGCAACCTTGGGCGCCTTCGCCATCCAAGCCTGGGAGGAAGCTGTTGGCGTTATGTTCTTCTATCGGGTGGGCGAATATTTTGAGGAGCGTGCCGTAGAAAAAAGTCGTGGGCAAATTATGGCGGCGGTGGATATGCGTCCCGAAGTTGTCAACTTGCTGGTGGATAACGAAGTGAAAGTGATTCCTGCAGCAGATGCCAAGGTTGGCGACGTACTGTTGGTGCGTGTTGGCGACCGCATTCCTTTGGACGGCGTTGTAGTTGATGGCGAAAGCCTGCTTGATACTTCTCCTGTAACCGGCGAGCCTGTTCCGGTAAAGCGTGTGCGTGGGGACGAAGTGGTTTCCGGTTGCGTGAACACCTCTGCCATGCTGACTATGCGTGTGGAAAAAGTACTGGAAGAATCCATGGTGACAAAGATTCTTGACAGCGTGGAAAACGCTGCGGCTAGCAAGCCGACTGTAGAAAAATTTATTACCCGTTTCTCCCGCGTATATACTCCCTGCGTGGTTGCTGCTGCCATCCTGACGGCGATTGTTCCCTCCCTTGTAACGGGGGACTGGGAAAAATGGATTTATGCGGCTTTGACCTTCCTTGTTATCAGCTGCCCCTGCGCCCTGGTTTTGAGTGTACCCTTGGCATTCTTCTCCGGCATTGGCGCCGGCTCCAAGTATGGCATTTTGTTTAAGGGTGGCGTTGCCATTGAAGGATTGAGGAAAATTGCTGCTGTAGTTTTGGACAAGACCGGTACTGTAACCAAGGGGAATTTTGTTTTACAGAAGCTGCGCGTTGCCAAAGGAGTGACTGAACAAGCGCTCCTGCAAATTTGCGCAGGAGCTGAGCAGGTTTCCACCCATCCCATTGCAGTAAGCGTTGTGGATGCGGCGCAGGAACGTGGCTTGCATTTGGTACGTCCCGATAAATTTGAAGAACTCGCCGGTGAAGGCTTGGTTGCCTATTATGGAGAGGATGTTGTGCTCTGCGGTAATACTAAGCTTTTGGAACGCTTTGGTGTAAGTCTTGAAGATTACAGGGAAGTGGAAAGCGGCAGTGAAGTTTTGGTTGCCAAAAATTTTAAATACCTTGGTCAGCTTGTGATTAATGATACCCTGAAAGAGGATGCCAAGGCTGCGGTAGCAATGCTTAAAGCTCAGGGCCTGGTTACTGCCATGCTCACCGGGGACTCTAAGCGCGAGGCAGAAGCCATTGCGAAAGAGGCAGGTATTGACGAAGTGCGGGCGAAGCTTTTGCCCCAAGAAAAATTGCAGGAGCTTAACCGCCTGCGTGATAAGTACGGCCCTGTAATGTTTGTAGGCGACGGCATCAACGACGCGCCTGTTCTGGCAGGTGCTAACGTGGGTGCTGCCATGGGGAGCGGTGCTGACGCTGCCATTGAGGCGGCGGACGTTGTCTTTATGAATTCAGAGATGACGTCCATACCCAAGGCCATTGCTCTTGCTAAAGAAACTACGCGTATTGCTTGGCAAAATGTAGGCTTTGCTTTGGGGGTGAAGGCCGTAATTATGGTGGCTGGTCTTTTGGGCTACGCTTCCATGTGGGCGGCGGTCTTTGCTGATACGGGCGTGGCAATGCTGTGCGTGCTGAACTCCATTAGAATTTTATACAAGAAGTTTTAAAAAATAGGCGTGGCTTTTGGCTACGCCTATTTTGTGTGATTAGACCGCAACATCCGGAAAATTTACTTGACCGTACAACAGCTATACACTTTAAAATTAAAAGAAAATGTTTGAGGAGAAGGGTATGGCTGAACAAATTTGCACCCTGTCTACAGGGGATAAGGTATATTTTTATGATAAAAGTATTGTGATTTTCTTTAATGATAAGCGTAAGGTGTTGAGTACCTCCGTCTACAACGGTGGCTACCACGAGAATTACCTTGCGGTTTATAACTATGATGCCAAACAAGGCTCCGGTATGCCCTGCGAGGTTTTGGCAGATACTTACGTGGAGCATATGCGTTTGATTTCCAAGCGTCTTGCCCTGAACCCGGACCTTGTTACGGGCATGGGGACTGCTGCCAGTATGGAAAACGCCGTTGTGGAAAAGCTTACCTACAGGGAGCTGACCGTTACTGCCATCGTAACAGGCGGTATCGAAACTAATGGTGGGCGCGTAGGTGACCCTTCCGATTATTACAAACCTATGGAGCGTTTGGACAAGTGCGGTACTATTAACATTATGCTGGTTTTGGACTGCGATATGCCGCCGGGAGCATTGGCTCGCGCGCTGGTAACCTGTACCGAAGCGAAGACTGCTGCCATTCAGGAACTGCTTGCCGGTAGCAATTACTCTACTGGCTTAGCGACGGGAAGCGGTACGGACCAGACCATTATCGTAGCAAATCCCCAAAGCAGCTTGTATTTTGAAAGCACTGGCAAGCATTCCAAGATTGGCGAGCTGATCGGCAAGGTTGTTACTAAAGCGGTGAAGCGGGCACTGGAAAAGCAGGCAGGCTTGAACGCTGACTTTCAGCACAATGTGTTCCGCCGTTTAAAACGCTTTGGAATTTTGCCAGGAGGTATGTGGGCAGAATACCAAGCCAGCACCAAGGCGGAAGTGAAGCCTGTGTACCTACTCGCAGCAGAAGCTTTGGCAAAGGACAAGGCAATGCTCACCTACACTTCCTTGTATATTCACCTGTTGGATCAATTTTTGTGGCAGCTTATCAGTGAGGAAGAAATGCAGCTAGCAGGACAAAGCTTGCTTGATACATTAGCTACCTATTATAATGTAGGAAACGAGCAAATTACCCAAGCAAATCTTGAGGGAATGTTGGCGAGCTGGAAGGCTCTGTTCAATAAAATTGTAGCTGACCAAGCTGTTTAAGGTGAATTTAAGATGAAGCAACTAATAAATTATTGTCCTGTCCATGGTTATAAAGAAGAAATAGCTTCCTATCCCGGAGGCATGGCAGGCTATTTGAAGGATACTAATCTTGACGGGGTAGAGCTGTACGTTTACGACACCAAGCCCTATGAGGAAGATTATTCTGAATGTGCCACAGGTGTACATTTAAAGTACTGGCCTTACTGGTTAGATTTTTGGATAGATAATAAGGAAGAGCTGGCGAAGAACCATAAAAGTGCGCAGGATATGCAAGCGTATTTTAATGGTGCTGCTAATCAGGAGCAATGGTTAGAGGTTATCCAAAAGAATATTACTGCTTCCCTTGCGGTGAAGCCGGAATATTTGGTGTGGCACGTTAGTCATTGTGGCTTGGAAGAAGCCTTTACGAGAAAGTTCATCTATGACGACGAGCAGATTATCGATTGTACGGTGGAAGTGTTCAATAGCATTAGCAGTTGTGTGCCTGATGACGTAACGGTGCTGTTTGAAAATTTGTGGTGGCCAGGGCTGACGCTTACTAATCCCAAGCTGGTGGACAAGTTCTTTAGCAAATTGAACAAGAGCAATGTGGGGATTATGCTGGACAGCGGACACCTGATGAGTACGAATATGGACTTACACACCGAGCAGGAAGCCTTGCAGTACATCAAAAGGGTGGTTGCAAATTTAGGAAGCAATAAAAATTTAATAAAGGGTATGCACTTTAGCTGTTCCCTTTCAGGAGCGTACCAAAAGAGTGCCATCGGATCAATGCCAACAGGGATTACCATGGGCGAAATTTTACAGCACGTTGGCAAAATAGACCAGCACCGTATTTTTAGGGAAGCTCCTCTCAAAGAATTTGTTGAGTATATAGCTCCTACATACCTAGTCCACGAATTGTTCTACGGAACTATGCAAGAGCTGCAAAATTACATTAAGCAAGAGCAAAAATTGATGGCAAGATAAAAAATAAAGCGTTAAAAACATCGGAAGTAAGGTGTTTTTAACGCTTTTCATATTTCATAATAGGATTATTTCTCAAAAATACTGTTGACTGTAAAACTACTATATGCACTATAATGTTGAGCGTAGGAAAAGAACTTTTTATTTAAGCTTGGTAACTTCACTCTCACAAATTTACTGCGGCCATGCAAGATTGGGCGGTAGGCTTTTAAGTTCACTTAATGGAAAAAAGTTCAATAAAATTTTAGGAGATGAAGTTATGAAAAAGATGACTAAAGCAATGCTTATAACGGCGCTTATCCTCGGTTCTGTGCAATGGGGGGGTACACCAGTACACGCAAGTAAATTGGATACCTTTACTCTGGACGAGTATGTAGTAACTGCGACAAGAACACCGGTTGAACTGTTCAATGCCAATGCTAATATTAGCGTTGTAACAAAGGAAGAAATTGAAAACAGACACTATCAAAATGTAAAAGAAGCCTTGGAAGATGTACCTGGCGTTCAAATACGTGATTATGGTAGAGCTGGTTATACAACTCAAAACAAAATAGTTATCAATGGTTCGGATAAAGTGCTGTTTATGGTTGATGGTGTCCGTATGAATCAAGGGGCAGAGCCCAATTTATATGAGCTTCTTAACGATATGGATAATGTTGAACGCATTGAAGTATTGCATGGTTCTGCTTCTTCTCTTTATGGTGCAGATGCTCAAGGCGGCGTTATTAATGTGATTACTAAATCTACACCTGAAAATAAAACCAAATTATTTATTGAGGGTGGTGATTTTAGCAAGACTAGAATGGGTATTAGTACTCAAGGTACCGAGAAAGATTGGAGTTATAGATTAGCATTTAGTAAAGATAAGATTGGTGATGCTGAAGCTGGTAATGGTGAAGAAATTAGGCAATCAAATGATTCTAGAAATATTAGCATGATGGTTTCTCGTAAATTAGGGGACAACGGTGATAAAGGTAATGTTAGCTTAGCATATGATAAATTTAAATCAGAGTATTCTTATTATGATATTCCATCCTATGGTGGAGGGCTTAACGAAGGTACATATGAATTAGAAAGTTATAGACTAACCTTTGACTATAATTTTGATGATTCATTAACAAACAAATTAACTTTGGCAAGAAATGAAAGATTATTACACCCCTCTTGGGGAGATACTAATATTGTTTCTATTTCTGTGAATGAACAATTAACTAAGAATATTGGTGATAATAATACATTAACAGGCGGTATTGATTATCAAGAAGATAAGTTTAATGAAGGTTTCGATGGTAGTAGTTGGGGAGCTGGATATACAAATGGGAATGGTCAGAAGATAAGAAATACTGGTTTTTATTTACAAGACTATCATGAATTTACTGATAAAATAAATATTACTTTGGGTGCTCGTTATGATAATAATGACAGATTTGATAGTGAATTTACTGGTAATGGTAAAGTAGGCTACAAATTTAATGATGATACTAATGTTTATGTGTCTTACGGAACTTTCTTTAATACTCCTACTACTTATGCCCTTTTTAATAGTGAGTATGGTGATTCCAGCCTGAATCCAGAAAGTGGAGAAACCGTTGAATTTGGTCTGAATCATAAATTTGATGATACTTTTACAATGAGAACTCATATTTTCAAACGCGAAACAAAGGATAAAGTAGTTTTTAATTATGCAATAAATAAGTATGATAACCTAGAAGATGAAGAAGATGCAAAAGGTTTTGATATTCAATTTAAGAAAAAACTTAGTGATAAATGGGATACTTCTATTGCATATACCTATACGAAAACGGAAAGTGGAAATGGTGGACAAAAGGTTGTAAATAACTTTGGATATATACCGAAGCATATGGTAGATATTAGTTTAGGGTACAATCTGAAAAAATTTAATGCTAATTTAACTGCTAATGGTATATTTGATAAGCCGGGTTATGAAACAACCAATGGTAAGAATTTCCCGTGTGACAATTATTGGATTATAGACTTGGGATTAAATTATAAGCCAGATATAAATCATAAATTCTATTTTAAAGTGAATAATTTGTTTGACAAATTTTATGCAAATGAGTCTAATGTTAAATATGGACTACCTGGAGAATATTACGCAATGCCTGGTCGTGCATTCTTCGTTGGTGCTGAATACTCCTTCTAAAAAACAACTTCTCCGTATAAAACATAATACTTGCTCCTTGCGGGCAAGGCGAAGCTACAGCTTCGCCTTGTTTGCGTGTGTGGGGAAAACAAGAAGACCACGTAACTTCCCGTTACGTGGTCTTTTGTAGCTTTAAATATAACCTATGGGTATCACCTTGTCGTTACCTTTGAGTGTTAATAAGTTTTCGTATGTGCAAACAACTCCTCCGTTACCTCGTTTCATACCAGGGATATTGTCTAAAATATCGAAAGTTTTAATATCAGCAGATTTAGGGTCGGAATGTTTCTTGATTTCAATGGGATATAAGGTGCCATTGTCTTCGATTAACAAATCAATTTCTTTTTGCTCTTTGTCACGATAAAAGTATAGTGCTGGTTCTAAGATACCTTTATTATAGTAGCTTTTGAGTATTTCAGAAACAACAAAGGTTTCAAAGAAGGCGCCTGCCATTGCACCATTTTTGAGTACGTCAGGAGAGTTCCATTTAGTAAGGTATGCAGCAAGACCAGTATCTAAGAAGTATAGTTTCGGAGTTTTTACTGCTCGTTTTAAGACATTGTTAGAATACGGTCTAAGAAGATAAATAATATTGGAAGTTACCAAAATGGATAACCATCGTTCTGCTGTGGCGTTGCTAATGCCAACATCCCTTGCTAATGAAGCTAAGTTTAGTAATTGACCTGTTACACTTGCCACGGCAATCATAAATTTTATGAACAATACTTCGTCACCAACTTGGGTAAGCTCTCTTACGTCCCGTTCAATATAAGTTTTGACATAGGAAGCATAAAATATTTGCCAATCAAATTCTGGGTTAGCAATTAAATCGGGCATGCTTCCTCTATGGATTATTTGCCAAAGTTCGTCATAATCCGTATGCGTTTCATACAAGCTTCTGTTGGTAAAATATTCTTCTGTTGGTAGGAAGGGTGCTGAAAAATCTATTCCCTTACGTTCGCGCATGGAAATACCTAAAAGGTTTAGCACACCCAATCTTCCTGCTAAAGATTCACTAACATTTTTCATTAACTTAAACTGTTGGGAACCTGAAAGATAAAACAGACCCTTCTCCTGTTTAACATCAACATACATTTTGATGTACGGAAATAAATGAGGAGCATATTGAATTTCATCAACAAATACTGGTGGTTTGGCATCTTTGAAAAACGTACTTGGTTCTTCTACAGCAGATTGTAAGCGTAAAGGGTCATCCAAGGTTACGTAGGTGATGTTGCCCGTAAAGTTGCGTAATAACGTAGTCTTTCCTACTTGTCTAGGACCAACAACGATAATAGCGCCAAACATTTTTGAAACCATGGTGAGGATTTTTTCTAAGTGTCTATGGATATACATAAGCAATTCTCCGACTAATTTATTATCTAATAATATATTAGTCGAATTTCTCGGTAATTACAAGTGATTTCTTAAAGGAATTTTCTCTTGACCCTACAACGACTATATACTTTATCATTTTAAATGAAAGCTATTTCCTTTAGCGAATTGCTCATTGTTTCACGTGAAACATTTTCTTTTTGAAGGGGTTGGTCTTGTGCGAAAGAGTTTGAATAAAAATAACGGGGGCAAAATTTTGGGTGTTGCTTCCAAAATAGATGTTAAGAATTTTTTAGGAGCTTCCAGATTTTTGTTAGTGCTTTTAATTTGCCTAGGGCTTTTACTTTGCGGAGGCTGTGGTGAAAAGGAAAGTGCTGCTGTGCAAAAGGAAGGCAGTGGTTACAGCGTTACGGATATTACCGGCAAGAAGATGGATTTTGCCGGCAAGCCTCAGCGGATTGTGTCCATGTCCATCGGGACGGACGAGATTCTTTTGGATTTGGTACCTATGGAGCGAATCTTGAGCGTTACCTATTTGGCAGATGATGGGGGAATTTCTAATATCGTGGAGCGGGTGAAGAACATTCCCAATCGCACTCATGGTAGTTCTCCTGAAAGTGTGCTGGGTCTGAATCCGGACTTGGTGCTTATTTCTGACTTCTTCCCTCCCGAAAGCTACCAAACCCTGCGGGATATGGGGATGACCGTTTACGTTTACAAGACTCCTTCCAATATGAAGGAGATTCAGAATTCCATCTTGGAGCTTGCCCAGGTGGTGGGCGAGCCTGAACGGGGAGAGCAGCTTGTAGCGGAGATGAACGCTCGCGTTAAAAAGGTGCAGGAAAAATTGGCAGGCATCAAGGAAAAACGCAGAGTTCTTTTCATCAGCGCCATTGGTGCCTACTATTCTCCGGAAGGAACCTTCCGCGATACCTGTCGCCAAGCTTTTGTGCAGGACGCTACGGAAGATTTGAATTATTCCCAAGCTTGCAACCTGTCCCAAGAAATTATTGTGAAGCTTAATCCGGACAGCTTCGTCATTGGCGACTGGAACTTTGACGGAAAGCATAGTCCTGAAAAGTTAAAGCAAGAGCTTTTGTCCAACCAATCCTACATGATAACCAAGGCAGGCAAGAACCGAAGCGTGATTACCATTCCCTCCGCTCATCTTCTTACCTGCTCCCAACATTTCGTTTTGGGAGTGGAGGATATGGCGAAGGCTGTTTATCCTGAAAAATTCCCTTGACTATATGATTAGAATATAGTGTATAGTAGGTTTTACCAAATTAGAAGAGAGGTGAATGTTATGACCTGTACCCATCCCAAGTACGAACTTCCCAACGATCCCCACGCTAAGTATCGCTATGAAAGCGCAATGAAGCATGTGGAAGCAGCTAAAGCTGCCGGCAAATCTTCTGAAGAAATCCATGCCATCTTCAAAAAAGTTATGGAGTTCGACCCGAAGAATATTGACGCCATCCCCAAGGATGAAGCTCACGCTAAATATCGTAGCGCAATGATTCATATGCAAAAGGCTCTCGCTAACGGCAAAAGCGTTGACGAAGCTCACGCAATCTTTGAAAAAGTAAGAAGCGGCAACACTTCCGGTCATTGCCACCAATAAAGAATTAAGGCTCAAAGCTAACTGATGAACAGCGCTTTGAGCCTTTTCTTATTTCTTTTTGACTGCGAGGAAGATTTTGTTGGTGTAATCGTCAGTGTTGGTGTAGAACAGATGGTTTTCGATGGTGAGGATGTAAATATCGCCCACTGCTTCCAGCTCATTGAGCTCCATAAAGTTATTGATAATGTCTACCAGGCTAGAAAAGTTTTCGTAATAGGTTCCCTTAAAGTAAATTTCCAGAAACAGTCCTGCAGGCAGCACTTCAATTTTTGATTTGCTCTTATGCCCAGGAGTATTGGGGACGAAGGAAAAGTAAGCCTTGGTGGGATGGGAATTTTTCTCAACGAAAAGGTCTTCCTGAGAAATTATCCAGCCCATGTGCTTTTCCAGAGACTTTTTGCTGTGGAAAGCAGTTTGGGCGTGGCGGGTGAAGAGGATTATTCTGTCCTTGCCGTCATCTTTTTCAGACACCTTTGTCACTCTCAGCAAGCGTTCTTCCTGAAAGGTGAGCAGTGGCTTGTTAAAGACATAGGGCTTTTCCGTTTTGGCGTTGTTGTAAATTACGTTTAGGGATTTTATGATGGCCTCATTTTCTTTAATGACCTTCATACATTCCTGCTTCTTTTGCGTAACGAGGTTCATAAAATCATTTTTGCTACGCTTGGTCAAATAGGCTTTGATATCGGCAATACTGATATTGAAGGAGCGTAGATTAACAATAATTTCCAAATCCAGATACTGCTGGATGGAGTAATGCCTGTAGCCTTTTTCACAAACAAAATCCGGTGAGAGTAGGTCAATTTTGTCATAGTACAGTAAGGTTTGCTTAGAAATACCAAATAGATTAGCTAACTCGCCTGCCGTAAAGTAGCTATCCTTGGAATCCTTGTAGGACATAAAGCTTCCCACCTCTCTTGACTATATAATCGCTATATAGTTTAAAATTAAAAATAAATTTATGTAGGACATTGTATCATATTCTAAAATGTATTGCAAAAAATTTAGGAGGTTAGTATGAAGAAGATAGCTATCTACGGCAAGGGTGGTATCGGGAAATCTACAACAACGGCGAATGTGTCCGCTGCGTTAAGCGACCAGGGGCTAAAGGTTTGCCAAATTGGCTGCGACCCTAAAAATGACTCTACGCGTTTGCTGCTGGGGAGAATTTGTAGCCAAACGGTTCTGGACGTGGTGCGTGACAAGGAAGAGGTTTTGGCAGAGGATATTGTGCACTTGGGCTACAACGGTATTAAATGCGTGGAAGCAGGTGGGCCGGAACCGGGAGTGGGCTGTGCAGGACGCGGTATCATTGTTGCCTTGGAGAAGCTACGCTCCTTGAATGTGATTGAAGATGAGGATGTACTGCTCTACGACGTTTTGGGGGACGTGGTGTGCGGCGGCTTTGCTGTACCCATTCGCGAAGGCTATGCTACGGATATTTACATTGTTTCTTCCGGCGAGCTGATGAGTCTTTACGCAGCCAACAATATTGCCAAGGGTATCAAGCGTTTTGCTCTGCGGGGTGGCGTGCGCTTGGGCGGCATCATCGGGAACAGTCGCAACACTCCTAACGAAAAGAATCTACTGGAAGAATTTGCCAAACGCCTGAACACCCAGCTCATTGCCTTCATTCCTCGTGATGTGGTGGTGAACAAGGCAGAGAATAATCGCCAGACAGTTTTGCAATACGCACCGGAAAGTGCTCAGGCACAAATCTATCGTGAGCTGAGCAAGGTACTGGTAGAAAATGCTAATCTTACTGTGCCCACGCCCATGACTTTTGAAGAATTAGAAAAGCTGGTTGAGAAATATGGGAATTAAAACAAAGCGCTTTATTAATAGTAGGAAAAGTTGCAGCTGTAGTATGCCGGGGGTGTGGCGGGCTGTTGCCTATACTGATGGCGTGGTGGTAATTTTGCACAGTCCAAGGGCTTGCGCCCACATTGCCCGCACTATGGATATTAACACCCATTACCGCAGCTTGGGTGAGGGCAGGCAGGAGGAACGTGCTTCCGTACCATTGCTTTCCAGTCAGCTGGAAGAAAAACATTCCATCTTTGGCGGAGTGGAGCGGTTGAAACAGTGCATTGCCTTTGCGGTGGAAAAGTATCAGCCTAAATGTTTGGTGCTAGGAAATTCCTGCGTGGCAGGCGTAATTGGTGATGACGTGGAAGCAGTTGCCAAGGAAGCGGAGGAAGAATACAATCTGCCTGTGCTGACAGTGGATAGCTATGGCTTCCTGGACGGAGAATATTATGAGGGCTATTTTGAAATTACCTATAAGCTGATTGAAAGATTCTTACAGCCTCAGGAGCACATACCTAAAACGGTAGTGTTGCTAGGTGACAGTGGTGGGCCTTGGGGACATTACGCAACGGAGGCTACCAGACTTTTGAATGCTATGGGGATAAATGTCATTGGGCAGTTCCCCGGTTATATGAAGCTTGAGGATTTACCCAAGCTGACCAGTGCGGAGGCTATGGTGGTCTTAGGCGGTAGGGGACAAACCCACGCTGATTTTGACAAGCTGACGAAAATTTTAGAGGAACGTTTTGGTTTGAAGAGCCTGCCCGGCATTTACCCTGTGGGCTGGCAGCAGACGGAGCGTTGGCTTTTAGAGATTGGCAAGCTGTTAAATTGTGAGACCCAGGCCTGCGAGGTCTTGGTACAGGAAAGATTAGCCCTGCGCCAAAGCTTGCAACAGTTTTTGCCTGTTACCCGTAATAAAAAGACAGTTCTTTGCATTGGCAGATGGTTGATGTACTTCCACCCTGATGCAGTTTTAGGAACCATTAAGAATCTGGAGCTGGATTTGACGGGAATAATTTTGCTGGACGCCTATGAGGAAGAGTATCGCCAAGAGATGGAGCAGGCCTTAAAGCTTCATACGGACGTACCCATTTACACTAATTTTGATGGGGAAGCACTACTGCACGAGGCAGAGCTTGTACTGACGACTCACGAATTGCAGGATAAAAATATTAAACAAATCTTTTTGCCCATGTTGCCCAAGGTGGGGACGAAGGGCGAAATAGAATTTATGCGGGTAATTTACAGAACCCTGTGTAGCAGGCATAGCGGTGGAGGAATGATTTATGTATAGCAATAACCAATGTGGAAATATTTGTCACCGCGTGGATACCTGCGCTCTGAGCGGTGCGGCAACCTTCGTGGCGGGGATTCCCGGAGCGGAGGTTTTGGTGAACGGCCCGCTATGGTGTTATTTCTACGCGCTTCGTAATTTGGAGCACGCCAAGTACGATATGGGGGAACGCTTTCACGATTGCCAGCCGGATAACAACGCCATCGTCTACGGAACGGAAAAGTTTTTGACGGCAACCTTGCAGCGTTTGCTGGACAGCGGACGCAAGCCATCCCTACTGCTGGTGGAAAGCAGCTGTTCTTTGAGTTTGATTGGTGACGATTTGGCAGGAATTGTGCGGAAGATGGATTTACCCTATCCCTTTGTGACCATGGATTGCGGCGGTTTGGTAGGTGGCTTTGCCGAAGGCTATACCAAGGCGGCGTTGGCTGTTATTGATAAATTTGCCAAGGAGCAGGAACAAGTAGAGCCTGAGCAGAAGGGGGTAAACCTTCTGGGGCTCAATGATTTTTACTACAATGGTGTTGCCGATAGAAAAGAGCTTTGCTGCTTACTGGAGAAGGCGGGCTACAAAATCAATGCTGTTCCCGGTGGTGGAAGCAGCTTGGAAGAATTGCAGCAGCTTGGCAAGGCGCAGCTGAATATTGTTTGTAATGAGGAGCTGGGTCTGAAAATTGCCCAACATCTGGAAAAACGCTTTGGAACTCCCTACTTGGTGGCGGGCTTGCCCTACGGCCTGCAAGGAACGCAGAAGTGGCTAAGAAAAATTAACGAAGTGTTGCCCTGCTCCCACTTACAGGTGGTTTTGGATGAATGTGAGCAGCAGGCAGAGCGGCTTAATGCTTTAGGGAATGATTACCGCGGTTTGTGGGGAAGCATCTGGTTTGACAAGGTGGTAATAGCTGCCAACGGAACCCAGGCTTTATGTATGGGGCAGGCGGTGCGGAATGAATGGGCAGATATGGGCGAGCTTATTGTGATTTGCCAGCATGATGTACAAAATACTTACTGCCATATGGCAGATGAAGTGCTGCTTGCAGGCAGGGATGCTATTAAAATAGAAGGAATTTTGCAGAATGTGGAAGACGTACTGCTACTGGGGAGCAGCAGTGAAGCTTCTACCCTGCGGCGTAGGGGAGCAAGGTTCACAAGCTGCACCATTGCCTATCCTGCGGCAGAAGAGGTGCTGCTGACGGAAACTCCCTTTGTGGGTATTAGGGGAGCGGCTCATATGTTACAGAAATTATGGAATGTATATATCCGTAGCGTTTTGGATAAGCAGGTGAGCAAATGAAAAGACTATGGCTGATCTGCGTGGGTTTACTACTATTGGTAATGGCCTGTGGCTGCGGCGGCAGGGAAACACTCTCACAGAATGAGCTACGGAGTATGGGGCAGGAGGAGCAAACACAGCGGGAGCTTGCCTATGAGGTGCTTGATGAAGCTGGCAGAAGGCTGAGCTTTCAGGAAAAACCTAAGCGTATTGCTTCCCTGACCTATGGTACGGATGAGATTCTTACGGATTTAGTGGATATGAAAAGAATAGTTGCTTATAGCCGTTGGGCAGGCGACCCGGAGATTACCTTCATTACTAAGGAGCAGGCACGCAAGGTGGGTTGCAAGCTACAGGAAAATACGGAAGCTGTTTTGGCAGTACGGCCGGATTTGGTAGTGGTGTCCGCAGCTATGAGCAATGAGGTGATTGGCTCCTTAGAGGCCATGGGCTTGAAGGTTTATGTAGCTTCTCGTCCCAAAAATTATGAGCAAATGCAGCAAAAGGTGTTGAAGCTGGCAGAAGCAGTGGGCGAAAAAGAAAAGGGTGAAGCCATCATTCGTCAGATGGACCAGAGGATGGCAAAGCTGGAAGCAAAGCTTTCCCAAATTCCGGAAGCTAAGCGGAGAACAGTAGTAGCCTTTAATTTTATTTCTGCCATGGGGCGCAAGGGTGACCTTATCGACAATATGCTGACTATGGCTCATGTGGTTAACGGTGTGGCGCAAATACCTAGCGAATATACTAACAACTATATTAGTAAGGAACAGGTGGTTCGTATTAACCCGGATATTTTTCTTCTTCCCACCTGGAACTACGATAACAGGCAGGACTTGGACGGCTACGCCAAGCAGATAAAATTTGACCCTGCCTATAAGGATGTTAAGGCTATCAAAAATAATCAGATAAAATTTGTTTCGGATAAGTACCGCTATGTGGCAAGTCATCACATTGTGGATACTATAGAAAATTTTGCGCAAGCAGTTTACCCGGAAGTGTTTCGAGGTGATAAATTTTGGTGATAAAAAGAAAGAACAGTGGGTTGGCATTGATGCTTTTAGGGATTTTAACAGTGGTTGTTGCCTGCGGCTCCCTAACCTTTGGGCAAATAGAGGTTCCTTTACAGGCTACTCTTGCCATTATCTCCAGCAAGCTGGGCTTTCCCTGCTTTACGGAGGGAGCCTTTACCAAGGAGCAGCTTGCTGTAATTTGGTTTATAAGGATGCCAAGAATGCTGGTGGGTTTACTGGTTGGGGCAACGCTGGGCATTTCCGGCGCGGTGATGCAGGGGATTTTTAGCAATCCCTTGGCTGACCCCGGGCTTATTGGCATTTCCGCAGGTGCGGCAACTGGCGCAGTGCTTTCCATTGCCTTGGGCAGTGCCACCAGTAGTATGTACACCATGCCTGCCTTCGCCTTTTGCGGAAGTATCTGCGCAGTGTGCCTGACGGTGTTCCTCGCCATGCGCAATGGCAAGATTCCGGTAATGACCCTGCTCCTTGCCGGCGTGGCAGTGGGGATGCTGCTTGGGGCAGTAACCTCCGGCTTGCTTACCTTTATGAACGAGCAAAAGCTTCAGCAATATTTGTTCTGGATGGTGGGCGGCTTGGACTATCGCCGTTGGGAGCATGTGTACCTTGCGGTCGGCCCCGTCCTGACCGGCATCTGCATTATGCTGTTGATGGCACGTCATTTAAATATTTTAGTCTTGGGCGAAACGGAGGCTAAGGCTGTGGGGATGCCTGTTACTGCCTTTCGTATGAGTTTGCTCTTCGTATCTGCCATGACAACGGCAACCTCCGTCTGCGTCAGCGGCAGCATTGGCTTTGTGGGACTGGTCATCCCCCATATGATGAGGATGCTTCTTGGCCCCGACCATAGAGTGCTGCTTCCGGCAAGTGCTTTGGGTGGCGCTATGTTCCTAGTTTTGTGTGATACCCTGGGCAGAATTATCATCCCGCCTTCCGAAGTGCGGGTAGGTATTATGACCGCCCTCTTAGGTACGCCCTATTTCCTATATTTACTTAGAAGGATGCGCAAGCAATTCTTTTAGAAAGAGGTAGAGATGAGTAAGATTTTATTTTTAACCAATGTCATCCGTCGTATGGGGATGATGCAGCAAACGGTGGAACGCTTGCAACGAGAGCAGAAGCTAAGCTCTGCTTGCGCCTGCCATTGGATTACGGACCAAACCCAATGGGATAAGAAATGGGTGGAAACCTTAACCACTACGGACGTGGTGCTTCTGAAATGGATGGGAAGTGGTCTGGATACTCCCTTTCTGAAAAATTTAGTAAAGTTTTTAGACGACAAAAAGATTCCTTATTATATAGACGCTGCCGGAACTAATGAGGGGGAGCTTAAATACGGCTTTTCTCCGGAGCAGCTGGCAACCTTAAAACAGTATTCCTCCTTTGGCGGTGAGCGTAACTACTATAATTTGTGGCAGTATGTGGACGGCTGCCTGCAAGGTGTTGGCGCTGACGTGGAAGCTCCCGACCCGATTCATTGGTGTGGCATTTACCATCCTCGTGCCCAAAAGGTTTATACTGATTTGGCAGAATACCAAGCTGATTTCTGTGACCCTGCCAAACCGACAATCGGTATGCTTTTTTACAGGGACGAATGGGTATGGGGAGATTTAACCTACCAAGGCGCAACTGTTGAAGAGATTGAAGCTCAGGGTATGAACGCCGTCTGTGTTTTCAGTAATGGTATGCCCGTTGAGGAAATGGGGATGCCCAGCTTGACGGAAGTGTTCAACCGCTTTTTTTGCAAGGATGGCGTGGCTGCCATTGATGCCCTTATCAATGTAATGAAGTTTTCTTTGAGTAGTAGCGGTACGATTACGGTGGACTACTTCAAAAAATGGAACGTACCCATTTTGGCAGGCTATACAATTATGACGGAGCTGGAAGAATGGCGGGAAAGCTTTGAGGGGATGAATCCCATGGAAGTTTCCATTGCTGTTTCCCTGCCGGAGTTTGACGGTACCATTCATGGGGTACCCATCGGCTACAAAAAGGTTCTGGAAAATGGGGACGTGCGCTATCTGCCCATCATGGAGCGTGTTCAAAGAATGGTAAGCAAAGCACGCAAATGGGCGAGCCTGCGTCGCAAGGCAAATGCTGATAAAAAAATTGCCATCATCTTCCACAACTATCCTCCTCGCAATTCCAATATTGGTAGTGCCATTGGCTTGGACACCATCGAAAGTATCAGAAGAGTTTTGGCGGCGATGCAGGAGCGTGGCTACAAGGTGGATGCCATTCCTGCGGACACTAAGGAATTTATCAAGGAGCTTACTGCCAACGCAACCAACGATAAGAATTTACTGACAGAAAAGCAAATTGCAGAAGCCAATAAGGTTACGGGAGCAGAGTATCAAAAATTCTTTGCTACCTTTGCTCCCAAGGTACAGGCGCAGCTTATCAAGGACTGGGGCGAAGCACCGGGTAGCGTTATGGAATATGACGGCGACCTTTTGGTACCGGGAACTATGAACGGTAATGTTTTTGTCACCGTACAACCGCCCCGCGGCTTTGGTGATGACCCTAGCAAAATTTACCATTCTCCTTATTGTGCGCCCACCCATCATTACTTGGGCTTCTATCATTGGGTGCGCGACATTTGGCAGGCGGATGCAGTTGCCCATATCGGTACCCATGGCTCCTTGGAATGGTTGCCGGGTAAGAACGCAGGCTTGGACTGCACTTGCTATCCAGACTTGGCGTTAGGTGATTTGGTTAATATCTATCCTTATAATATTACGATTACCGGCGAAGGTATCCAGGCAAAACGCAGGGGTGCTGCCTGCTTAATCGAGCATTTGCCTGCTCCTCAAAGTAAGGCAGGGGTGTACGACGAGCTGGAAGAACTGGAAAAGATTATGGATGAATACGTCCACTTTGAAGTTACCCAGCCGGAGAACCTGCCCAATTTGGAAGCCTTGGTTAAGGAAAAGGTTGCGGCTGCCAATTTGCAGGACGAGGTTCCCTATGAAGAAGGTAAGCCCTTTGGCGAATATGTGCTGGCACTGCACAACTACATTACGGATCTGAAGAACCTTGAGGTACATACAGGTTTACATATTTTGGGACAACCTCCTGTTGATGAGGGCTTGACGGAATATTTGTGGATGCTTACCCGTCTGAACAATGGTGACGTGCCCAGCCTAAGCCAAGCCATTGCCCATTACTACGGCTATGATTATTACTACCTGTTGGAAAACAGCAGTCTTATCTACGAACCGCTGAACATTACCAATGCGGCGCTTCTTGATAAAATTACGGAGCAGAGCCAAGAGATTATTACCATTTTGCAAGGTAAGGACTTTGGCGGGGAAGCTCTGTCCCAAGTTTTGGCATTGCCTTGGGTGCAGGAGGGGAACGAAGAGTTTAAGGAAGCCTTGACCAAGGTTTGCACCTACATCTGCGAAAGTATTTATCCTAATTTGATGCTGACTACTCAAGAGCAGGAGAACATGCTGCGTGGTTTTGAAGGTCAGTATGTGGAACCAGGGCCTTCCGGTGCGCCCACCAGTGGCTGTGCAGATTTACTGCCTACAGGTCGCAACTTCTATGGCGTTGACCCGCGTACCCTGCCTACTCCGGCGGCGTGGGAGATTGGCAAAACCTTGGGTGACCAGGTTATTGAGCGCTTCATTGCGGAAGAAGGTCACTATCCGGAAAATATCGGTATCGTTTTGTGGAGCGGTGCCAATATGCGCAGTCATGGTCAGTGTATTGCAGAGTTCCTCTATCTGATGGGGATTCGCCCTGTGTATCAAGCTGGCAGTATGCGTGTCAACAGCTTGGAGCCCATTCCCTTGAATGAACTGCGCCGTCCCCGCATTGACGTTACGGCACGCATTAGTGGTTTGTTCCGCGATACCATGCCTACGGTTATGGAACTGCTGGACCAAGCAACACTCCTTGCCGGTAGCTTGGATGAGGATGTGGAGCTAAACTATGTGCGTAAGCATATCCTGGCAGATAGCGCTGAGCTGGAAGCGGAGGGTATGACCAAGGAAGAAGCTTGGCGACAAGCTGCCTTTAGAATTTTTGGTGACGAGCAGGGCGTGTACGGCGCAGGCGTTGCCGCTCTCCTTGAAGCTAAGAACTGGGAAACCATTGACGATATCGCCGATGTTTACGTCCGTTGGGGCGGTCACGCTTACGGCGGCAAGACTAAGGGCAAGTTCTTGCCCCAACAATTCCGCAAGCGGATGGGTAGCCTGGATGTTACCATTAAAAATGAAGACAACCACGAAACCAATATGCTTTCCAGTGACGACTACAACGCTTATCATGGCGGTATGATTGCGGCGGTGCGCAGCATCAAAGGTAGTGCGCCCCGTTCCTACTGTGGTGACAGTACCGATAGAAGTAAGGTTAAGATGTTTAGCGTGCAGGAGCAGGCGAAGCGTATCTTCCGCAGTGAATCCATTAACCCCAAATACATTGAGGGTATGATGAAGCATGGCTACAAGGGCGCGGCGGATATGGCGAATATGATTGCTCACAGCTATCAATGGGACGCAACCAGCGCCGTTATGGAAGATTGGATGTACGAAAAGTACGCAGAAAAATATACCTTTGACCCCAAGGTGCAGGAATGGCTGCGTGATGTGAATCCTTGGGCATTGCAAAGAATGGCGGAAGTCCTCTTGGAAGCAGAACAGCGTGGTTTGTGGAACGCTAAGCCGGAAACCAAGAGCGAGCTGCAAAAATTATACCTTTCAATTGAAGGGGAGATTGAGGAGCGCAGTGATGCCAACTCCTAAAATAAAAAACTTGGTGCTAAGCTTAACGGGGCAATGTAATTTTGCCTGTCGTTACTGCTACGCCGCAGAACATAATACACAAAAAATGTCTGAGGAAACTGCCCTTGCCGCCGTCCGCTTGGCGGTGGGCAGCCTGCCCCAAGGTGAAAAATTTATCATCCAGTTCAGCGGGGGCGAGCCACTTCTAAATTTTGCAACCCTGCAGGCGGTGGTGGACTATGTTCAAGCTGAACAGTTGCCTGCAATTTTACAGATTCAGACCAACGCCTCCCTCCTGACTGATGAAATTGCCAAGTACCTTTTTAAAAATAAGGTAGCCATTGGCATAAGCCTTGACGGCAAACCCAATATAAACGATAAACTGCGTTTGACCAAGGAAGGCAAAGGGGCAACTGGTTTAATCTTGCAAGGCTTGGAAGTTTTAAGGCGTAACAATATTGGCTGTGGCTTGACCTGCGTGGTCACTGCAGAAAATGTTGAAGAGCTTGCCGGCATTGTGGAGATGGGCTATTTTGTTGGGTGCGTGCGTAAAATAGGCTTCGATTTATTGCGAGGGCAGGGGCGTGGCAGGGGGCTTACTCCTCCAACGGAAGCACAGATGCATAAAGCAATGGAAGAGGTTTACGCCAGAGGGGAACTGCTTGCCCGGATGGCAGGCTATAAAATTCAAATTTCCCAGCTGGAAAGGGCAAAGTTTTTGTGCAAGGAAAGCTGTCGCCAGTTTGGACATTGCTATGCTATGAACGGTGAGGCTGCCTTTGTAGATGCCAGCGGTAAAATTTACGCTTGCTCCTCCCTTCTGGGGGATGCTAATTTTTATATTGGCAATGTGCAGGACGGGTTGGACATTGCCCTTGTAGAAAAGATAAGCCGGAAAATTTCAGAGAGTATGCACTTTTGCAAGGAGTGCGCTGATTTCAAACTCTGTGGCGGTGGCTGCTTCGCTCGTTGGTATGGCAGTGGGGAGTGTGTCGCTTACAAGAGTGAGTGCGCCATGAAAAGAGTAACCATAAAAAAGCTAACAGGAAATTAAAACTTCCTGTTAGCTTTTTGTAATATATTTTAAAAATTTCTCTTGAGCATATAGGCGGTATATAGTTTATAATCAGAAACAAATATCAATAAGAAGATAAATGCAATAGGGAGAGGTAGAGTAGATGAAAAGAACAGCGGTTTATCCCTTCACCGCCATTGTCGGTCAAGAGGATATGAAATTGGCGTTAATCTTGAATGTAATTAATCCTGCTTTGGGAGGGGTGTTGATTAAGGGTGAAAAAGGTACAGCAAAGTCAACTGCAGTGCGGGCTTTGGCAGAACTGCTCCCTGCAATGGATGCTATCCATGGTTGCAGATTTAATTGTGACCCTCATAATCCTAACTTGTTTTGCGATGATTGTGCAAAAAGCCATGTGTCTGGCGCAAATATTTATGTAGAAGAAATCCCCATGCGTGTGGTAGAGTTACCTGTTAGTGCTACAGAGGATAGAGTAGTTGGTACTTTGGATATTGAGCACGCCATCAAGCATGGTGAAAAGAAATTTGAAGCGGGTATTTTGGCACAAGCCAACCGTAATATTTTATATGTAGATGAAATCAATCTGTTGGATGACCATGTGGTGGACGTACTGCTGGATGCTGCTGCCATGGGTATCAACACTGTGGAGCGCGAAGGCGTTTCTTATTCCCATCCGGCGCGCTTCGTTCTGGTTGGCACTATGAACCCGGAAGAGGGCGACATCCGTCCCCAGCTTCTTGACCGCTTCGGGCTTTCCGTTGTGGTAACCGGTGAACACGACCCTGCTCAAAGGGTGGAGGTTATCAAACGTCGCCTTGCCTATGAAGATAATGCTGATGAATTTATCGCAGGCTATCAGGACGAGCAGGAAGAACTGGCAAAGAAAATTATGCAGGCGCGGGAAGTATTGGCAAGCGTTACGATAAGTGACCAGCTTCTGGAAACCGTTGCCAAGCTTGCCGTAGAGCTGGGCGTTGATGGTCACAGGGCTGATATTACTGTAATCAAAACTGCTTTGACCTTGGCTGCCTTCAATGGGCACGCCCAAGTAGAAATGGAAGACGTGAAGCTGGCGGCGAAATTAGTACTGCCTCACAGAATGCGTCGTCGTCCTTTTGAAGAAGGACAGTTGGATTGGAATAAAGTAGAAGCTTTCTTAGGACAGGAAGCATGAAAGGAGCCTGCTGAATGTTACTGCAAGCTGGATATCCCTTCACTGCTGTAGTTGGACAGCAGCAGGCAAAACGCGCCCTGCTCATTGCGTTGGTTAATCCCCACGCAGGCGGGCTGTTGATTGGCGGGCGTAAGGGTACGGCAAAAACCACCTTGGTTCGTGCCACCCAGGAACTACTTGCGCCACGCAAGCTCATTGATTTGCCTTTAAACGTTACCGAAGATATGCTCTTTGGCAGTATTGATATTGAATACGCTGTTAGTAAGGGCGAGCGTCGCTTCTTGCCGGGCATCTTGGGCAGAGCAAACGGTAACGCACTCTATATAGATGAAGCAAACCTGCTTCGACAAGAACTGTTGACCGCGGTGCTTGATGCCAACACCGCAGGCTTTAACCATGTGGAACGTGATGGTATTAGCTTTACTCACGAGGTAAACTACACCGTCATCGGAACTATGAATCCGGAAGAAGGCATTTTGCCCAGCCATGTCCTGGACCGTTTTGGAATGTACGTGGACGTGCAGGGAGAAATGGAAACTGCCGACAGGGTGGAAATCATAAAACGTGCCTTGGCTTACGGCGAGAACATTGCAGAATTTAGAAAGCAGTACGCAGCAAGCATCAAGGAGCTGTGGGAACAGGTGCAGGCTGCCCGGGAAACCTTGACTCAGGTGGAAGTAACCGAGGCAATGATGCAGCTGGCGGCGCAAATGTGCGCTCAAGCCTTCTGTGCAGGACATCGTGCAGAAATTTACTTACTGGAAGCCGCTCGTGCCATTGCTGCTTTAGCAAAGCGTACCTACATTCTGCCACAGGACATGCAGGAAGCAGCGGTTTATGTTTTGCCACACCGTATGCGCACTCCGCCGGAGCCTCAGGAAATGGAACAAGAAGACCAGCCTGACCAAGAGCAGGAGGAAAACCAAGAGTCGCAGGAAAATGAGGAAGAAGCTCCTCAAAATCCTGATGAGCTTCCGCCACCGCCCCCTCCCGCAAATGAGGAAGAGGACGAGGGCAGTGAGGAAGACAGTGAAGATAACAAAGAGCAAGATGAAAAAGAGCAGGAACAGCAGGACAGCAACCAGCTTGCTCCTGACGAACAGATTGCTGACATAGATAGAAGCTTTAAAATTCCCAAGCTTGTCCTTGATATGGGCAAGAACACTACCTTACGGAGAGGAAGCGGCAAGCGAAGTGCTACCAAGACGGATTTGAAGCAAGGCCGTTACGTTAGGGCAGAGCTGCCTAAAGCCAAGGTAGAGGACTTAGCCTTTGACGCAACCATTCGTGCGGCGGCGCCTTATCAAAGAATGAGGGAAGACAATGGCTGCGCCCTGAACATTCAAAAGGAAGACCTACGCCAAAAGGTGCGGGAAAAGCGCATTGGCAACACCTTCCTTTTCGCAGTAGATGCTAGTGGCTCCATGGGTGCGCGGGAGAGAATGCGCGCCGTTAAAGGAGCAATCTTTTACATGCTGCAAGACGCTTACCAAAAGCGTGACCGCGTGGGGATGATTGGCTTCCGCCGTCAAAAGGCGGAGGTGCTGCTGCCCATCACGAGGAGCGTTGACCTTGCCCAAAAATGTTTGGCAGAAATGCCTACGGGCGGCAAGACACCGCTGGCTGACGGCTTGGCGACTTCTCTTTTAACACTGGCGAAGCTGAACAAAAAGGACAGCGAGCTGGAACCCATTTTAGTTTTGGTAACGGATGGCAGGGCAAACGCTGTGGAAGAAAACGGCGGCGACCCTGTAACCGCCGCAATAAAAATGGCAGAGAAGATTCGTAAGGCGAAGATAACCTCCGTAGTCATTGATACGGAAAATGATTTTATCAAATTAGGCGTTGCCAAGAAGGTAGCGCAAGCTATGGGCGCCAGCTATTACAGCCTGCGCCAGCTTTCCAAGGAGCAAATTTTGAGGATTGTGCGGAACTTGGGAGACTAAGAGATAATCAAAAGGAGCTTACCTACAAGAAGGTAAGCTCCCAATAATTTTGCTTTGGTGCTGAGTAATCTACAGGCAAGCCATTTATGGGTACTTGAAAGGCATACAATAAATAATTTTTTAGGAGATGAACTTATGAAAAAAAGAACCCTGACAAAAGGTATGCTGATGACAGCACTCGTTTGCGGATTTGTGCAATGGGGGGGTACAGCGGTCCACGCTGAAGAATTACAAGAGTTTACTTTAGACCCCATGGTAGTTACTGCACAAAGAATGGAAACAAGTGATCTGAAAACCCCTGCAAATGTTGAAATTGTGACAGAAAAAGAAATTAAAGATTTTGGATATAAAAATGCTTTTGATGTCATTGATAATCAATTAGGTGTTACCAGTAATGGTTATGGTGATGCTGGACAAGATTTTGGCATGTCTTCTGGCAGGACTATTATTCGTGGTTATGATCGTGGCACTCTCGTAATGGTCGATGGAATTCCGATGAATTTAAAAAACTACAATTCATTAGCTGGTATACCTGTAGATATGATTAAGAAGGTAGAAGTATTGAAAGGTGCGGCTGGTACTCTTTATGGTGCAGAAGCTATGGGTGGTGTAGTTAATATTATTACAAAGCGTCCTCAGGGGGCATCTCAGTTTAAGGTTAAAGGTACGTATGGTAACTATTATAAAGACTATGGTTTTGTTTATTCAACTGACAAAATGATTATTAGTGCATCTAAAGAACATAACGATAGTTATGATGATTGTAATGATTATCCTAAAGGTTCAGCATATGACTGGTTTCTTGGTAAGGGCCAATCTACAAAAGCAAATATTATTGCCGACTTGTCTGATGAGTTGAGCTTTAATGGATTTTATCAAACTGGTAAAGTAAAACGTGGTGCGTATAAAAATAATAATTTAAGTAATGATTACAGTTATGAAGATACAAGAGCATTAGCAGGACTAACCTACAAAAATGATGATGGCTTTATCGCTACTGTTGGGTATAATTATCGCAAATGCGATGGTGAAGATTATTTGAATAGCACTGGTATTATTAGTGGTGCATGCGAAATGAATAGTCAAATAGTTGACATTCAAAAGAATTGGGAAGTTGGCAAAGATAATATTATTGCAGGTTATTCTTATAAAAGAGAAAACTTTGAGGGATTGGGTGGAGAATCTTATGGATATGCAGAAGATAAAAGACATAGCAATTCATTATATGTATCTTATGATAAAAAGATAACTGATAAATTTAGTGTAACTTTTGGGTTGCGTGGAGAGAAAGTTTCTGGTACATATGTGGATGAAGAGATTTTTAACCCTCAATTACAAACACTATATATGATTAATGATGACACTTCTTGGTTTACTAACATTGGGCGTGGTTTCCAAACACCTGCATTGGGCAGTTATAGTAGCAAGAAAAGACCCGCAGGTGACACTCTTAGTCCAGAAGTTGGTTGGACTTATGAAACTGGTATTAAAAAACTTTTTGATGATAAGTCAATAAAATTTAGTGTATATCATATGGATTTTAAGGATAAGCTTGGTTGGTCTGAAAAAGATCCTTTGACTAATGAGCAATTTGCTATCAATAAAGGTGATTATAAGAATACTGGTGTAGAATTTGAATATAAGCATATAGTGGATGATAATTGGTCATATTTATTGGGTGTTGGATATGGGAATCCGGAAATAAATGATGGCAGTGGTTGGATTCAAGACAATGCTAGAATAGATGGTGTTGCATCTGTTACCTATACCAATGGTTCTTTAACTAGTTCCTTGCAGTATAAACATTTGGGGGATAGAGAATATTATAAAACCCAGGATATCCCTGATAGAAAGCGCCTGACCTGGAATACTTCTTATGATATTACTAAAAATGATAATATCACAGTTACTCTTAACAATCTCTTAGATCATAAAAATTATGCTAATAGATATGGTAACTTGGATCTTCCGTTTAACTGGCGCGTAATGTATACCCATACCTTCTAATATAAAGTTTCCTCGCAGGCAAGCGACAACTTAATTCTTACAACCTACTTCATTCCTAAAATTATAAAACGCCTCGTCAACCTTCTGGTTGGCGGGGCGTTTGTAGTAGTGGGAAGCTGTCAAATAATCCAAACGGGTACAATGTAATTATCCTTGTCGATAGCGCTGAGTGTTGGTTTCATACAGATAACTGCACCTTTTGCTCTTGGGGTAGAAGCTCTATCTAACAGGTTAAAGACTTTGATAAGTTCTGTACCGGGGTTAGCAGTCTTTTTAATTTCAATCGGATTTAAGACACCGTCGTGTTCCAAAACGATATCAATTTCTTTAGCATCTTTGTCACGATAGTAATATATATATGGCTCTTTACCACAGTTCAAATAAGTTTTAGCTATTTCAGAGACAACATAGTTTTCTAAAATAGCACCATTCATTGCACCGCTTTCTAAAGTTTCTGCGCTGCTCCAACGCGTTAGATGGCATACCAACCCTGCGTCATAAAAATATAATTTGGGAGTTTTTACTAATCTCTTCAACAAATTATTTGAATATGGATGTAGATAAAATATTATACCTAAGGTTTCTAAAATGCCAAGCCAATTTTTAGCTTGAAGCTGATTTATGTCTGCGTCTCGCGCAATTTCAGCGACGTTCAAAATTTGACTACATCTTGCAGCTACAGCAGTCATAAATCTTAAGAATTTAAGAGAGTCAATGGTGTCAGACAATTCTTTTACATCTCTCTCTATGTAAGTGCTGATGTAGCTGCTGTAAAAGATTTGGTTGTTATTATTAACACCGCTAATTATTGCTGGCATTGAACCATTGAAGATACGCTTAAAGATTTCATGAGTATCAGCAGGAGTTCTTTCCTGTTGCCTAATGGCAAGTTTTTCCAAATCTAAAGCAAAGGGTTCCATTCTTCCATTGCTTATTTCTGCTTGGGAAAGAGTTGTCATGGATAAAACAGCTACTCTGCCGGCAAGAGATTCTTGAACCCCACGCATAAGCTTGAAAATTT
>JAFTMR010000086.1 GCA_017452325.1 Phascolarctobacterium sp. | reverse complement strand
TTCGAAATGCTTGACCCGCACATTCGCTTTTTTCTAGGTTATTGTTCAGTTTTCAAGGTTCTGTTGTCGCCGTTCTGTCAGCGACTTTGTATATAATAGCACTCAAAGCTTTGCCTGTCAACACCCTTTTTTAACTTTTTTTGAAGTTTTTTCACGACACGCTTGGCTTCGTTGGCAAAGAGAACGTGTCCTGCTCACGCAGGACACGCCTTCTAAAATTTGATATTTTCTTATTTTTCGTAGGTGAAATTGTTGAAATGAGGGCGTAAATCTTCGCCTTCTTGTGCTTCTGCTGCTAAAACTGCCTGAACTAAAATAGCGTTTTCCAATCTTTTCTTTTGCAACTTGCAACCATATTCGTAAGGTTTAGTAATATCACCATTAATCAAGTCAGCATTAGCATGGCAACCACCACTACAGAAGAAACGTGCCCAACACTTGCTGCACTCGGGTTTAGTCATAACATGAGTATGACGGAACTTTTGTACCAATTCCGGTTTTACTACACCAGTTTCCAAAGTACCCAAAATATATTGTTCGCGACCAACGAATTGATGACAAGGATAGATTTCCCCACTAGCTGTAACCGCAAAATATTCATGACCTGCACCACAGCCTGCAAGACGTTTAGCAACACAAGGACCATTATCTAAAGCAACGTTGAAATGGAAGAAGTCAAACGGATTACCTTCCCTACGTCTTTCCAAATAAGCACGTGCCAATTTATCATACTCATCAAAAATAACTGGCAAATCTTCATCAGTAAGTACCCAAGGATCATCAATACCAACAACAGGTTCCACAGAAATTTCTTTGCCAACTTTGGTCATATCTAATACATCTTCACAGAAGTGAGTGCTGAAATGAGTATAGGTACCGCGAAGATAATAGTTTTTACCTTCACGACTGTCAATTACTTTTTTGAAGCCACGCACCGCCGCATCATAGCTACCACTTTTATTTGGGAAAGGACGCATTGCATCATGGGTTTCCTTTTTGCCGTCCAGGCTGAGTACCAACATTACACGGTTATCATTTAAAAATTTAATATTTTCATCGTTAAGCAAGGTGCCATTGGTAGTCAAGGTGAGCTTAATATTTTTACCAGTTTCTTTTTCACGACGGCGTACATACTCTACAATATGAACAACTACGGGCCAATTCATCAGAGGCTCACCGCCAAACAAATCCAGCTCCAGATTATGACGCTTCATACTGCCTTCAATAGCAAATTCAATTGCTTTTTCTGCAGTCTCCTTGCTCATAAGTTGACGACAACCACCAAAAGAACCAGTATCAGCAAAACAATAACCACAGCGTAAATTGCAATCATGGGTTACCAAAAGACATAAGGATTTAACAATAGGTTTTTCTGCAAAAGTAGGCGGAACATCAAAACCTGGGCTAAAAAGCAAGCCATTGTCCTGTAATTCGTGCATTTCTGCCAAAGCATCACGCAAATCCTCTTCGCTGTAACGGTCTTGCAAAGCAGCAATCGCCTTGTCATCATTACTTCCATCGTAGTAATCTAACAAATCATAAATAACATCATCAACTAAATGCACAGCACCACTATTTACGTCCAGCACCGCCATATTGTCATCTAAACGCATTTTATGTATAAGCATTGATTTCACCTTTCACAATATAAATAGTAAAAAGCTCCCCGTCAAAACAGGGAGCTACATTTTTCAAAGATTATTTGCTGTGTTCGCAAACTTGGTTGCCAACGGTGCAAGAAGTTTTGCAAGCAGATTGGCAGGAAGCAGGGCATTCACCACAGCCACCGGTACGGAGAGTTTTGTTAAGCATAGCTTTATTAACAGTTTTGATATGTTTACGCATAGTAAATTACCTCCAAACAAAATATTACTGTCCTTATTTTAACGTCTTTTAATGGTTTATGCAAGAAAATTTTACTATATCAACCAATCTCTAATAATATTTAAGTCAATACCCTTAGTTTGCAAGAACCCCCACAAATATGCACGCTCCATCCGATTCCGTAATCCATGTACTCCATTACCATCGTCAACGATGGAAATACGATACATTTCGTAAGGTGCCTCAGCAAAAGTCTGGTGAGTATTTACCCCTACCTTACCGGTCAGACCATAAGTAAAACCATAATGTTTCACTGCTCCTAAAACCTTATCATTGTACCCACCATTAGGATATGCTATCCCCTTGAGCTGGTAACCATCCAAGATTTTTTCTAAGAACTTCTTAGCACTACCAGTTTCCCAAGGTAAATACTTAGGGTCTATTAGAGCAAGAGGCGCATGATTAATAGTATGGCTTCCAAGCTCCATACCACTATCAAGCAAATCAAGTAACATGGCTTTATCCATATATACTGTCTTGCCAATATCCCTGTTGACAATATAAAAAGAAGCCTTGGCATTATATTTTTTCAACAGAGGCAACGCATCACTATGATTATTTTTATAACCATCATCAAAGATTATGGCAACAACATTTTCCAAACTGGCACCCGTTTGTAAGAGCTTAACCAAATCTTCTACACTTACAACTTTATACCCCTCTTGATTCAGATACCGCAAATGAGTTTCAAACAACGAAGCTGGCATAATCAAACTGGGCGGCCACTCAATTTCTACAGGCTCACCTACAGCATGATACAGCAAAACCGGAACACTACATTTGCGAAAGTCATTATACTCTTTCTTTAAGGCTTCTCCCTGAACAAACCAAAAGGCAGCTCCCGAAAAAACAACTAACAATATGGTATTGAAAAGGATTTTAACAACCTTCTTCAACATTTACGCTTTCTCCACTTCCATTCCTAAGCCAACCGCTATCTCCTGTAATTTTTTTAAACGATGGTTAACGCCAGATTTACCAATACCACCAGAATGTTCAACCAACTCATTCAAAGAAGCATCAGGATACTCCAAACGCAAACGTGCTGTTTCCTGCAAAGTTTGGGGCAATTCACTTAATCCCATATGTTCGTCAATAAATTTAATACAATTTACTTGACGCACAGCAGCCTTAACCACCTTACCCAAGTTTGCAGTTTCACAATTTACCCTGCGGTTAACATTATTGCGCATCTCTTTTAATACACGCACACCCTCAAATTCCATCATAGAATTATGCGCACCAATAACACGCAAAAAATTAGTGATACTTTCTCCATCTTTAAGATAGACAATATAATCATTCTTACGGTCAGTCAGCTTCGCCTTCATCGAAAAGGTATGCATTACCTTGATAATGCTACGCGCAAAATCCTCATTACCCGTAACCATCTCCAAATGATAATCACTGGAAGGACGGCTAATGCTGCCACCACCAAGAAAAGCTCCGCGCAAAAATGCACGTTTACAACATTGCTTGGCAAGCAAAGGATTTTTTAGATCACTTTCCATGGATAGCAGTTGCAACTCCGTCATAGCAATACTTACCTGAGGAGCAGGCAAGACACGCACCTGATAACGATTATTTTTCTTCAAACGGCGCGAACGGGTAATAACAACCTCCGTCTGTACCTGATAATTACTCTTTAAAATTTGCAATACTCTGCGAGCAAGCGCAGCATTTTCTGTAGAAAAGTGAATGCCGATATTCATACCGCGAATAACTATTGCTCCGCTCATGCGCAGAACGCCTAAAAGCTCTGCCTTGTCACAGCAAACTTCATTAGTTTCCAAACGAGACAATTCATTCTTTACATCATTCGAAAAAGACAAACGGCCTCCCCCTTTCACAAAAATTATTTCCTACCGTTCTTAATACCATCCTTATCCATAGTATTAAGACCTTGACGCATAAAGATATAATCAAAAAATTGTAATCCCTTGCCAAACAAGCGCAATCTATAAATAAGCATAATCAAAGTACGCGCCAGCTTGCGAGGATCATGGCGCACCAAATCATCCTTACTAATTAAACTTGCGGGAATAACCGTAATACCTAACTTACGAATTTTATCCATATCCGGAGTAACAGGCATAGCCCCTTCTGCATAGTATTGACGCAATTGCTCCGAAGTAATTTCCTGATCATTTACAATAACGTAATCCAGAAACTGCTTACCCACATGGTCCAGCAAGGCGCGTACATGTTCAAAAGCTCCATAACCATCAGTTTCACCAGGTTGAGTCATCACATTGCATACATAAATCTTTACCGCAGAAGATTTCACTACAGCATCACGAATCTCCTCAACCAGCAGATTTGGAATAACACTCGTATATAAGCTGCCCGGTCCAAAAATCAATACATCAGATTTCAAGATAGCATCAATAGCACCCTGCGTAGCAGGCGCATTGGCAGGACTCATTAACATCCTTTTTATACGCTTGCGTGCTTCCGGAATCTTAGATTCACCTGCAACGACAGTTCCATCGCTCATTTCCGCTTGTAACTGAATATTCTCCAGAGTTGAAGGAACAACGCTACCCCGCACCTTCAAAATTTGACTGGTAGCATTCAATCCTTCTTCCATGCCGCCTTCGGCTTCTGCCATAGCAGCAATGAATAAATTACCAAAGCAATGACCTGCCAAAGGAGAATCCCCTTTAAAACGGTACTGCATCAAACGTTCCATCAACGGTTCGCGGTCCGCAAGAGCAGTCAGGCAGTTACGCAAATCTCCCGGAGGAATGATTCCCAACTCCTTGCGCAAACGTCCAGAGGAGCCCCCATCATCAGCAGAAGTCACAACTGCCGTACAATTATTAGTAATATATTTCATACCACGCAACAAGGTGGATAGGCCTGTACCACCACCAACAACGGTAATAGCAGGTCCATGCGTAAGCTTACGCTCCACAAAAACCTTTTCCATTAAAGACCCGCTCTGTTCCGGCATAATAGCAGATACTACGGACTTAATAGTCTTACGCGTACCATAAACCATCAAACCAAAGCCAAAGAATACAAACAGACCTCCTACTAATATAACCAGCACGTTAGAATACTTACCGGTAGTGGCGTAAGTAATCTGGAATACTAATTCTTCAATGGCGCCCATTATTTGAAAATTAAATAGAAAAGCCAAACCCAAGGCACATAGCAAAACACCAATTGTAAAAACAAAAAGCCAGCGCTTTACGTTAATGCCCGGATAAAGCCAAGTAATCCAGCGCATAAATTCCCTCCATTATTTTTTATTGGAAAGTTCTCTGTGACTAACTTCAACCTTATAACCTTGCGTACTTAAATACTCAAAAATTTTATTAGCCACAAATACGCTGCGATGCTGTCCACCAGTACATCCCACGCTAATTACCAGCTGACTTTTTCCTTCGCTAATATACTGGGGAATTAGAAAATCTAGCATTTTTGCTTCCATCTTTAGATATTCAAAGGTTTGCGGATAGCGACTGATAAAATCAGCAACAGGCTGATCGTTACCAGTTTGATGACGCAATTCTTCCACATAAAATGGATTGGGCAAAAAACGCACGTCCAAAACTAAATCGCTGTCCAAAGGTAATCCATATTTGAAACCAAAAGAACGCACCACGATACCCATACGTTCTTTTTTGTCACCAGTTCCAAATAGCTCAACAATTTTATTTTTTAGCTCGGCATTTACCAATTCAGTAGTGTTAATAATATAAGTCGCCTTTTGCAGTAAAGGCTTTAACAGTTCGCGCTCCTTAGACAAATTATCCAACAAAGTATCACTATCACCCAAAGGATGACGACGACGAGTTTCCTTGTATCGACGTACCAGAGTTGCATCATCTGCATCCAGAAATAATAGCTCATACTTTTGCCCTGATGCTTGAATTTCCTCTAAAACCTGCAACAGTTTTTCAAAGAACTGACCACCACGCACGTCAACAACCAAGGCAACATTGCTTTCGGAAGTTTGGCGGCAAAGCTCTGCAAACTTAGGAATTAATGCGGCAGGCAAATTGTCGATGCAAAAATACTTTAAATCTTCTAATGTTCTTACTACCTGGGTTTTTCCCGCACCGGACATACCTGTTATGATAAGAAAACGTGTCTGCATGGATTTCACTCCTTAAACAACTTGATCAAATTAGTAAATTATATTATAGCATATTTCCAAAGCTTCTGGTAATTAAAAGCGAAGCGTAGCCACATAAGTCACGCAAGGCTTACCTGATTACGACAATACCTAAAAATAAACCTAAAAATCCAGACATGCATAACAATTTTATAACACTCATTTTACAACGAATGCACCACAAGGAAACAGGCAAGACAATGCACCCAATCAAATCAACCTTGGTAAAATCTTTAGGTAATGTTTCTGTATTCCACAAAGATAATAAAACAAAGCCCATCCCGGCAGAACAAATCAATGCCACTACTGCAGGACGTAAACCATTTAAAATGCCGCGGATTGGTCCAATATCACCATATTTAAAAAATAACTTCGCTAAAATCAGTACAATGATTATTGATGGAAAAACAAAACCCGCAGTTGCGGCAATAGCTCCCGGAATACCAGCAACCTTAGTACCGACAAAAGTTGCCGCATTGATCCCGATTGGTCCTGGTGTCATTTGAGAAATAGTAAAAATATCAATAAATTGTTGCAGAGTAAGCCAACCATGACGCTCAATAACTTGTTCCTGAATCAAGGGCATAGAAGCATAACCGCCACCAACACAGAAGGCGCCAACCTGAACAAAGCTCCAAAAAAGCTCCCAATAAATCATACTTCTACCTCCTTAAGAATATTTTTCATCACGCAACAGCATAAAGCCAATTAAAGCGTCTACTAAAATTGCGTACATTAAATTTATATCAAAGAAGTAATTTGCTACGAAGGTACCAACCATTATCAGTATGGGTATAAATAATTTTTTCTTAATCTCTTTCTTGAGCAAATCAATTGCTACATTAATAATGATGGCGGTAGCACCACATTGCATACCTTTCAAAAGTAATTGCACATATTGGTTAGCGGCAAAGGCATCATAAAAATAACCCACAACACTTAAAGTAATTAAAGGCGGTAAAACTGTAGCCAAGATTGCAGTTAAGGAACCTGCTAACCCAGCCAGCTTGTACCCCATAATAATAGAAGCATTCACAGCCATAACTCCTGGTGCTGATTGGGCGATAGCTACTAAGTTCAAAGCTTCCTTATCACTCAACCATTCATACTCATCAACAAACTTTGCTTTAAGCAAAGAAATAATTACGAAGCCACCACCAATGGTAAAAGCACTGATAATAAAAGTAGATTTAAACAGTTTCCAATAAAACTCTCTATTCACAACAACCTTATCTTTCATTGTCAAAACCTCTCATAAAAACTTGTACCTATTATAGCACGCACTGTATATTTTATCATCAATATTATGCATACACAAAAAGTAAAAAGCTGCAAGAAATTCTTTTCCCTGCAGCTTCTACGTAGAGCCTTCAGTAATATTTTTTAATATCATTGCTTCATCATCCAATAACATCCGGCAACAGTAAATGCTAAAAAGCTGTAGCATGCAACTTCAGTCATTGTCCTTCCTCCTTCCTAAAATATTTTATGTAAAGCGCTTAGCTTTAGTACCAATTCCGTTGGCTTTATTTCTTGATTAAAGTATAGTCCCAAGATTTGATACAAGTTTGTAAGGCAAGAAAAGAAAGAGTGAACTTGGCTTATAATTATTCAAATTCACAAAGAGTTCTTCAATATCAATGCACCATTCCCGCTTAAAAATACAAAAGGCATTTTACGATAGATTCGTAAAATGCCAAAGCAGATAATTATAAAAATTTTATTCTTCTTTTTTAGAAAGTAGGTAGCAAGCGTACTCAACAGCCGCCAAAAAAATAATGGAATAGCCAAAAAGCTCAGTACCTTCTTCAACAACATTCTTTACAACACGGTTAAAGTTATCACCCATAATAAGTTTCCATAATTTCCCCATACCCATCGCACGAGAAAAGAACAATACTACCATCATACCGAAAGTCATGGTAGTAAAGGGAGGACTCTGCATATATTCAGCCAAAGTCTTTATCGCCCTATCCTTGCCTTCACGCCAAGCCTTAAAAGTAAAGAAGACTACACTGACAAGTGCAAAATATTTCCAAGAACCATGAAAAATATCATCAAAATATGCATCTAATTCACGAATGAACATACACATAAAGAAGCCAGCAACAAGCCACAAACCATTAGCTTTCTTCTTGTGTGCCAAGTACATAAAGATGGCAGAAGTAACAAAAAGACAAATCTCTTGACCAAACTCTACAAAAGATCTCTCACTAACATTGCCGAAAGTTTTAATATCCAAATATATAGTACCAACAACACATACAGGTATTACGCATTTTAAAAAGAACAACAAAAAATTTTTAAGAATGATATTTATATCTTTTTTCATAACCTTCTCCACCCAACAACTTCATCAATACATCATTAAAAATTACAACCTATTTAACTTCACGCATTCTAACACATTTTGACTATTAAGTCAAACACCTAAATATCAAAACCTGAAAAATAAAAACCCGCAACATAAATGTTGCGGGTTGAATTGCAAGTGTCCAAAGATTAACGTTTGGAGAATTGGCTTGCTTTACGAGCTTTTTTCAAGCCGTATTTACGACGTTCTTTTTCACGCGGGTCGCGAGTCAAGAAGCCAGCTTTTTTGAGAACCGGACGGAATTCTTCGTCAACTTTCAGCAATGCACGAGAAATACCGTGACGGATTGCACCAGCTTGACCAGAGATACCACCGCCATTAACGTTTACGAGAACGTCATATTTACCTTTGGTTTCGGTAACTTCCAACGGTTGGTTAACAATCAATTCCAAGGTTTTCAGACCAAAATATTTATTCAATTCGCGGTCGTTGATGATGATGTTGCCTTCACCCGGAACCAGGCGAACGCGAGCAACGGAAGATTTACGACGACCGGTTGCATTATAAGTAACTACTGCCATTTATTCTTCCTCCCGATCTTATCTTACGTTGATTTCCAATACTTCAGGTTTTTGAGCAGCGTGCGGATGTTCGCTACCTGCATAAACGTGAAGTTTGGTGTAAATTTGGCTACCAAGACGATTGTGCGGAATCATACCTTTGATAGCGAGTTCTACCATTCTTACAGGGTTTTTCTTGAGCATGTCGCCAGCTTTTACATAGCTGTCGCCACCAAGATAACCAGAATGACGGAAATATACTTTTTGAGTAAGTTTTTTACCGGTCAGAACAACTTTGTCTGCATTGATAACGATTACGTGATCACCGGTGTCCATGTGCGGGGTAAAAGTCGGTTTATGTTTACCGCGCAGGACTTTAGCAACTTCAGCAGCCATACGGCCGAGAGTTTTATCAGCTGCGTCAACTACGAACCATTTGCGTTCGATGTTGGACGGATTAGCCATAAAAGATTTCATCCTCATGTCCCTCCTAGAGAAATATACAATTAGTTTGATTTTCTCACTGTATTTCGGGGCTAGTGAAATCAAGCGGAAAATCACGTATAGTCATTATACCTATCAGCGTATTTAAAGTCAAGAACTTTTTTGACAAAATTTGTATAAAAATTTACAAGTTTTATCACTGGTTACAAATAGTGAATCAGCCTTCATATTCAGTATAAAAAACTTCTTTGAGATATAGACCTTGAGCCGGAGCAGGCTCATTTAAAAACTCACAACGCTGTGCCGCCAGCTCCTCAGCAAAGTCTGACAGGGTTCTTTTTCCCAGACCAACTTGCACCAAGGACCATACCAAATTGCGCACCATATGATATAAGAAGCCATCACCGCCAATGGTAAAAAGTACTTCCTTACCCCTTCGCTCCCACTGTGCCTCATACATAGTACGTATAGGAGACGTTTCCACACTACCACTACTGCGGAATGCAGAAAAGTCGTGAGTTCCAAGCAGATAACCTGCTGCCTCGTTCATTGCTTCTAAATCTAAAGTCTCCCTCATCTGCCAAGCGTACTTCACTTCAAAAGGACTGTCAAATTCATTTTCTACAATGCGGTACTGGTAACGCTTCCACTTGGCGCTGTAACGAGCGTGGAACCCAGCTTCTACTTCTTTCGCACTAACGATAACAATATCATTAGGCAACATCTTCTTAGAAGCGCGGATAATGTTAGCACAGGGAATGGTACCATTGGTTTCCAAGGTTACCACTTGTCCCCAAGCGTGGACCCCTGCGTCTGTACGACCGGAGCCTGCAAGAGTAACTACCTCGCCACATAATTTACTAAGCACTTCTTCCAAAAGGTTCTGTATAGTCACTGCGTTCTTCTGCTTTTGAAATCCATGATAAGCACTGCCATCGTAGGCAACTACTAACTTTAAAGTACGCATACGCCTGTACCCCAACGTAACACTGCCAAGCTCACTGCCAAAATAATTACTGCAGTAAAGGCAATGTAGTCAATGCTCTTATAAGCAAGCTCATGCATACGGGTTCTGCCCTCACCCCCACGATAGCAACGGGACTCCATGGCAATGGCAAGCTCTTCCGCACGACGAAAGGCACTTACAAATAAGGGTACTAATAAGGGCAACATATTCTTCGCACGTTCCAGCAAATTGCCACTACTAAAATCTGCACCACGAGCAGTTTGTGCCTTCATAATTCTATCAGTTTCTTCAAGCAAAGTAGGTATAAAGCGCAGGGCAATGGTCATCATCATCGCCAGCTCATGGGCAGGCACACCAATACACTTGAAAGGACGTAACAGCTTTTCAATACCATCGGTTAAAACTATGGGAGAGGTTGTAAAGGTTAGAACAGAAGAGAATAATAAAAGCAGAATTAAGCGCAAGGCCATCTTTGTACCTAAAACCAAACCTTCTTCCGTAATTTTAAAGAACTTCCAAGTGAATAAAATGTTCTCGCCAGGAGCAGTGAACATATGAATCAGCATAGTAATGATGATAATAATCCAAATAGGCTTTAAAGATTTTAAAACCATACCGACGGGTAAACGGGACACTCCAATTACCACTGCAGCAAAGGCAATCAACAAGCCATAAGCAAGGGGAGAATCTGCCAAGAAAATAGCAACAATATAAATTAAAGTCGCTAAGATTTTAGTTCTCGGATCTAAGCGGTGGACGAAAGAATTTCCTGGGAAATACTGTCCCAAAGTAATTTCACTTAACATTATCTCCACCCCTTTGCTTTTTTAATACTTTTTACCAGCTCTGCACCATCAGTAATACCTTTAGGGATATTTAAGCCCTTGGTGCGTAACAATCCACTTAATTTATAGATGGGTGGTTCATCCATGCCAACAGCAACTAATTCATCCTTATGCTTGCTAAAGATTTCCGCAGGCTTGCCGTCAAACAGAATCTTACCCTTATTGATAACCAACATTCTATGAGCGTACTTCGCCGCCTCTTCCATACTATGAGTTACCAAAACAATAGCAATACCTCTTTCCTTATGAAGAGCCAAAATTTCTTTAAACACTGCATTACGGCTGCGAGGGTCAAGCCCAGCGGAAGGTTCATCCAATACCAAGTAATCAGGGTTCATTGCCACTACACCTGCAATGGCAACACGACGCATCTGCCCACCACTTAACTGGAAGGGTGAACGTTGGGCAAAGGTTTCAAAATCCAGTCCGACAAAAGCCATTGCTTCGTGTACCTGCTTATCCACTTCTTCTGCACTAAAGCCACGGTTACGAGGGCCAAAGGCAATATCGTCATAAACAGTCTCTGCAAAAATCTGATGCTCAGGATATTGGAACACCATCCCCACCTGCTGGCGTGCAGCCTTAGCTTCACCGCCACGCCCCGTAATATCAACATCATTAATGGTTACTTTACCGCACAAAGGCTTAATCAAACCATTCAAATGCTGTACTAAGGTAGACTTACCACTACCAGTATGACCAATGATGGCAAGAATCTCCCCTTTTTCTATGTTCAGAGAAACATCATTCAACGCCTGACGCTCAAAGGGAGTGCCAGTCATATATGTGAAAAAAACATTTGCTAATTTTATGGACATAATGCCTGTGCCAACTCCTCATCAGTAATAATATCTTTCGGTAACTTAATACCGCTTTTACGTAATTCACTGGCAACTTTCGCCGCCAAGGGTGCTTCTAAGCCAAGCTTTTCCAGCTCGTCCACCCTGCTGAACACTTCCTTGGGAGTTCCCATAAAACGGATGTGCCCCTTTTCCATTACCACTACCCTATCAGCAGCAAGCGCTTCCGTCATATAGTGGGTAATGTAAACGATGGTAATGCCTTTATCCTGATTTAAACTTTTAACAGTAGCAACAATTTCCTTACGGCCTTGAGGATCCAGCATCGCCGTAGGCTCGTCAAGAACAATGCACTCAGGCTCCAAAGCCATCAAACCGGCAATGGCTACTCTTTGCTTTTGCCCGCCACTCAATAAATGAGGAGCATGCTTAGCATAATCACTCATACCAACAGCAGCCAAAGCACGTTCCACCCGAGGACGAATCTCCTCGTTGGGCACGCCAATATTTTCCGGACCAAAGGCAACGTCCTCTTCAACAATTGCCGCTACGATTTGGTTATCCGGATTTTGGAATACCATCCCCACCTGCTGGCGAATGTCCCACATATTGTTTTCTTCCATTGTATCTAAGCCGCTAACAGTACAAGTACCAGCAGTAGGCAACAGCAACGCATTCAAATGACGTGCCAAGGTAGATTTACCACTGCCATTAGCACCTATGATTGCTACAAACTCGCCCTTTTTAATATCTAAATCAATGCCATCTAAGGCCTTTACTTCTTTGCCATCCGCATCAGTATAATAATGCTTTAGCCCTTTAATAGAGATCACAAAAACTGCCTCCAAATCTTTTTCATTACGCTCTATTATATAATTGCAAAAAAGAATAGTCAACCAGTGCTATAAAACTGGTTGACTATTTAAAAACTTAATTTTTCTTTTTGCCAAGGTAAGCAGCTTTAATTTCCGGATTTTCCAGAAGCTCCTTGCCGGTACCGGTCATGGTAATTCTGCCGGTTTCAAGAACGTAAGCAATGTCCGCGATTTTCAGCGCCATGTTAGCGTTTTGTTCAATAAGCAGAATGGTCATGCCTCGCTTGTTAATCTCTTGGATAATTTTAAAGATGTCTTTAATTACCAAGGGAGCCAAGCCCAAGGAAGGTTCGTCCATCATCAGAACCTTAGGACGACACATAAGCGCCCTACCTACTGCCAACATTTGCTGTTCACCACCGGAAAGAGTACCTGCCATTTGCCAGCTACGCTCTTCCAAACGGGGGAACAAGTCATAAATCCAACGGATATCTTTTTCGATTTCCTCTTTATCGTTGCGCAAATAGGCACCAATCTTGAGGTTTTCCAAAACGGTAAGGTTGGGGAACACGCGACGACCTTCAGGAACAAGGGTAATACCGGTCTTCACAATCTTTTGAGAGTTCAAGCCGGTAATATCTTTTTCTTCGTAGCTGATTTTGCCTGCGCCCGGTTTAACCAAGCCAATGATACTACGAAGCAGGGTACTTTTGCCTGCGCCATTGGCACCAATCAAGGTTACAATCTTACCCTCAGGTACTTCCAAGGAGATACCTTTGAGAGCTTCGATGCCGCCGTATGCTACAACAAGATTTTCTACTTTAAGCATCTTCATCTACCCCCAGGTAAGCCTCGATAACGCGGCTGTTATTTTGAATTTCTGCCGGAGTACCTTGGGCAATTTCCATACCAAAGTCAAGTACATAAATCCAGTCAGAAATTTCCATTACCAAATCCATGTGATGTTCAATCATAAACACAGTCAGATTATATTCATCGCGAATTTGACGGATAAACTCAGTTAATTCTTGGGTTTCTTTGGGATTCATGCCTGCAGCCGGTTCGTCCAGCAATAACAGCCTGGGTCCGGTTGCCAGTGCACGCACGATTTCCAAACGGCGCTGTTGACCGTAAGGCAAGCTGGAAGCCTTTTCGTTGCGCAGCTCCCACAAATCAACCTTGCGAAGCAAATCTTCAACGTCCTTTTCCATAGCGCGTTGTTCTGCATTATACCAGGGCAAATGCAGTGCCGCAGAGAACACGTCAGATTTTAAATGTAAATGCTTAGCAATCATTACGTTTTCATAAACGGAAAGATCTTTAAACAAGCGGATATTTTGGAAGGTACGGGCAATACCCATCTTCGCAATATCACTGGGAAGCTTACCGGTAATATCCACTTCGTCCTCACCGGGAGCAGTATATTTTACCTTACCTTCGGTAGGAGTATAAACGCCGGTAATCATATTAAAGGCGGTAGTCTTACCTGCGCCATTAGGACCGATAAGTGCTACAATCTGGTGCTCTTTAATATTAATTTTAAGCTCATTAACAGCGGTTACACCGCCAAAGCGCATAGTGATACTTTCAGTTTTCAGAACGGTGCTCATTGTTTAGCTCCTTTCTGAGTAAAATACTTCATCGGGTTCTTGCAGAAAGCGATGAACTTATCCCAAGTAAATTCGTTGGTACCCATAATACCTTTACGCCAGAACAGTACGCAAGCCATCAAAAGGATGGAGAAGATTACCATACGGAAGCCGGGGCGGAACAAAGGAATTGCCATACCAAAAAGTTCCAAAGGTTCGTCAAATACACGCAGGTATTCCAAACCACCGGTTACGATAATTGAACCCAGCATACTGCCGGTGATGCTGCCCATACCGCCAAGCACGATAATCAACAGGAAGTTATAGGTCAAAGTAAACAGGAAGTTTTTAGGGTCAACAGTACCAAGCAGGGTTGCGTACAAACCGCCACCAATGCCTGCAAAGAATGCACTCAGCATGAAGGCCATACATTTATGCTTAAACAAGCCTACGCCCATTGCTTCTGCTGCAATTTCATCCTCGCGGATCGCCTTGAAGGCACGACCATAGGAGGAATTAATCAAGCAGGTTACAAAGAGGAAGGTAATAGCAGTAGCAATAAAGATATAGCGCACGTCATTAAGTGCAGGAATATCCTTAATACCCAATGCACCATTGGTAAAGCTTTGAGCATTGGTAATCAAGATACGGATGATTTCAGAGAAACCAAGGGTTGCGATTGCCAGATAGTCACCACGCAAGCGCAGAACGGGATACCCAATGAGGAAGGCAATCAAAGCAGAAAGCAAACCGCCTACCAACAGGGCAAACCACAGGGGGAACTGGATATCGGCAATCATAGGATTCATCGGCTCTGCGTAGAAAACATTGGGACGCAGCTCTACAGGTACAGTGAATACGCCTACAACATAAGCGCCCACTGCCATGAAGCCTGCTTGACCCAAGCTGAACTGACCTGCAAAGCCATTGGTCAGATTCATGGATAAGCCAATGATGGCATAAATTAAGCAAAGGTTAATAATTCTGCGGACATAGGAGCCCATCTCAAACTGAGCGTAGCAAGCAGCACCAAAAAGAACTACAAGACCAGCTACGGTCAGCAATATATCTCTTTTGTTCTTCATGCTTACACCTTCTCAGTAGTTTTTACACCCAACAAACCGGTAGGTTTGTAGAACAGAATAATAATCAAAACAATAAATGCAAATGCGTCGCGGTAACCAGAAAGCTGTGGGAAGAAAGCTACAATGAAGATTTCGCCCAAGCCAAGGATGAAGCCACCCAAAACCGCGCCTTTAATATTGCCAATGCCACCGATAACCGCAGCAATAAAGCATTTCAAACCAGGCATTACACCTAAATACGGAGTAATACCGGGGTAACGAACGCCCCACATAAACGCACCAATAGCAGCAAGAG
>JAFTMR010000012.1 GCA_017452325.1 Phascolarctobacterium sp. | reverse complement strand
CGTACCTACATTGGCGCTATGCCAGGTAGAATTATTCATGGCATGCAAACCTGTGGCTGTATGAACCCGGTGTTCCTGCTGGACGAAGTTGACAAAATGGCTTCTGACTTCCGCGGCGACCCTGCTTCCGCTCTGTTGGAAGCGCTTGATCCGGAACAGAACCACGCTTTTAGCGACCATTTTATCGAGTTCCCCTTTGACCTTTCCAATGTCTTCTGGATTGTAACTGCAAACACTATGGAGACAATTCCTCCTGCCCTTTTGGACAGAATGGAGGTTATCCAGCTTTCCAGCTATACTGAGGACGAAAAGGTTAAGATTGCGGAGCTGCACCTTTTGCCGAAAGAACGCAAGGCTCACGGCTTGGAAAAACGTAAGGTTTCTGTTAGCGAAAAGGCATTGCGCCGCATCATCCGCGATTATACCCGCGAAGCAGGCGTGCGTAATTTAGAGCGCAAGATTGCAGGCGTGTGCCGCAAGATTGCTCATAAGATTGTTACCGGCAATAGCAAATCTGCTAAGGTAACAGAAAAGAATTTAGAAAAATACTTAGGCCCTGTAATTTACTTGGAAGATGACATCACCATCAAATCCGAAGTGGGCATTTGCACCGGCTTGGCTTGGACTGCAGTTGGCGGCGAGCTGTTGAAGGTGGAGGTGCTGGTTTACAAGGGCAAGGGAAGCTTAACCCTGACCGGTCAGCTGGGTGACGTGATGAAGGAATCTGCACAGGCAGGCTACACCTACATTCGCAGTCGCGCTGCAGATTTAGGCTTGGATGAAAGCTTCTACGAAACTGAGGACATTCACATTCACTTGCCGGAAGGCGCTATTCCCAAGGATGGCCCTTCTGCGGGCATTACTATGGTAACTGCAATGGTTTCTGCTCTGACAGGGCGCAAGGTAAAAGCCGGTATTGCCATGACCGGTGAGATTACCCTTAGCGGCAGGGTGCTTCCCGTTGGCGGCATTAAGGAGAAGATGCTGGCTGCCCATCGCTACGGCGTGAAAACCATTCTTCTGCCCCAACGCAATATGCAGGATTTGGAAGAAATCCCGGAAAACGTGCGTGCTGAAATGAAGTTTATTCCTGTGAAGCACATGGACGAGGTTTTGAAACTGGCACTGGAGGATAGGCATGACAAATAAAGGCTCTTGGGATATTATCCATTCTAAATTTATTGCTTCTGCTGTTCGTCCGGAGCAGTACCCTCATCCGGATTTAACAGAGGTGGCGTTCATCGGACGCAGTAATGTGGGCAAATCTTCTTTGATAAATTCTTTGTGCCGTCGTAATGGCTTGGCGCGTGTAAGTGCTACTCCCGGTAAAACTCAAACTATTAACTTCTATGATTTGGAAGCTAAACGTACTTTGGAAGATGAATCCGTAGAACGTCAAGAATTTTATTTGGTAGACCTGCCCGGCTATGGCTTTGCCCGTACAGGTAAGGCTAACCGCGACCAATGGAGCGGCTTTATTGCCAAATATCTTTCCGGCAGCGATAACCTTGCCATGGTTTGCCAGCTGATTGATATCCGCCACAAGCCTTTGGAAAGTGATATGGAATGTTACCACTGGCTAAAAAGCTGTGGCCTGATGGTGCAGGTAATCCTGACAAAATCTGACAAGCTTTCCAAAAACGCTGCCATGAGCCAAAAGGCTTTGTTCCGTCGTGAGTTAGGTTTAAGTGATGACCAGATTATGGTGTATTCTTCTTCTAATCACACTATGCGTGGCGAGCTTATTGAGCGTGTTATGGCTGCGGTAAATAATTATATTTGATATCTAAGGGATGATGTAAATGTTGGATAGGCTTTTGCTTTTCATAACTGCAGGCTGTTTAGGTACAATGCTAATGAAAATGCACATACCCATTCCCTTTATGCTGGGCGGTATGGTAACGGCAATCTTCTACAAAACCTTTGCTAAGGATAGAGCTGTTGCCTGGCCTCGCCTGTGGCGGGATTTTGGTTTGATGATTGCAGGCTATGGCATTGGCGTAAACTTTAATACCGATGCCTGGAACAATTTTATGAATGAGCTGCTGGGCGTTACGGAAGCTACTGCCATCGCCCTTGGGGCAAGCATTATCATTGCCATTGTTACTTCCAAGATTACCAAGGAAGATTTACAAAGCTGCATTATGGGTATGCTTCCCGGTGGCATGACTATGTCCCTGCTCATGGCAGAAGAGGACAAGCGGGTTAACCCCAACGTAGTCATGGTAATGCAGGTGCTGCGCTTGTTCGGGGTAATTGTTTCCGTACCGTTTTTGACGGTGTGGCTGTTGGATGCCAAGGTTATTCACAGTCCTTTGGCTATGAATGCAGGTGCAGTGGGCTATCACTGGGCAATTTTTATACCCTTGACGGTTTTGGGCAGCGTAATTGCAACCAAGCTGAAAATGCCTACCCCCGTACTCTTGGGCTCCATTCTGATGACCACCATCTTCAACATCTTTGTTGGCAGCGTGCAGCCTGTTCCCGGTTTGCTCATGTCTCCTGCCCAATTAAGTATTGGCCTTTACATGGGGATGATTATGGACGCCAATCGCATTGCTAAAACAAGGAATGTTATTCCCTTTGTTTTAGGTGGCACTGCTATTTTGGTCATCATCAGTATCGGTGTAGCGTATGTACTTTCTGACCGTTATGGTTTTAGCCTGATAACTGCCTTCCTGGCAATGGCTCCCGGTGGCATTGCAGAGATGGCTCTGGCTGGGTTAAGCATGGGTGAGGACGTTGCTACAATTTTAGCCTATCAGCTTGTAAGATTGCTTGCCATCAACATTTTGGTTCCCCCTGTTTTAGAAATTTTCTTCCGTGATAAAAAAGCTATAAGGTAAAATTTAGAGCGCTTCTTCGATAAGAAGGAGCGCCTTTTTTACACCTGCAACGCCCTTGGGAAGCGGGTTATAGCTTTTGGAAATTAGTAAGAATAATTCTCATAAAGAATTTTGATAAAAATATATTAAAAGTGTATTGACAGTCTTAATAAGATTTAGTACAATTAGCGTAACAAATCAATATTTCGTATAGAAAGCTTATTTGGTGCAAATCCAAAGTGGTCCCGCCGCTGTGACAGGCTTGCCTGAAGCCAGCAGAGCTTTTTATATAGCATTTGCTTACCTGCGAGCGACGGGAAAGATGTTTTCAAAGAAAGTTCTGTTTATGTGAGAGTGGCAGAATTTTTACTGTTGCATTAAACCCGTTTCACGCTTGCCGAAACGGGTTTTTAGTTTTCCATCCACGCGGGTCGAAATATTGGTTTCCTTTTGGCAGTACATAAGCAAACGGGACATTTGCTTACGCATAGATTAGTGCTGTTCTGATAGAATTACGTTTTCTACTTATCCTTCTCCTCTCTCTAACCACAGCCTTGTTGTAGGGGTGCAGCAGGGCAAATAAAAAAGCCACCGTCAAAACGGTGGCTTTTTTATTTTAAGGCATCAGTTGCCTTTCTTTTTGTGTTCTTCCAGCTGGAACTTCATCCATTCAACCATTGCCAGCTTGCCGGAAGAAAACAGACCTATTGGTCGATGGGGGCGTATGCACAGAGATTATATCAAGGAGCATAACCCTATCCGTTTCAATAATCTTTGTCTCAGCGGCGAACTCTGGACATATCTGGCTGATTTGAACGAGCAGGCACAGAGCCGTCTTGAACTTATTGTTGAACAAATGAAAGCCGCTGAGGGTGTGACAGAGGGCATGAAGCAGCACGATCAGATGGCATGGGTGGGTGCTATGAACAGCATCCGAAATCGAGCAGAGGAAGTCATCCTCTGGGAAATAATCTACGGGGAGGATGCGGTATGAGAATCCTTGAAGAATTTTGGTACGGCAATATTGAGCCAACAGAGTACGACACCTCTTCCAAGGAGTACAAGAAGATGCAGGAGCTGATCTGCAGAAATGAAGAAAAGCTCCGAGCCACCATGACGGATGAACAGAAAGAATTGTTTTCTAAATATGCAGACTGTGTGCGAGAATACCAAACCATTACAGATTATCTGCTATTCCAGAACGGCTTTAAGCTGGGTGCCAGAATGATGATTGAGGTTATGGAAGAATAAGCAAAGCATAACCCGAACCCGGATTTTATTAGATGCGTTAGAGATTGGAACATTGATAATGGTTGTTTGAACTACGATTTTCCTCATTGTTACTACCTGGTTTAAATCTTCTTATCTTGACAATTGCTACAGCACAACTTTTATACCGATACTTAGGTATAAGTATAGTCCCTTATACCATGCCCAAAATGAATTTCTAAAATTTCTCAATTTACCTATTGACAAAGTAGGTAAATGGTGCTATCATTTAACCAATCAAACGAGTAGGTAATAAAAGAAAGGAGATTGGAACCATGAAGAAGTTCGCTATCATTGCCAACATGATGATGGAGATGTGCATGTGCTGCATGTGCATGATTTCTTGCGTTCTTTTTTCCGATGGGTCCTCCATCTCAGAAGCTGCTCATTGTGCCGCTTGATCGCGCGCGGTTCACAGTGCATTCCGACCGGGAGACCCAATCGGGTTTCCCGGTTTTTATTTTTGAAGGAAGGTGCCCTGCATGAAAAACTATTTTGAGCAGCTCGTCAGAGCCAATTTCCGTTTCGGGCGAATGTGTTG